>NZ_CP043727.1:4396143-4710154 GCF_009831415.1 Yersinia canariae | reverse complement strand
TTCTTTTAATTAAGGGCGATCCTAAGCTGCTTGGTCGATCGTCTAAACTTGAGTAGAATCCCCCACCCCAGGGCAAACACAGAAATTCGCATAACGGCGAGGTGCAGTACCATGTTTTATCCAGATCAATTTGACGTCATCATCATTGGTGGTGGCCATGCCGGCACGGAAGCTGCAATGGCAGCGGCACGCATGGGACGTCAGACCTTATTGCTGACGCACAATATCGACACACTGGGACAAATGTCTTGTAACCCAGCGATTGGCGGTATCGGTAAGGGGCATTTGGTAAAAGAGATTGATGCTCTGGGCGGCTTAATGGCGATGGCAACTGACCAGGCCGGTATCCAGTTTAGGATACTAAACGCCAGCAAAGGGCCTGCGGTAAGAGCTACCCGAGCGCAAGCCGACCGTGTTCTGTATCGCCAGGCAGTACGTACCGCATTGGAAAACCAGCCTAACTTGATGATCTTCCAACAACCTGTAGAAGATCTGATTGTTGAAAATGATCGTGTGGTCGGTGCTGTGACCAAAATGGGATTAAAATTCCGAGCCAAAGCGGTAGTCTTAACTGTCGGCACTTTCCTTGACGGAAAAATTCATATTGGCCTTGAGAACTACAGCGGCGGTCGTGCTGGTGATCCACCATCAATCTCATTGTCACAACGTCTGCGTGAATTACCGCTACGTGTAAATCGCCTTAAAACGGGTACTCCACCGCGTATTGATGCCCGCACCATTGATTTTAGCCAATTGGCTCCTCAGCTTGGTGATACGCCAATTCCAGTATTTTCTTTCTTGGGAAATGCCAGTCAGCATCCTGAGCAAATGGCGTGTCATATCACATACACCAATGAAAAAACGCATGAAGTGATCCGTAATAACTTGGATCGCAGCCCGATGTATGCCGGGATCATTGAGGGGATCGGGCCACGTTATTGCCCATCTATCGAAGACAAAGTCATGCGTTTTGCCGATCGTAATTCACATCAGATCTTCCTTGAACCTGAAGGTTTGACGAGTAATGAGATTTATCCAAACGGCATTTCTACCAGCTTGCCTTTTGATGTCCAAATGCAGATCGTCCGCTCGATGAAAGGTCTTGAAAATGCACGTATTATTCGGCCTGGTTATGCTATCGAATACGATTTCTTTGATCCCCGTGATTTAAAACCTACCCTGGAAAGTAAATATATTCAGGGCTTGTTCTTTGCTGGGCAAATCAATGGCACCACCGGCTATGAAGAAGCAGCAGCTCAAGGGCTGCTTGCAGGCCTCAATGCGGGCCGTTTCGCTAATGATGAAGATGGATGGTCGCCTCGCCGTGATGAAGCTTACCTTGGCGTGCTGGTGGACGATTTAAGCACCCTTGGTACCAAAGAGCCGTACCGTATGTTTACCTCACGAGCTGAATATCGCCTCATGCTACGTGAAGACAATGCAGACCTACGTTTGACGGAAATGGGCCGAAAATTAGGGCTAGTCGATGATGTGCGTTGGGCTCACTTCAGCCAAAAAGTTGAGCAAATTGAGAAAGAACGCCAGCGTTTACGTGATATATGGGTTCATCCTCACTCCGAAAATGTATCTGAAATCAATGCGTTGCTGAAAGCGCCACTGTCAAAAGAAGCCAATGGTGAAGAATTACTGCGTCGCCCTGAAATCGACTATCGCTTATTAACAACATTACCTTCATTCGGCCCCGCATTAACGGATCCGCAAGCTGCTGATCAGGTTGAAATTCAAGTTAAATATGAAGGTTATATTGCTCGTCAGCAGGAAGAGATCGAAAAGCAATTGCGCAATGAGAATACATTGTTGCCTGTTGATTTAGATTATCGCCAAGTGTCTGGTTTATCTAATGAAGTTATTGCTAAACTGAATGATCACAAACCTAACTCAATTGGGCAAGCATCACGTATTTCAGGTATTACACCTGCGGCAATTTCCATTTTGCTGGTTTGGCTGAAAAAACAGGGGTTGTTACGTCGTAGCGCGTAACGATTAAACATTTGCCTGAGCCGCGCACGATAAGCGGCCAGGTAGATTTTAGCCCTAACTATTCAAACCACGGCTAAGCTAGATTATTCTTTCTCATACCGGCTCATTACATGCTGACAGAAGCTTTTTCAGTCAGAGGATATTGTTGTGTTAAAAAAATTAGATTCCCTGCTGAACGCGGCAGGTATTGCGTTACCCGATCAGCAAAAACACCAATTGATAGGCTATGTAGAACTGCTTCATAAGTGGAACAAAGCTTATAATCTCACCTCTGTCCGTGACCCTATGCAAATGCTGGTACGGCATATCTTGGATAGCATTGTTGTTAACCCGCACTTACAAGGTAACCGTTTTATTGATGTTGGGACGGGTCCTGGGCTTCCGGGAATACCTTTAGCTATTGTGCGCCCTGATGCACATTTCGTATTGCTCGATAGTTTGGGTAAACGCATTCGTTTTTTGCGTCAGGTTCAGCATGAATTAGGGCTAAGCAATATCGAACCGGTACAAAGCCGTGTTGAGGACTTTGCCGCAAAACCGGTATTTGATGGCGTAATAAGCCGTGCATTTGCATCCTTACAAGATATGCTGTCTTGGTGTCATCATTTGCCTGCCAAGCCCGGAGGGCGTTTTTATGCGCTTAAAGGGGTGAGGCCAGATGATGAATTGGCGATACTGCCTGATGGCGTCGTTCTCGAGTCAGTGATTCGATTGCAGGTGCCCGAGTTAGAGGGTGAACGTCATTTGGTGATTCTTAAGTCAAACTAACTTTGCTATTTATCAAAAAAATGTAATAAATCCTTACTTGAAGCAGGGGAATTTATCTTATTTAGTCGTTTTAATATTGGTGAGTATTTATTCGCAGGTTCTCTTACGGGAAGATTATATTTCACGTATTGTTTACAAAATCAGCGGTAAGAATTGACATCACTATATTTAATGCGGCGAAATAATCACCTTGGTCATTATTTTATCGGAGACATTGCACTTTTTATGTATCTGAAGTGTTGCCGGATTATTATCGGAAATGTCAACGGTAAGTTTTTACTAAGTAGATAAGTTGTTTGATAATGGTTTAAATTTAACATTATGATTTATAAAAGTTTTTAATGGCTCTTTTCGTTAAAGACAAAGAGAAGTCTTATAGGATATAAATTAGTTTGTTTTTAGTTATGTGATCAGTTCCACGCTTTATTGATAATAGTTGGAATCGTCAGACAATTAAATACGTGCTTTATTCCGAGGCTTTTCTTGTGAAAATAGCTCGAAAGAAGAAAATTTAAATAATTGTTCACCTTTTCGCTACTTATCGATTGAATTCGTTTGAGTGGCCCGTATAATTTGCTCGTTTTTTGCTGCTTGACTCAATGGGGTAAAAGGCAGTTTTATACCTCACTCAGCATACCTTTAGTGTGGTTCGGAGAGAACAAACGTCATGTCTGTATCCCTTTACAGTGGGAAAATTGCACGAAAGTTGCTGTTGTTGCAGTTAATGACTTTTGTTGTTCTCAGTGCTGTTTTTGGTTTTAAAAGCCTGGAATGGAGTGCTTCGGCTCTGGCAGGTGGGCTGGCAGCATGGTTACCCAATGCCGTATTTATGTTGTTTGCCAGTCGTCATCAGGCGAAAACAGCTGCTCCGGGTCGTGTTGCATGGTCGTTCGCCATTGGTGAAGGGTTAAAAGTTATCGTGACGATAATTTTGCTGATTGTGGCGTTAGGGTTGCTTAAAGCAGCATTTGCACCACTAGGCTTAACCTATTTAGCGGTGCTAATTGTGCAGATATTGGCACCGGCCGTGATAAGTGGCAACCGTACTTAACAGTTATCGTATTTAGCGGTTATCGCATTTAACTACAAAAGGGTAAGAGGCATCATGTCTGCATCAGGAGAAATCTCTACTCCAAGGGACTACATAGGACACCATCTGAATAACCTTCAGTTGGACCTGCGTACCTTTGAGTTGGTCAATCCCCAATCACCTGGCCCTGCGACGTTCTGGACGTTGAACATTGACTCTTTGTTCTTCTCTGTCGTGCTGGGGTTAGCTTTTCTGTTTATTTTCCGCAAAGTTGCGGCAGGTGCCACCAGTGGCGTGCCGGGTAAATTGCAGACAGCAGTTGAGCTCATTATCGGGTTTGTCGATAACAGCGTTCGGGATATGTACCACGGCAAAAGTAAAGTCATCGCACCATTAGCCCTGACCGTGTTTGTTTGGGTTTTATTGATGAACATGATGGATTTACTACCAATCGATTTACTGCCTCTCATCGGTGAACGTGTCTTTGGGTTACCAGCACTGCGTGTGGTACCTACGGCTGATGTGAGTATTACCTTGTCCATGGCATTGGGTGTATTCATCCTGATCCTGTTCTATAGCATTAAAATGAAAGGTGTAGGCGGCTTCGT
Source organism: Yersinia canariae (assembly GCF_009831415.1). Classification (NCBI taxonomy): domain Bacteria; kingdom Pseudomonadati; phylum Pseudomonadota; class Gammaproteobacteria; order Enterobacterales; family Yersiniaceae; genus Yersinia; species Yersinia canariae. The sequence continues at coordinate 4,705,747 of NZ_CP043727.1, read as the reverse complement.
AAAAGAATTAACGATGCAGCCGTTCAATCACCCGATATTCATTCCAGTTAACTTAATTCTGGAAGGTGTCAGCCTGCTGTCCAAACCGGTTTCACTCGGTCTGCGACTGTTCGGCAACATGTATGCGGGTGAGTTGATCTTCATCCTGATTGCTGGCCTGTTGCCGTGGTGGTCACAGTGGATGCTCAGTTTACCTTGGGCTATTTTCCACATACTGATCATTACGTTACAAGCCTTTATCTTCATGGTTCTGACGATTGTCTATCTGTCGATGGCGTCCGAAGAGCACTGATTTTCTTATAACACTACTGCGTTTTAACTGAAATAAACTGGAGACTGTCATGGAAAACCTGAATATGGATCTGCTGTACATGGCTGCCGCTATAATGATGGGTTTAGCGGCAATCGGTGCTGCGATCGGTATCGGCATCCTGGGTGGTAAATTTTTGGAAGGCGCTGCGCGTCAGCCTGACCTGATTCCTCTGCTGCGTACACAGTTCTTTATCGTCATGGGCCTGGTTGACGCCATCCCTATGATCGCTGTTGGTCTGGGTCTGTACGTGATGTTTGCTGTCGCGTAAGTAGAGTTTTCTCTACTGTGAACTACACCAAACTATTAACTTTTAAAGAGGCATTGTGCTGTGAATCTTAACGCAACAATCCTCGGCCAGGCCATCGCGTTTGTCCTGTTTGTCCTGTTTTGTATGAAGTATATATGGCCGCCGATTATGGCTGCTATCGAGAAGCGTCAAAAAGAAATTGCTGACGGTCTCTCTTCTGCAGAACGTGCCAAAAAAGATTTGGACTTAGCGCAAGCCAATGCGACCGACCAACTGAAGAAGGCCAAAGCAGAAGCACAGGTGATTATTGAGCAGGCAAGTAAACGCAAAGCTCAGATCCTTGATGAAGCTAAAGCAGAAGCTGAACAGGAACGTAACAAAATCGTGGCGCAAGCGCAGGCAGAGATCGACGCCGAACGTAAGCGTGCTCGTGAAGAGTTGCGTAAGCAAGTCGCGATGTTGGCTATAGCTGGCGCCGAGAAGATCATCGAACGTTCCGTGGATGAAGCTGCTAACAGCGACATCGTTGATAAACTGGTCGCTGAACTGTAAGGAGGGAGGGGCTGATGTCTGAATTTGTAACTGTAGCTCGCCCCTACGCCAAAGCAGCTTTTGACTTTGCTGTTGAGCACCAGGCGGTTGAGCGTTGGCAAGATATGCTGGCGTTTACTGCCCAAGTGACTCGCAATGAACAAATCGCTGAATTGCTTTCCGGTGCTGTAGCGCCAGAAACAATGTCTAAGACGTTTATTGCAGTCTGTGGTGATCAGCTCGATGAACCCGCACAGAACTTCATTCGAGTTATGGCGGAGAATGGCCGTTTACTGGTTCTTCCTGAGGTGTTGCAGCAGTTTATTCAACTGCGTGCCTCACTGGAGTCGACCGTCGACGTTGAAGTGAGCTCTGCGAGCCCATTGAACGACGAACAGCTGGCTAAAATTGCCGCTGCGATGGAAAAACGTCTGTCACGCAAAGTTAAGCTGAATTGCAAAATTGATAAGTCTGTAATGGCCGGCGTAGTAATACGTGCGGGCGATATGGTGATAGATGGCAGCGTTCGCGGTCGTCTTGAACGCCTGGCAGACGTCTTGCAGTCTTAAGGGGACTGGAGCATATGCAACTGAATTCCACCGAAATCAGCGAACTGATCAAGCAGCGCATTGCTCAGTTCAATGTAGTGAGCGAAGCTCACAATGAAGGTACTATTGTTTCCGTTAGTGACGGGATCATTCGTGTACACGGTCTGGCCGATGTAATGCAAGGCGAGATGATCGCACTGCCTGGCAACCGTTACGCAATCGCACTGAACCTGGAGCGCGACTCCGTAGGTGCTGTGGTTATGGGGCCGTACGCCGATCTTGCTGAAGGCATGAAGGTTAAATGTACTGGCCGTATCCTGGAAGTTCCAGTCGGTCGTGGCCTGTTGGGTCGCGTCGTCAATACTCTGGGTGAACCTATTGATGGTAAAGGTCCGGTAGAAAATGACGGCTTCTCAGCTGTTGAAGCTATCGCGCCTGGCGTTATCGAACGTCAATCCGTTGATGAACCTGTTCAAACTGGCTATAAATCAGTCGATGCCATGATTCCAATCGGTCGTGGCCAGCGTGAATTGATCATCGGTGACCGTCAGACAGGTAAAACTGCTCTGGCGATTGATGCGATCATCAACCAGCGCGATTCCGGCATTAAATGTGTGTATGTTGCTATCGGCCAGAAAGCCTCTACTGTTGCAAACGTAGTGCGTAAACTGGAAGAACATGGCGCGTTGGCGAACACCATTGTGGTTGTCGCTACCGCATCAGAATCTGCAGCATTGCAATACCTGGCACCTTACTCCGGTTGTGCCATGGGTGAATATTTCCGCGACCGCGGTGAAGATGCGCTGATTATTTATGATGACCTGTCTAAACAGGCTGTTGCATATCGTCAAATCTCCTTGCTGCTCCGTCGTCCACCAGGTCGTGAAGCTTATCCTGGCGACGTATTCTACCTCCACTCCCGTTTGCTGGAGCGTGCTGCGCGTGTTAACGCAGACTACGTTGAAGCCTTTACCAAGGGTGAAGTGAAAGGTAAAACCGGTTCTTTGACCGCATTGCCAATCATTGAAACTCAAGCAGGGGACGTTTCCGCGTTCGTTCCGACCAACGTAATTTCGATTACTGATGGTCAGATCTTCCTGGAATCCAGCCTGTTTAACGCCGGTATTCGTCCTGCGGTTAACCCGGGTATCTCCGTATCTCGTGTGGGTGGTGCAGCGCAGACCAAGATCATGAAAAAACTGTCCGGTGGTATCCGTACCGCTTTGGCACAGTATCGTGAACTTGCTGCGTTCTCCCAGTTCGCATCCGATTTGGATGATGCAACACGTAAACAGCTGAGCCATGGTCAGAAAGTGACCGAGCTTCTGAAACAGAAACAATACGCACCGATGTCTGTTGCGCAGCAGTCTCTGGTTCTGTTTGCAGCTGAACGTGGTTATCTGGGTGATATCGAGTTGGCGAAGGTAGGTAGCTTTGAAGCTGCGCTGTTGGCGTTTGCTGACCGTGAGCATGCCGAGCTTCTGCAACAAATCAACCAAACTGGCGCGTATAACGATGAGATCGAGGCAAAGCTGAAAGGCATCCTTGATACATTTAAGGCAACCCAGTCCTGGTAACGCTATGCGGCCTTGCTTTTCATTAGGAAAGCAGGCCGTCTGGCAATGAGGAGAAGCAGAAATGGCCGGCGCAAAAGAGATACGTTCCAAGATCGCCAGCGTGCAAAACACGCAAAAGATCACCAAAGCCATGGAGATGGTCGCCGCCTCCAAAATGCGTAAATCGCAGGAACGCATGGCGGCCAGCCGTCCTTATGCAGAAACAATGCGTAGTGTGATTGGTCACCTTGCGCTAGGTAATCTGGAATACAAACATCCATACCTGGAAGAGCGCGATGTTAAGCGTGTTGGGTATCTGGTGGTTTCTACAGACCGTGGCTTGTGTGGTGGCTTGAACATTAACCTGTTCAAAAGACTGTTAGCTGAGATGAAAGGTTGGTCTGAAAAAGGCGTTGAATGCGATTTAGCGCTGATTGGATCAAAAGCTGCATCTTTCTTTGGTTCCGTGGGCGGCAAGATTGTTGCTCAGGTTACTGGCATGGGAGATAACCCTTCCCTGTCAGAACTTATCGGGCCAGTGAAAGTGATGTTGCAAGCCTATGATGAAGGTCGTCTGGATAAACTGTATATCGTTAATAACAAGTTTATCAATACGATGTCTCAGGAACCACGGATCATGCAGCTGTTACCTCTTCCGCCAGCGGAAGACGGTGAGCTGAAGAGGAAATCCTGGGATTACCTGTATGAACCTGATCCTAAAGCACTGCTGGATACTCTCCTGCGTCGCTATGTGGAATCACAAGTTTATCAGGGCGTCGTTGAAAACCTGGCCAGCGAACAGGCCGCGCGAATGGTAGCGATGAAAGCCGCCACCGATAACGGCGGTAGTCTGATCAAAGAGCTGCAGTTGGTTTACAACAAGGCTCGTCAGGCCAGCATCACTCAGGAACTCACCGAAATCGTCGGGGGAGCCTCCGCGGTTTAACCAGGTTATTACCCTAAATAGTTCAGATTGCGGGAAGGCGGCAACTGAGCAAATCCCCAGGAGCTTACTCGCTAAGCAACTAGGGTGAGAGAAGGCAGCCAACGCCCCAGCAATTTGGAATATGACGGGTAAACGTATTACGTAGAGGATTCAAGATGGCTACTGGAAAGATTATCCAGGTAATCGGCGCCGTAGTGGACGTCGAATTCCCCCAAGACGCTGTACCAAAAGTGTACAACGCCCTTGAGGTTGAAGGCGCAGCTGAGAAGCTGGTGCTGGAAGTTCAGCAACAGCTGGGCGGTGGTGTTGTTCGTTGTATCGCAATGGGCTCTTCCGATGGTTTGAGCCGCGGGTTGAAAGTTATTAACCTGGAACACCCAATTGAAGTGCCAGTTGGTAAATCAACTCTGGGCCGTATCATGAACGTATTGGGTGATCCAATCGACATGAAAGGTCCTATCGGTGAAGAAGAGCGTTGGGCAATCCACCGTGAAGCGCCTTCTTACGAAGAGCTTGCCAGCTCGCAAGACCTGTTAGAAACCGGTATCAAGGTTATGGACTTGATTTGTCCGTTCGCTAAGGGCGGTAAAGTTGGTCTGTTCGGTGGTGCGGGTGTTGGTAAAACGGTAAACATGATGGAGCTTATTCGTAACATTGCGATTGAGCACTCAGGTTATTCCGTATTTGCTGGTGTGGGTGAACGTACTCGTGAGGGTAACGACTTCTACCACGAGATGACTGACTCCAACGTTCTGGACAAAGTATCCTTGGTTTATGGCCAGATGAATGAGCCACCAGGTAACCGTCTGCGCGTTGCACTGACTGGCTTGACCATGGCGGAGAAATTCCGTGATGAAGGCCGTGACGTATTGCTGTTCATCGATAACATCTATCGTTATACCTTGGCCGGTACGGAAGTATCCGCACTGCTGGGTCGTATGCCATCTGCAGTAGGCTATCAGCCAACGCTGGCAGAAGAGATGGGTGTGTTGCAGGAACGTATTACCTCCACCAAGACGGGTTCAATTACCTCTGTTCAGGCCGTTTACGTGCCAGCGGATGACTTGACTGACCCATCTCCAGCAACCACCTTTGCTCACTTGGATGCAACCGTCGTACTGAGCCGTCAAATCGCCTCTCTGGGTATTTACCCGGCGGTTGACCCGCTTGACTCCACCAGCCGTCAGCTCGATCCGCTGGTTGTTGGTCAGGAGCACTACGATGTAGCGCGTGGCGTGCAGTCTATTCTGCAACGTTACCAGGAACTGAAAGATATTATCGCTATCTTGGGTATGGACGAGTTGTCAGAAGATGACAAACTGGTTGTATCCCGTGCGCGTAAAATCCAGCGCTTCCTGTCTCAACCGTTCTTCGTGGCAGAAGTCTTTACCGGTTCACCGGGCAAGTTCGTATCGCTGAAAGACACCATTCGTGGTTTCAAAGGCATCATGAACGGCGACTATGACCACCTGCCGGAGCAGGCGTTCTACATGGTTGGCACCATTGAAGAAGCAGTGGAAAAAGCCAAGAAACTGTAACGCTGTTGACTGGAGGGTGACATGGCTGCAATGACTTACCATCTGGATGTTGTGAGCGCCGAGAAGAAAATGTTCTCAGGCGTAGTACAAAAAATTCAGGTGACGGGTAGTGAAGGTGAACTGGGGATTTTCCCTGGTCACGCCCCACTGCTCACTGCCATTAAGCCTGGCATGATACGTATCGTTAAGCAGTTCGGTGAGGAAGAGTTCATTTATCTTTCTGGCGGCATCCTTGAGGTGCAACCGAGCGTTGTGATCGTATTGGCTGACACTGCTATTCGTGGAACTGATTTGGACGAAGCCAAGGCGCTGGAATCTAAGCGCAAAGCAGAAGATCATATCAATAATTCCCACGGCGATGTCGACTATGCTCAGGCATCCGCTGAATTGGCGAAGGCGATTGCGAAACTACGCGTAATCGAGCTGACCCGGAAAGCGATGTAATTTTATATCTTAGGGTTGTTTTTGGGTTAGAGGGTTCATCAAAGCTTAACTAACAACTCTTTGATTTATAAAGTTATCATATAAAGAACGATAGAATGCCAGTCGGTGAAAACGGACTGGCATTTTTTTTATCTTTATAATAATCATATGCTGTTCCCTCCCTGCGTTTTGCCATTTATCTCACGACTTTCCGCTATTTAATTAAGCCTAAGCTAAACTAGTAAAGTTTCTTTCTGAAAGTTCTTGTTTCTTGTCGTAAAATAAGTGGCTAATAACCTAAATGGGTGACGGTTTTTTGGCAAAAACAGGTCATAAAACGTCGTCGATCGCAGACACTTTTACCTGCATTTTTTTATTACCTGCTCCGTCGCTACAACCCTTTAACCATGCGGGTTGGGTACGTTTTTCGCTGAGAAATATGTAGTAATTATTTCGCTAAACAGGTTTACTTCCGTCTATTAATTTGGAGTTATCAGGTTGCTTATGTCTAACAGCTCAATGAGTGTAGTCATCCTTGCCGCAGGTAAGGGGACGCGTATGTATTCCGACCTTCCTAAGGTGTTACACCCGCTGGCAGGTAAGCCGATGGTTCAGCATGTTATTGATGCTGCCATGAAGTTGGGTGCTCAACATGTTCATCTGGTTTATGGGCACGGCGGCGAGTTGTTGAAAAAAACACTGACTGACCCGGCATTGAACTGGGTGCTGCAAGCAGAGCAGTTGGGTACTGGGCATGCAATGCAACAAGCGGCACCACATTTTTCTGATGATGAAGATGTCCTGATGCTCTACGGCGATGTGCCGTTGATCTCCGTCGATACTCTCCAGCGGCTGCTAGCTGCGAAGCCACAAGGCGGCATTGGCCTGCTGACGGTGAAGCTGGATAACCCGAGCGGTTATGGCCGTATTGTGCGCGAAAACGGCGATGTGGTCGGGATTGTTGAGCATAAAGATGCCAGCGACGCACAGCGCGAGATTAATGAAATCAATACTGGGATATTGGTTGCCAATGGTCGTGATTTAAAGCGCTGGCTGTCATTGTTGAATAATAATAATGCTCAGGGTGAGTTTTATATCACTGATATTATTGCATTAGCCCATGCCGACGGTAAAAAAATTGCAGCGGTTCATCCTGCCCGCCTGAGTGAGGTTGAAGGGGTGAATAACCGTCTGCAATTAGCCACTCTTGAGCGCGTGTACCAGTCCGAGCAAGCTGAAAGGTTGCTATTAGCTGGGGTGATGTTACTGGATCCTGCGCGCTTTGATTTGCGTGGAGAATTAACACACGGTCGTGACATTACCATTGATACCAATGTCATCATTGAAGGTCATGTAATTTTAGGTGATCGGGTTCGCATTGGCACCGGATGTGTGCTTAAAAACTGTGTGATTGGTGATGATTCAGAAATCAGCCCATACAGTATCTTGGAAGACTCTCGTTTGGATTCCGGCTGTACTGTTGGGCCCTTTGCTCGTCTGCGTCCGGGTGCTGAGTTAGCGGAAGGCGCGCATGTTGGTAATTTTGTTGAAATCAAGAAAGCTCGCTTGGGTAAAGGCTCTAAAGCAGGCCATTTATCTTACTTAGGTGATGCTGAAATTGGCTCTGGCGTAAATATTGGCGCAGGAACTATAACTTGCAACTATGATGGAGCTAATAAGTTTAAAACTATTATTGGCGATGATGTCTTTGTCGGGTCCGATACTCAGCTAGTCGCTCCTGTCACTGTTGCAAACGGCGTGACTATTGCCGCTGGCACCACGGTTACCCGTGATATTGCTGAAAATGAATTAGTTCTCAGCCGTGTTAAGCAAGTTCACGTTCAGGGGTGGCAGCGCCCGGTTAAGAAAAAATAATCTATTAAAACAGTCCCTTCAACGTTATTTATTCTTGATTGAAGGGATGTTTTGCCCTGTGTTTTCGGTTTTTCCATCTCTGCTGAGAATACAGAACAAAACATAATAATCCCCAACTCTACAGGCTCGGGGAACCCGGAAAATCCGGAAAATCAGGTCACTGACATCGACAAGGTTCTAAAAGAACCTTACATAGGAATAAAACAGATGTGTGGAATTGTTGGCGCAGTAGCGCAACGTGATATCGCTGAGATTCTGATCGAAGGTTTACGTCGTCTTGAATACCGTGGTTACGACTCAGCCGGTCTAGCCGTGGTTGATGCTGAAGGCCATCTGACGCGCTTACGCCGGTTAGGTAAGGTGCAGGAACTCTCAGATGCAGCTGAAAAGCAAGATTTGCATGGCGGAACCGGTATTGCACATACTCGCTGGGCTACCCATGGCGCACCATCAGAAGCCAATGCGCACCCTCATGTTTCTGACTATATCTCCGTGGTTCACAACGGTATTATCGAAAATCACGAACCTTTACGTGAATTATTGATTAGCCGTGGCTACCGTTTCAGTTCTGAAACTGATACTGAAGTTATTGCTCACTTGGTGCATTGGGAGCAACAAAATGGCGGTTCTCTGCTTGATGTCGTGCGCCGTGTTATACCGCAACTGCGTGGTGCTTATGGCACAGTAGTGATGGATAGCCGTGACCCAAGTCGTCTGATTGCAGCTCGTTCAGGTAGCCCATTGGTTATTGGTTGCGGTATTGGTGAAAACTTTATTGCCTCTGACCAGCTTGCTCTGTTGCCCGTCACTCGCCGTTTCATTTTCCTTGAAGAGGGCGATGTGGTTGAAGTTACTCGCCACAGTGTCAGTATTTTTGACAAGCAAGGCAATGCCATTGAACGTCCGGAAACTGAATCTCAGTTGCAATATGATGCAGGTGACAAAGGTATTTATCGTCACTACATGCAAAAAGAGATTTATGAGCAGCCAACCGCTATTAAAAATACGCTGGAAGGCCGTTTAAACCACGGAAAAATTGATTTGTCTGAGCTTGGCCCGAAAGCCGATGCTCTATTGGCAAATGTTCAACATATTCAAATCATAGCCTGCGGTACGTCTTACAACTCAGGTATGGTTTCTCGTTATTGGTTTGAATCTCTGGCTGGCATCCCTTGTGACGTGGAAATTGCCTCCGAATTTCGTTATCGCAAACCTGCGGTGCGGCCAAACAGTTTGTTAATCACCTTGTCACAATCGGGTGAAACTGCTGATACCTTGGCGGCATTGCGCTTGTCGAAAGAACTGGGTTATTTAGGTTCGCTGGCAATTTGTAATGTTGCTGGCTCATCTCTGGTACGAGAATCAGATTTGGCCTTGATGACGAAAGCGGGTACCGAAATTGGTGTTGCGTCAACCAAAGCCTTTACCACTCAATTGACGGTATTATTGATGCTGGTGGGCCGCATTGGCTTACTGAAAGGCATTAAAAACAGTGAACAGCTCGAACATGAAATTGTTGAGGCGTTACAGTCCTTACCGGTTCATATCGAGCAGATGCTGTCATTGGATAAAACCATTGAAGCCTTGGCTGAAGGTTTCTCTGATAAGCACAATGCATTGTTCCTTGGCCGTGGCGATCAATACCCTATCGCAATGGAAGGTGCGCTGAAGCTGAAAGAGATTTCTTATATTCATGCCGAAGCTTATGCCGCCGGTGAATTAAAACATGGCCCATTAGCGCTCATTGATGCCAATATGCCGGTTATCGTGGTAGCACCTAACAATGAATTGTTGGAAAAACTGAAATCCAACATTGAAGAGGTTCGTGCTCGCGGCGGTTTACTGTATGTATTTGCTGATATAGATGCCGGTTTTACCAACAGTGAAGGGGTTAAGATTGTGCCATTACCTCATGTTGAAGAGATAATTGCGCCAATTTTCTATACCGTTCCACTACAGCTGTTGGCTTATCATGTCGCGCTGATTAAAGGTACCGATGTGGATAAACCACGTAACTTGGCAAAATCAGTAACGGTTGAATAATCCGCACGAGAAATAGCATAAATAAAAGCCGGCATTTGTCGGCTTTTTTGCTTTTATGAGTTTGCCGCGAGTTGTCATTTTCGCACAAAAAACTAATCACTAATCAAATGAGTGAGAGTCAAAAAAGTGAGTTTTTTACGAAGTTAAGGATAAAAAAATAGCTACAAAATAGAGTTAATTTATTGATATATAATATTTTTATTTGAATCCCTTTTGCTTGTCATATAACTGTAACATTGCGTACATTTTTCTGTCATTAAACTGTCCTATTTTCCCTCCTGCACCATACTTAATCTGATGAATATAATTTTGAGTTGATTCTAATATCCCATTAGGAGGGATTATGAAACTTATGCGTACCACCGTAGCCAGCATTGTGGCAGCGACTTTATCTATGACTACCGTGTCTGTGTTCGCTGCTGCAAGCCTGACAGGTGCAGGTGCGACATTCCCCGCGCCGGTGTATGCCAAGTGGGCAGATTCTTATCAGAAAGAAACAGGTAACAAAATTAACTATCAGGGGATTGGTTCTTCAGGCGGCGTGAAACAAATCATTGCCAATACTGTTGATTTCGGTGCTTCTGATGCGCCATTGGCAGACGAAAAACTGGCTGCTGAAGGTCTGTTCCAATTCCCTACAGTGATTGGCGGTGTGGTATTGGCCGTTAATATCCCTGGCATTAAATCCGGTGAACTGACATTAGACGGTAAAACACTGGGTGATATTTATCTGGGCAATGTGAAAAAGTGGAATGACCCGGCTATTGTTAAGCTGAATCCGGGCGTTAAATTACCAGATCAAAATATTGCTGTGGTGCGCCGCGCTGACGGTTCCGGTACTTCATTTGTGTTCACCAGCTACCTGGCTAAAGTGAATGCAGAATGGAAAGAAAAAATAGGCGCAGGTTCTACGGTTAACTGGCCGACCGGTTTGGGCGGTAAAGGTAACGACGGCATCGCTGCATTCGTTCAACGTCTGCCTGGCTCGATTGGTTATGTCGAGTATGCTTACGCCAAACAGAACAACCTGGCTTACACCAAACTGGTTTCTGCTGATGGCAAACCGGTTAGCCCAACTGAGCAGAGCTTCAGTGCAGCAGCTAAAGGTGTAGACTGGAGCAAAACGTTTGCTCAAGATTTAACCAATCAAAAAGGTGATGATGTCTGGCCTATCACATCAACAACTTTCATCTTGGTGCATAAAGAGCAGAAAAATGCTGCTAACGGCGTTGAAGTACTGAAGTTCTTTGACTGGGGCTACACTCACGGCGCTAAACAAGCCAACGAACTGGATTATGCAACATTGCCAGCAGAAGTTGTTGAGCAAGTTCGTGCTGCTTGGAAAACTCAGATTAAAGATAGCAACGGTAAGCCAATCTTCTGATTTACTGGCAACAAGCGGTTTATGAAATATTGATTCACAATATATACCCTAAATAATTCGAGTTGCAGGTAGGCGGCAATTGAGATAATCCCCAGGAGCTTACTCAAGTAAGTGACTGGGGTGAGCGAAAGCAGCCAACACCCCTGCAGCTTGAAGTATTAGGGGTAGGATGAGAAGAGAGTCTATGGCTGCGAACAAGCCGACAATCAAAGCACCGAGTAAATACGGTGACATCATTTTCAGTGCGCTGGTTAAACTGGCTGCGCTGATTACCCTATTTCTGTTGGGCGGCATTATCATTTCATTGATTATTGCTTCCTGGCCAAGCATCGAAAAATTTGGTTGGGCTTTCCTGTGGACCAAAGAGTGGGATGCCCCGGCTGAACAGTTTGGTGCTTTAGTACCGATTTACGGCACAGTTGTCACCTCTGTTATCGCCTTGCTCATCGCGGTTCCGGTCAGTTTTGGCATTGCTTTGTTCTTAACTGAACTGGCCCCAAATTGGCTAAGACGCCCACTGGGGGTTGCGATTGAATTGCTGGCCGCTATCCCAAGCATTGTTTACGGTATGTGGGGTTTATTTGTCTTCGCCCCTCTGTTTGCCCGTTATTTCCAAGAGCCTGTTGGCAACGTGATGTCCGGCATCCCTATTGTGGGAGTGCTGTTCTCTGGCCCCGCATTTGGTATTGGTATCTTGGCTGCCGGCATCATCTTGGCCATCATGATTATTCCTTACATTGCAGCGGTTATGCGCGATGTATTTGAACAAACCCCGGTGATGATGAAAGAGTCGGCCTATGGCATTGGCTGCACCACGTGGGAAGTGATTTGGCGTATTGTGCTGCCTTATACCAAAAATGGTGTTATTGGCGGCGTGATGTTGGGGCTGGGGCGTGCATTGGGTGAAACCATGGCAGTGACCTTTATTATTGGTAACACCTATCAGCTCGACAGCTTCTCGCTGTTTATGCCGGGCAACAGTATTACCTCCGCGTTGGCGAATGAGTTTGCTGAAGCTGAATCTGGTTTACATACTGCCGCGTTGATGGAACTGGGTCTGATCTTGTTCGTTATTACCTTTATCGTACTGGCTTTATCTAAGCTAATGATTTTGCGTCTGGCTAAGAAAGAGGGGCGCTAAGATGGCGACGATGGATATGCAAAGTGATGCGACGCTGATGGAAACCCGCCGTAAAAAGCAGGCCTGGCGTCGTCAAAAAAATCGGATTGCCTTACTACTTTCCATTGCCACTATGGCGTTTGGTCTGTTTTGGTTGGTGTGGATTTTATTCTCTACAATCACCAAAGGTATCGACGGCATGTCATTGGCGCTGTTTACCGAGATGACGCCGCCGCCGAATACCGCGGGTGGTGGTTTAGCTAACGCCATTGCGGGGAGTGGATTATTAATTCTGTGGGCGACAGTCATCGGCACCCCATTGGGCATCATGGCGGGGATTTATCTGGCGGAATATGGCCGTAAATCTTGGCTGGCAGAAATTACCCGCTTTATTAATGACATTTTGTTATCAGCACCTTCCATTGTGGTCGGCTTGTTTGTCTACACCATTGTAGTCGCCAAGATGGAGCATTTCTCGGGCTGGGCGGGAGTGATAGCACTGGCCTTGCTACAGATACCTATTGTTATCCGTACCACTGAAAACATGCTGAAGTTGGTGCCGGATAGCTTGCGCGAAGCGGCCTACGCATTAGGAACGCCAAAGTGGCGCATGATATCGGCCATTACCTTGAAAGCCTCTGTCTCAGGTATTTTGACCGGCATTTTGTTAGCGGTAGCGCGTATTGCGGGCGAAACCGCACCTTTGCTGTTCACATCACTCTCCAACCAATTCTGGAGTACTGATTTGACACGGCCTATTGCGAACTTGCCGGTCACCATCTTTAAGTTTGCCATGAGTCCGTTTAGTGAATGGCAACAACTGGCATGGGCTGGGGTGCTTTTGATAACCCTGTGTGTCTTGTTACTGAATATTCTGGCTCGCGTTATTTTCGCTAAGAAAAAGTATTAATCGGCTGAGAAAGCGCCATTAATTAGCAAAGAAAATACTGATTCGCCAATAAATTCCAAAATGCGGCTACGGCGGCATTGGCTAAAAGAGAGAAGTCTTGATGAGTATGGCTACTGACATCAACAACAGCAAAATTCAGGTTCGCGATCTGAACTTCTACTACGGCAAATTTCATGCGCTGAAGAATATTTCGCTGGATATTGCCAAAAACCAGGTCACAGCATTCATTGGCCCATCAGGCTGCGGTAAATCTACTTTACTGCGTACATTCAATAAAATGTATCAGTTGTATCCGGATCAGCGCGCTGAAGGCGATATCTTGCTGGATGGGCAAAATATCCTGACGGATAAACAAGATATTGCGTTGTTGCGTGCAAAAGTGGGCATGGTTTTCCAAAAGCCGACCCCATTCCCAATGTCGATTTACGATAACATCGCCTTTGGCGTGAAACTGTTTGAAAACTTGTCTCGCGCTGATATGGATGAACGCGTGCAGTGGGCTCTGACCAAAGCAGCGCTGTGGAATGAAACCAAAGATAAATTACACCAGAGTGGTTATAGCTTGTCTGGCGGGCAACAACAGCGTTTATGCATCGCCCGTGGTATCGCCATTCGCCCTGATGTGTTATTGCTCGATGAGCCTTGCTCGGCACTGGATCCTATCTCGACAGGTCGCATTGAAGAACTGATTAGCGAGTTGAAGTCGGACTATACCGTGGTGATTGTGACGCACAACATGCAGCAGGCTGCCCGCTGTTCAGATCATACGGCATTTATGTATCTGGGTGAGTTAATTGAGTTCAGTGATACTGATACCCTGTTTACCGCACCACAGCAGAAACAGACGGAAGATTATATTACTGGTCGCTATGGCTGATTTTGCCACATCAATCTCGCCTATTGCCTTCGGGATAGGTAATACCCAATAGAGTATGGGAAGCATCATGGATAACTTGAATCTAAATAAACATATTTCCGGCCAGTTCAATGCAGAACTTGAACATATCCGTACCCAAGTATTGACCATGGGTGGGCTGGTGGAGCAACAATTATCTGACGCGATCACTGCCATGCATAATCAAGATGGTGAGTTGGCAAAACAGGTCATTGCTGGCGACAATAAGGTCAATATGATGGAAGTGGCCATTGATGAAGCCTGTGTGCGCATCATTGCCAAACGTCAACCAACCGCCAGCGATTTGCGCCTGGTGATGGCCATCATAAAAACGATTTCTGAGCTGGAGCGCATCGGCGATGTGGCGGATAAAATCTGCCGCACGGCGCTGGAAAAGTTCTCCCATCAACACCAGCCTTTGCTCGTCAGTTTGGAGTCTTTAGGGCGACATACGGTGCAGATGCTGCATGATGTACTGGATGCCTTTGCGCGCATGGATTTGGATGAAGCTATCCGAATTTATCGCGAAGATAAGAAGGTCGATCAGGAATATGAAGGCATTGTGCGCCAATTGATGACGTATATGATGGAAGATCCGCGCACCATACCTAGCGTGTTAACCGCGCTATTTTGTGCCCGTTCAATTGAACGCATTGGGGATCGCTGCCAGAATATCTGTGAATTTATCTTCTACTTTGTTAAAGGTCAGGATTTCCGTCACTTGGGTGGCGATGACTTAGAAAAACTGCTGTCTAATAAAGCAGAAAAATAACAAATTTCCCCAATCAGGCTGAGTATTTATGCTTGATTGGGGTTAAGCATTTGTTATCGCCGCAATCCCCTCTTTTACTACCCTAATCAACCCGTACCAAAAATTCTTCATTTAAGGTTTTATTCTCTTTTCCATATTTTTGGCCTTTTAGGTGGGAGATAGACGTCACGGGATATCTGTTATTTATCAGGTTATGTTATCGCGCTGAAGTTGCGAGTGTGCGTTTTTTGAAAGCCAAGTTTTCTTGAAAAGAATAGACTAGTGGTTGACTTGAATTCTAAATATATCGAGTTGACTAGCTTGGCGCTGGATTTAAAGTGCTATGATATTTAATCAGTGAGAGCATGTTAAGTATGAACGCAATAAGGTTATATATAAAATCTCATATATTCAAAAGTACCAAGTCAGCAGTTAGTTTAGAAAAAACAAAAAGTCACAATAAGAAAGTTAGCTTTGCAATGAAATTCATTTCAGTAATAAATAGCGCTTGTAAGCTATTTATTACTGGAGAGTCTAAAATAGAGAAATATAAACATTTAAGTAATAAACCTAGTGGTGTTTTTGATGGGAAATATAATAGTTAGCAAGATGTACATCCTGATAATGCGGGTAGTTCACCAATTGTTAAAGCATTTGATTACAAACCAACTATAAATGACTTAGTGATAAGAAATGATATTAATATAGTCTACCGCCTAGATAAATGTGCTCCAGAAGAAATTGAAAAAAAAGGATTTTCTCCATATGAAAAATCAATGCTTGGCCCAGCAACAGAGCTATTGAAAGGTCAAGCATGGTGTGCGGGTGAGTGTTTATCAGAAACAATGCTTCAGAATGGGAAAAAGAAAGTTATTGAACCAAAATTAGCGTTTAATGAGCTAAATTCACCCGCTTCTGCAAATATTTTACATGATTGGCATATTTATAAAGTAAACACTAAAGATGTTCCGGTGGTTAGATATATTGATAATATTGACACCCCATATAATTCTGGGGCATTCCGTGTATATACCTACCCAAAACTCTTTGATGTAAAAGAACCTCATAGTATTACTGAAGAGAATTACCTAACATTCAGAAATCAAAACAATGAAAAAATCAATCTAGACACACCAAATAGATTGAATCATAGAGCCACATATGGAGAGACTTATGTTATGGGTAGTGTACCCGCAGATAAAATTGAATATGGTGGTAGAGCTGATCATCCGGGAATTTCATGGGAGAAATTAAAAAATAATACATAACATGCAGAGCAGTACTATCTGAGTAAATTCAGAAGTTCTATGAAAATAATTTAATTTTAAGAATGCTTTTATATGTGGTCATCAACGTTTAAGTCAATCTTTGTCGTCGCACTAACTATTGTCCTGCAATCCAGTGCATGTTTCTTCACCGCTTCCTGGTTATGAAAGGTGGTGATTATTCACGGCTTCTATTCATGCCAATGATCTCATTTTTTTTCTTAATGTAATGAGATTTATTCCCTGAGATTAATTAGTTATAAATATATCGTTTTATATTATTTCCTGACCTAACGCTGAATTGATAGCTTACATACAGCGCAGCATCTCAATCATCTTAGGAGCTTTCAATGAAGCAATCTCTCTCCACAAAAAAAAGTGCTCTGGCACTCACGTTGTTAGCCGGGCTGGCTACACTTTCTGGTGCGGCTCATGCAGATAAACTGGATGATATTAAGAAGGACGGCGTGGTGCGGATTGCTGTATTCGATAGCAACCCACCGTTTGGCTACATTGACCCGCAGACTAAAAAACTGGTGGGATATGATGTGGATGTGGCGAATGCTATCGCGAAAGATTTAGGTGTAAAAGTTGAATTGCGGGCAACTAATCCAGCTAACCGTATTCCGTTACTGACATCTAAAAAAGTGGATTTGATTGCTGCCAACTTCACTATTACTGATGATCGTGCGAAGGAAGTGAACTTCAGCTTGCCGTATTTTGCCACTGGCCAGAAGTTTATCGCCCATAAAGGTGTGCTGAAAACACCAGAAGACATCGGTAAATTACGTATCGGTGCGGATAAAGGCACCGTACAGGAAATAACCTTGCGTGACCGTTATCCAACTGCGAAAGTCATTTCCTACGATGATACTCCAGTGGCATTTACCGCCCTGCGTAATGGTAATGTTCAAGCAATCACTCAGGATGATGCCAAATTAGTCGGATTGTTGGGTAATCTTCCCGCAGCACAAAAAGCAGATTTCGAAATCTCACCATTCAGTATTACTAAAGAATATCAAGGCATTGGTATTACTAAAGGTGAAGATCGTTTAACCGCTCAAGTGAATGAAACACTGGCTAAACTGGAAAAAGATGGTGAAGCCGCGAAAATTTATGACCGTTGGTTCGGGCCTGAAACCAAAGCAGCTCAACCACGCGGCGATTTCAAATTTGCGCCATTGGATCAACAGCCTAAAGCATGATTCAATGTTAAATTAAGAACACCAAAAGCCCTGCATTGTTGTGATGCAGGGCTGTTTGCTTTAAAGCAGCAGAGACAGGTTTAAGGATATATGAATCTACATCACCTCACTGACTGGTTGCTGGCCCCACAATATCTCGGCTGGCTGTGGAACGGTTTTCTGCTGACGTTGTGGATTTCTGCTTGCACAGTGGTGGCCTCGACGTTGTTGGGTTTTTTGCTTGCAGCGGCCAGAGACAGCGAACTTAAAGGATTACAATGGTTTGCGATTGGTTACAGCACGTTGTTTCGTAATACTCCTCTGCTAATCCAGTTGTTTTTTTGGTACTTTGCTGCCAGTCAGTTCCTACCTGCATCCTGGATTCCCTGGCTTAATACCCCCCATGAAATCACGGCTTTCGGGCTCACCCTTGGCTGGCCTTCTTTCGAGTTTTTAGCGGGTTTCATTGGCCTGACGCTCTATTCCACCGCATTTATTGCTGAAGAGTTGCGTTCGGGGATAAGCGGTGTGGCTAAGGGGCAAAAATACGCCGCTCATGCATTGGGGCTGACAGGGTGGCAGGCTATGCGGCATGTTGTATTGCCGCAGGCGCTGAAAATCGCGATGCCGCCATTACTGGGCCAATATATGAATATTATTAAAAATTCGTCACTTGCAATGGCTATTGGCGTGGCTGAGCTTTCTTATGCCTCTCGCCAGGTTGAAACAGAAACATTGCGGACATTCCAGGCTTTCGGTGTGGCGACGGTGTTGTATATCGCGATTATTGCATTGATTGAGGCCTGGGGTATGTGGCGTCAGCAGCGAACGGTTGTTAAGGGGCTCTGAGATGGATTTTACAATTATTGCCGATAACTGGACTTATTTACTGTGGGGCACTTTTCCTGATGGCCCATTAGGTGGAGCCGCATTAACCTTGCTGATAAGCCTGTTAGCCGGGGTCGCCTCGGCTATTTTAGGCACGGTATTGGGTGTGGTGCTGGCGATGTCCCGTGGTGTTTGGGCCGGAGTTTTAGCCGCTTTTTTAGGTTTTTTCCGCGCTATTCCGGTGATTATGTTGATTTTCTGGACGTATTTTCTACTGCCAATTGTATTTGGTGTGGATATACCGGAAATCACCACTGTGGTGTGCGCACTGGCCCTGATTGCATCGGCTTATCTGGCTCATGCGGTGAAAGCAGGGATTGTGGCCATCGGGGCGGGGCAGTGGCAGGCGGGTTTATCTCTGGGATTCAATCGTTGGCAGGTTTTATGGTTTGTGGTCTTGCCGCAAGCTTTACGTATGATGGTGCCATCCTTTATTAACCAATGGATTTCTTTAATTAAGGATACCTCGTTGGCTTATATCGTCGGGGTGAATGAACTGACGTTTTTGGCGACTCAGGTTAACAACCGCAGCATGGTTTACCCGATGGAAGTGTTCCTGTTTGTCGCGTTAGTCTATTTTGTTTTATGTCTGACTCTGGACTTGCTAGCGAATGCACTTAATCGCCGTTTTAGCTCGCAACATGCTATTAATAAGCAAAGCGCCATTAAACGGTCATGGCGCTGGTGGCGAAATAAACCGGCGTTGCCAGCAAGTTAATCGCGGGTGATCAGCCAGCCTCTTTCTCTCCATAAATCAGGGAGTTGCTGCATATCATCAAACATAGTGACTAATGGGTGGTGGATAGGCTGATTATGTGGATCGGCGCAGTAGTAATACACCGGTATCCCTGCGGCTATTCCAGCATGGGTACCGGCTGCGGAGTCTTCAACCAAAATGCAGCGCTCGGCGGCGACATGCATCTCGTCTGCCGCATGGTAAATTAGTGCAGGATCGGGCTTCCAACGTTGGATGTCGTAGCCGCTATAAAGTTTGTCTTCAAAGAAGGGCAGTAAGCCGGTCAGGCCAAGAGAGTGCTGCATTTTACTCACCGGCCCATTGGAGACGACGCAAACTGGCAGTGTGATTTGCTCTAGCAGCGCTTTTGCACCGGCGATAGGCTGTAATTCGGCGTCAAATAGGCGGGCAACCTCGGCGCGGTAAAGTTTCTCCAGCTTTTCTATGGGCTCATCCAGGCCGTTTTCTTTACTCACCAGCGCGACAATTTCATTGAGTTTCACGCCCTTAAAACGCTTAATTACCTCTTCCAGTGACAAGTGAATATCGTAATGGGCAAACATCACAACATAGGCCTGACAACACAAAACCTCGCTGTCGACCAAGGTTCCATCACAATCGAACATGACACATTCAATCTGGTTCACTCAATCCATCCTTTATTATGCTGTTTTAAGTTCATTCCACTTTAACCATCCTGCCCCAGAATGCGATACATAATTACCCTGTTAGCAACATTACTCATATCAACTGAATAAAATTCAATAAGTTGAATAGAAGGTGGTTAATATTAAACCATCTGTTGCGCAACACGGCAGATAAAAAATAGCCGAAAAGAGTGTGATCGCGCTCTAAACAACTGTTTTTTTGTTATAGGATATCCCTAACTATCACTCCCTTCTGTGGAACTCCTCGAATGAGTAAATCAAACCTTGATACTGAGCAGGGGCTGCTCGAACGTGTTTTTAAACTGAAGCAGCACGGTACCACCGCCCGTACTGAGCTGATTGCGGGTATCACCACTTTCCTGACCATGGTCTATATCGTGTTCGTTAACCCGCAGATTCTAGGGGTTGCGGGTATGGATGTGCAGGCTGTATTTGTCACCACCTGCTTGATTGCTGCCTTCGGCAGTATCTTTATGGGGCTATTGGCAAACTTACCGGTAGCTCTGGCACCGGCGATGGGGCTTAACGCTTTCTTCGCTTTTGTGGTGGTGGGTGCGATGGGTATTTCATGGCAAGTCGGCATGGGTGCTATTTTCTGGGGCGCAATCGGTTTCCTTTTGCTCACCATTTTCCGCATCCGATATTGGATGATTGCCAATATCCCATTGAGCTTACGGGTCGGGATAACCAGTGGTATCGGCCTGTTTATTGCTATGATGGGGCTGAAAAATGCCGGCATCGTGGTCGCAAATCCGGACACATTAGTTGCCGTGGGTAATCTGACCTCTCACAGTGTGCTGCTGGGGGCGCTGGGCTTCTTTATCATCGCGGTTTTGGCATCTCGCAATATTCATGCTGCGGTGCTGGTATCGATTGTCGTGACGACCTTAATTGGTTGGGCGCTGGGTGATGTGCATTACTCGGGCATTTTCTCCATGCCGCCAAGTGTGGCCTCAGTAGTTGGGCAGGTTGATATAGCCGGTGCGCTGAATATTGGTATGGCGGGAATTATTTTCTCCTTCATGCTGGTTAACTTGTTCGATTCATCCGGTACATTGATTGGTGTGACGGATAAAGCGGGTTTAACCGACCATAAAGGGAAATTCCCGCGTATGAAACAAGCGCTATACGTTGACAGCATCAGTTCAGTGGCGGGTGCCTTTATTGGTACGTCGTCAGTGACGGCTTATATCGAAAGCTCTTCCGGTGTTTCTGTCGGGGGCCGTACCGGTTTAACCGCTGTTGTGGTTGGGATTTTGTTCCTGTTGGTGATGTTTGTGTCTCCGCTGGCGGGAATGGTGCCTGCCTATGCCGCTGCCGGTGCGTTGATTTATGTCGGTGTGCTGATGACATCCAGCCTGTCCCGTGTGAAATGGGATGATTTGACCGAAGCAGTTCCCGCATTTGTCACTGCGGTGATGATGCCGTTCAGCTTCTCCATTACGGAAGGGATTGCGCTGGGCTTTATCTCTTATTGCCTGATGAAATTGGGTACCGGTCGCTGGCGTGAAATCAGCCCATGTGTGGTGGTGGTGGCGCTACTGTTTGTGCTGAAAATTGCGTTTGTTGATCACTGATAATTTATGATTGGTAACTGATATTGAACACGCCCCCATATTCGACACCGAGGGTGGGGGCGTAGTCTTTATGATCGTATTACTTCAACTGAGCGCTGATTTGCTCCAGTGCTTTTGTGGCACATTGTGCATCCAGATGCCCACCCGGCGCACCGGCAACACCGACCGCACCAACCACTTCATCTCCTGCTTTAACAGGCACTCCGCCACCTAACAGCAAGAACCCAGGAATATCTTTCAAGTTATTGGCCGCTGGTGTTTTTTGACTGTTTTCCATGACTTGCCCACTTGGGGTTTTGGTCGACAGTGCAGTAAAGGCTTTTTGCTCACTGGCTTTTATGGTGTGTGGCCCGGCATTATCCCCACGCAGCACAGTTTTTATAATGCCCGCGCGATCCACGACGGTGACCGAGACGTTATAACCATCAGCCTGGCAAGTGGCGAGGGTGCGGCTGGCTAAATCGGTAGCCAGAGCCTGTGAGATATTGCGCTCAGTATTCAGACCTGCAGCAGAGGCTTGAGTTATCAGGCCGATGAATAAGGCGGAGGTCAGGGCAATAGGCTTGATCATATAAAATCCTTATTGTTAGCGACGTGAATTCATCACAGTAACGCTATGCTACGGCGAAAAGTGGTTAAAAAACATTCGGCTAACTACCCGTTTTACTCCGTACTTCTACCTATTATTAAGAGTTATTGCCGATTAACTGTGCATAATGATGAATAAGTGATGCCAGCGAGTTGACCTCTAACTTGGCGAAGATATTCGCGCGGTGGGCTTCGACAGTGCGCGGAGAAATCGACAAGATATGGGCGATCTGTTTGCTGGTTTCCCCTTGAATAATCAGAGTGGCCACTTCCCGTTCACGGGCAGAGAGTTGCTTGAGTAATTGTTGATAGCTTGCTTGCTGTTTATGGGCTTCCATTGCCTGTTCATGCTGCTCCAGCGCCATACTGATGGTTTCAATCAATACATCTGCATCGATTGGTTTAGTTAAAAATTCCAGTGCGCCGCCTTTAAAAGCACGGCGGCATAATTCAACATTACCATGCCCTGTCATAATGATGACCGGGAGGGAGTCATTACGCTCTTGAATGGTTTCTAATATCGTCATCCCACTTTTACCTGGCATGCGAATATCCAGTAGCACACAACTTGGCTGGCTAACCGTAAAGGTATCGAGGAATGTCTGGCCGTTACTGAATGCTTTAACTTCCCAGCCCATGGTCGTGAGTAATGCGCTCAATGCCGCGCGAACACCCTCATCGTCATCAATCAGATAAATGTGTTTTGTCATGTGTATTCCCGGCAATTAGAGGAAAAATAAGAGTAAAGCAGGCCCCACCATGTTCACTGTTTCTTGCTTTTATCTCGCCGCCCATACGCTGTACCAATGTTTCACACAAGGTTAGCCCTAACCCCAGCCCACTCTCTCGGGTGGTATAAAAGGGGGTGAAGAGGTTATCTAACTGCTGCTGACTAAGCCCCGGTCCATTATCTTCAATCTGAATAACCCATTGTTTAGCATTAATATTCACTGTGAAAGTGATGGTCGGATTGGCCGTTTGTTGGATAGCGTGAATCGCATTACTGAGTAAGTTATGAAAAACCTGCTCCAGCCATAAGGGGTCACTCTGGAGTGTGGGCAAATTTGCCGGAATAGTGTTTAGGATTTTGACATTCGCTGCGGTTATTTCTTGGCGCAATAACACACTCACTCGCTGCCAGATATCAGCGACGACGACCGGTTGTAAATTTATTTGCCCACGGCTGAGTAAGGTGCGCAGGCGATCCAATAATGCAGCAATTCGTTTAATTTGCTCGACAGAAGCCACCAGCAACGGGGCGACTTTTTCATCCTGTGGCGGCAGCAGCCGTAATGCAGTCTGGTTATAGGTCAATGTAGCGGTAAGCGGCTGATTTAATTCATGGGCGATGCCGGTTGCAATCTCCCCCATGGCATTGAGTCTGGCTTGATCGGCAAATTTAGCGCGCTGTTCGGCATGTAAACGGTGCTGTGCCAATTGTTGCCAGCGGTGCCAACTGTATAAGGCGGCGGCAGATATCAATGACAGCAGCAGGGCGGTAAGCCACGGTAAATCACGCCAAACTGGGGTGGCATAGCCCATTAAAGTAAAAGATTGCGCCCCTTCTCCCACCGGTTTTTGCCACTGCCAGAAACTTTCGGGGTCTGAATGGCCCAAAATCGCCAGCTGTTGTTGCTGATGGCGTAATATCAAACTGTCAAAATGGGGCGGTAAGCCGACGATTTGCAACAGCTTTTGGGCATTAACCTGCAAACCACTGCCGCTATATGAGTTCGCTAAACGGTAATCACCCTCCTGAATGTGCAAGGTGAGCTGGCCAGGTTTGGAGGGATCTGCCGGTATTTGGTTTATTGCCACTAGCTGCGGAAAGTGGCGCTGTAATTGCACTAATTGGCTCGGCTCTAAAGCCAAAAATAAAATTGCTTGCTGCTGGGCCAGTTGTTGGCTCAGCTCGCGGTGAATAGTGCGAAAATCGGCCTCTCGCTCAGCTTGTTGCGTGTTCAGCCCATACCAACCCAGCCAAAAAGTGGATATCAGGGTCAGGATAAACCAGACAGTGATTTTAACGGCCATGGGTTGAGAGTATCCGCAAAGATAAGGTAGCTATTGATAACATGGCTAGGGATTGGGAGGAAATCCCCAATACCGCTGGCCATGGAGGTTTTGCAACAACGGGGCTTATTTTACCCGGACACGATCAATATAAGTGGCAAAAGCCGCCAGCTGTT
Organism: Yersinia canariae; assembly: GCF_009831415.1. Lineage (NCBI taxonomy): Bacteria > Pseudomonadati > Pseudomonadota > Gammaproteobacteria > Enterobacterales > Yersiniaceae > Yersinia > Yersinia canariae. The sequence continues at coordinate 4,681,572 of NZ_CP043727.1, read as the reverse complement.
TGGCCAAAAAATCCAGAGTTCCTTGATCTGTTAGCTCTTTCGTTTGTTCATCGACTTTGCTTTGAATCACGCCACCCATAAATTCGGGTTTATTCATCACCATAGCTTCAAGGAAAACCAAAATTTGGCGCAGATGATACTGGCAACGCGCGCCCCCGATTGGCCCCATAGAACTGGTCTGAATCGCCACGGGTTTATTGGCGAGCGGCTGATTAGGTAAACGCGATAACCAATCAATGGCATTCTTCAATCCGCCGGGGACGGAATAGTTATATTCCGGTGTCACGATAATGACCCCATCAGCCTGGCGAATCTGCTCAGCAATAGCCTCTATTGTCGATGGAAAACCATCTTCCTGCTGTATATCAGCATCATAAAGTGGAATGTCGCGAATAGAAGGCAGTGCTTCGATGGTGACGCCGGCTGGTGCTAAGTTAGGCAGCGCGCGCGCCACCATGGCATTGTAGGAACCACTACGCAAGCTACCCAATAGGGTAACAATTTTAAGGGGTTGTTGTGACATGGCATGCTCCCGGTAAGTGAATAAATAATGCTGTTCCATTCCCAGAGTAGGCCAAACTTGAGAGACGTGCTACTCCTTAAAATTTAACGTAAATTGGTGTCATCCGTGGATTTGTTACATCGAAATTGTGATCGCCGGAAAAAAAAGGAAAAATCGTTTCTTGCCGTTATCAAGTCTTTGCGTTTCTTGCCGTTAATAGATCTGGAGCTATCCAGCTCTCTTACATTGAGCGACACGATAATGCTAAAAACCACTCAAGCCCGATTTACCTTACTCGTTAGTGCGTTTTTCATTTTCTTGCTGATAATCACCGTGGTGGTTATTCAGCTTTTTGTGACACCACAACTCAAAAAATCTGAAAGCACCATTGTTAGCAATAGCGTTGATCAAATCGCAACGGCAATAACGGCGCAAATGAATAAAGTGGAAGCACAAGCCCGCAGTATTACGCAAGCTGTAGCCATAATGGACAGCAATACCATCGACTTATTATTGCCGGGTTTGGTGGATCAATATGGTGACAGTAACGTTTTTGGTGGTGGGATTTGGCCATTACCCAATAAACGCGAGCAAGGTGTGATTAAATTCAGCACTTTCTTCGCCCGTAATGGGGAAAATAAGTTAACCGTTAATACCCATTGGAATTCGCCAGAGTCGCAAAATTATTTTGAACAGCCGTGGTACAAAGATGGCTTAAATGCACCAAAAGGCTTCTGTGCCTGGGCTAAAGCCTATCAAGATGATGCCAGCCCGCAACCGAGAACCAACTGCGCGATGGCAATCTATAAAGGCGACGAAGCTTATGGCGTCTCTACTATTGATGTCACTTTAGGTTTCTTTAACCGCTTGGTTAAAGAGATGGAACAGAAGGTGAATGGCACCATCCTGATTGTGGAAGCCGATGGCAAAATTGTAGGCAGCAGTGCTTTAGCTGATGGCAAAGCAGAATTAAAAAATCTGTCCGATTTTGCTAGCAGTTCCCCGATGGCCGCAGAAACACAGCGGATATTGGCGCAGATGAAAGACCAGAAATCACTGGAAAGTGAATTTGACGTCGACGGCACTTCCCACACCCTGTTTATCCGCCCAATCGCCAATAGCCCGTGGTATTTGGTCACTGACCTGCCAACCAGCTTATTGGTCAAACAAAGCCACAGTATCTTGCTGCACTTGGGGTTAGTACAAATCCCAATTATGCTGTTATTGCTATTGTTCCTGGTGTTCTCTATTCGCGTCTTTATGAAACGGCTGGCGGCTCTGAAGGAGAATATCACCGCACTGTCTGCGGGAGGGGCTGACTTAACTCAGCGCTTACCACAAAGTAGTAGCCCGGAGTTCAATGCTATTAACCAGAGTTTCAATGATTTTATCGACTATTTGCAGCAAATGATGCGGCAGGTCGGGGAAAGCAGCTTGGCTATTGCATCGGCATCGCGGCAAATTGCCAGTGGTAATCTGGATTTATCTGCGCGGACTGAAGATCAAGCCAGTTCCATTGAAGAGACTGCGGCTTCAATGGATGAATTAACCAGTACCGTGAAACAAAATGCTGATAATGCCAGCCATGCCAACCAACTGGCGATGGATGCATCGAGCGTGGCAGTAAAAGGCAGCACAGTGGTGAAGAAAGTGGTGGATACCATGGGGTCAATTAACCATTCATCGAAGAAAATCGTCGATATTATCAGTGTGATTGACAGCATTGCTTTCCAAACCAATATTCTGGCACTGAATGCCGCGGTTGAAGCAGCAAGAGCCGGTGAGCAAGGTCGTGGCTTTGCAGTAGTGGCCTCTGAAGTACGTAATTTGGCGCAGCGCTCCGCGACATCTGCCCGTGAAATTAAAAAGCTGATTGAAGACTCGGTGTCCGATATAGCTATTGGGACGAGTTTGGTGGCGGATGCGGGCACGACGATGGATGACCTGATGAGTGGGGTTTCCAATGTGGCGGCGCTAATGAATGAAATTATGTCATCCAGCCAAGAGCAAAGTCTGGGTATCGAGCAGGTTAATCTGGCTATTAATCAGTTAGATAACTCAACGCAGCAAAATGCGGCGCTGGTGGAACAAGTGGCGGCAGCGGCTCAGGCTATGCAGGATCAAACTTTGCAGTTAGAAAGTGTGATTAGCGGCTTTAAGGTTTAATTCACGACTGTGACTTTTTGAAAAACGAGTGAGTGAGTGAAGGGGTGACCGGCCCTAGGGGCGCTTCGGTGGCTTACGCCACTACGACCTCAACGGCACGTTTCCCCTTCATTTGAACTTGTTCGCCGTCTGAACCCCTTTTGCTAGCCGAAAGGGGTTTTATTTATTCGCGGCGAATTTTACTGGCGAATAAATTACCCAGCGATTGGATAAGTTGCACGGTAATAATTAAGACAATCGCGGTGGTGACTGTCACAAAAGTATCAAAACGCTGATAACCATAAGTGATGGCTAAATCCCCAATCCCGCCCCCGCCAACTGTCCCCGCCATTGCCGTTGCACCAATCAAACCAATGGTGGCGGTGGTCAGGGCCAATATTAACGATGATAAAGCTTCGGGTAACAGAAAATACCAAATTGCCTGCAAAGGGGTTGCGCCCATTGATTTTGCGGCTTCCAAAATGCCGGGGTTTACATCCAGCAGTGAGTTTTCTACCAGGCGGCTAATATACGGCGCGATAAAAATAATCAGCGGAACAATCGCCCCCGGCGTTCCTATTGTGGTATTCACAATGAGGCGGGTAAGCGGGATAATCGCAACCATTAGAATAATAAAGGGCAGTGATCGGATAATATTGATAACGGGATTAAGAATATTATAAAAAATACGATTATTAATTAACCCACCCGGCCGGGTCACCACCAGTAAAATCCCCAAAGGAATACCAATAAGAGAACCGATCACCAATGAAATACTGACCATAACCAAGGTGTCATGTAGCGCTTGGATAAATTGGTCCAATGTAATTGCGGTTTCGATCATCAATTTATTTCCTGTATATCAATCCCTGTGCCCGCCAAGTAATTAACTGCGCTATCAATAATGTGATTTTCGCCAGTTAATAGCAGAACCATATGGCCCAATGTGGTGTCTTGTATTTCTGACATGTTGGCAAACAGAATATTGACCCCAATGTCATATTGTCTGATTAGCTGGTTAATAACCGGTTGTGTGGCTATCGCCCCAATAAATGCCAGACGGAATTGACGGCCGGCATGACTGTTATCTAACAGGCTTTTCACACTCTCTGGTAAACTGTCCTTGATGACAGTACGAACAAAATTAAGGGTTGTAGGGTGAGTTGGGTGACCAAATACCGTCAATACAGAACCTTGTTCAATAACTTGACCATTTTCCATGACCGCCACCTTATTACAAATCTTTTGGATGACCGACATCTCATGGGTAATAAGTAAAATCGTAATATTATATTGCTGATTGATTTTCTTCAGTAATAATAAAATTTGGGCTGTGGTTTGGGGGTCTAACGATGATGTTGCTTCATCACATAACAGAATTGAGGGGTTCGTGGCCAGAGCTCGAGCAATACCCACCCGTTGCTTCTGCCCCCCTGATAATTCGTTAGGAAAACTGTGGCTTTTATCTCTTAACCCAACAAAATCAAGCAGTTCAGCGACTCGTTCCTGAATGAATTTTTTATTTTTCCCTAATAAAATAAGTGGCATGGCGACATTTTTAAAAACGGTTTTTGATTCCAGTAAATTAAAATTCTGGAATATCATGCCAATGCTTTTTTTCAATAAACGGAGTTGCTCATGGCTAAAATCATGCAGATTCTTACCATCGATAACCACACTTCCTGATGTTGGGTTTTCCAGCGAATTGACCATCCGTAATAAGGTGCTTTTCCCCGCGCCGCTATAGCCGATGATGCCAAATATATCGCCATTCTCGATGGTTAAATTTACATCATTAAGTGCCTGTAATTTGATTCCTTTACGCTCAAAGGTTTTGGAAATATGCTGTAGTTCAATCATCTGTTATTCCATTAATTTAGATAATCAGGCAGCATATAACCTGTGTACTTCTCGTTTTCCAGAATATATTTTTTGAATTCAGGGGTGTGATATCCAGCAATAATATCCTTGGCAAACTCGGCATCTTTATTTTTACCGGCAACGGTCACCACATTGACAAACTGGGTGGTGGGTTTTTCAAGTTGTAGGGCCGAAGTGAGTTTTATACCGTTAGAAACAGCAAAATTACCTTGGATGGCCCCGTAGTCAACATCAGGTAATGCTCTGACTTGTTGAGCATTATCCATTTCCTTGATAACCAAATGATACGGATTTTCTGCAATGTCTTTTTGCGAGAAGGTTGCTGGGTCTATTGTTTCTTTGAGTTTTATCCAACCAATAGATTGCAGTAAGAGTGCGGCGCGGTATTCATTTGAAGGCTGATTAGGGACTGAAATCCATGCGCCGTCTTTCGGTTTGTCTTCCTTATTGTGCTTATTAGAATAGAGGCCCATAGGAGGGGTTGGCACCTGAATAATTCCTATGTTATCAGTGCGTAGCCGGTCATTTATAGCTTGCAGGTAAATCGGGTGCTGCATGATGTTGCCATCAATCTCACCGGTACTAACGGCATTATTGACCTGAATACCATCATTGAAGTCTTTATATTCGATACTGTAGCCTTTGTTTATGAGATAAGGGGCCACGCCTTTCTCAAATTGTTCTTTATAAGGGCCAGGATTAAATCCCAACTTAATGACTTTCTTCTCCTCACTGTGGGCATTCAGTGAAGTTAAAATAATTAAACCCAATAAGGGTATCGCCAGCGAACGCATTCTCATCATTATTTCCCTGTGGAATAAAGAGTCATTCAGACTCTAAAGAGCAATTTATTCACAAGGTTGCAGGCTATTGGGGTATCCGTAAACGAAGAATATAGACTTAGCTTATCTATTATAAAGCTATAGCTATATCAGGAGAGTATAAGAGAAGGGAGTGTCAGAATATAATTAACCCGCTGCGCGGTGATATACAGCGCAGCGGGTTTTATTGTAATAAACCTGAGTTTAGCCCTGAATTAGATTCGGGATCTTCACCACAGGGTTAACATCGGCTTCATAGTCCACACCGTCGATAGCGAAACCGAACAGATTTAAGAACTCAGTTTTATAGCCGGTGAAATCGGTTAATTGGTAAATATTGTCATTGGTAACCTGATCCCACAACTGCTGTACCTGATTTTGCACTTCAGGAGCCAGTTCTTTGTAATCGGCACGCAGACGACCTTCTTGGTCCATATGCGGCGCGCTGCCACACAGGCTGTCTTTATACAGCGAATAAACTTGCTCAATACACCCTTCATGAGTGCCTTTCTCTTTCATCACTTTGAATAACAATGACAAATACAGAGGCATCATTGGAATTGCGGAGCTGGCCTGAGTCACAACCGCTTTTAATACTGAAACTCGAGCATCTCCGCCGCCATGAGCAGATAAGCTCTCGCGGATAGCTAAAACTTTTTGATCCAAGTCCTTCTTGGCCGCGCCAATGGAGCCATTCCAATAGATGTCATGGGTAATTTTTTCGCCCAAATAGGTGAAAGCTGTCGTTTGTGCGCCTTCAGCCAGTACGCCCGCTTCTAACAGGGCATCAATCCACATCTGCCAGTCTTCGCCACCCATTACTGCGACAGTATTATCAATCTCTGCTTGGGTTGCCGGTTGCAACACCGCTTCTTTGATAACTTCTTTATCAGTATCAAGGCCACGGAACTTAACTTCATGCCCGATTGGTTTCAGTGTCGAGTTAAACACTTCGCCTGTTTTCGGATGAGTACGGCGCGGTGAGGCCAGGCTGTAGATAACTTGATCAACCTGACCCAAGTCTTGCTTGATAGCTTCAATGGTCAGGCGCTTAATTTCATCCGAGAAAGCATCGCCATTGATGCTCTTCGCGTACAGGCCTTTTTGCTCAGCAAATTTGTGGAATGCAGCGCTATTGTACCAGCCAGAGGTTCCCGGCTTGCCTTCTTCACCCGGACGTTCAAAGAACACACCCAGAGTATCGGCACCACAACCAAATGCTGCTGTAATGCGGGCTGCCAGCCCGTATCCAGTTGACGCACCAATCACTAATACTCTTTTTGGGCCGTTAGCGATTGCGCCTTCTGCTGTGACATAGTCGATTTGCTTTTTGACGTTAGCTTCACAGCCCGCCGGATGAGCAGTCACACAGATAAAGCCGCGTACACGTGGTTTTATAATCATGGATACCTCAGGTTTATAGATATAGTTAAGTGTTTGAGCCGTACTCAGTTCAGATTGATGGAGGGCTCAGACTCATAGAGCAAGCTTATCAAAATGCCTCTATGGCATCACACTCATTTTCCGATACAAAAACTGGAGAAAATCCGCCCCAGTAAGTCATCGGAGCTAAATTCACCGGTAATTTCACTCAACGACTGTTGTGCTAACCGCAATTCTTCTGCCAGTAATTCACCGGCGTAAGCGCTTACTAACTGTTCATGACCTTGTACCAAATGCTGTGCGGCAGTTTCCAGCGCTTGCAAATGACGGCGGCGAGCCAAGAAACCGCCTTCGGTGTTACTGGTAAAGCCCATACTCTGCTTGAGATGGTTACGCAGCAGGTCAATACCTTCACCCGTTCGGGCTGACAAGCGAATTAGTGAGTGACCATTCACTTCGGTCAGACCTAAGGTTTCGCCTGTGATGTCGGCTTTATTACGCACCACGGTGATGGGGAGTGTAGACGGCAACCTCGCCATAAACTCAGGCCAGATAGCGGCCGGCTCCGTAGCATTCGTGGTGGTGCCATCAACCATAAACAGCACTCGGTCGGCTTGTTCAATCTCATGCCACGCCCGCTCGATACCAATGCGCTCAACTTCGTCACTGGCTTCGCGTAAACCGGCGGTATCAATGATATGCAATGGCATCCCATCGATATGAATATGTTCCCGCAATACATCACGGGTAGTGCCGGCAATATCAGTTACAATTGCCGCCTCGCGACCCGCTAAGGCATTGAGTAGACTGGATTTACCCGCATTAGGGCGGCCAGCAATGACCACTTTCATCCCTTCACGCAGCAAGCTACCTTGTCGGGCTTCCGTGCGCACTTGCTCTAAATCTGCCATGACTCCATTCAATTGAGCTTCAATTTTACCATCAGACAGGAAATCAATTTCCTCATCAGGGAAGTCAATTGCAGCTTCGACGTAGATTCGCAAGTGAGTAAGTGCTTCCACCAATTGATGGATTCGAACAGAAAATGCGCCCTGTAATGAATTCACTGCTGAGCGAGCTGCTTGCTCTGAACTGGCGTCAATTAAGTCAGCAATAGCTTCGGCTTGTGCTAAATCCAGTTTGTCATTGAGAAATGCGCGCTCGGAGAATTCACCTGGACGGGCAATGCGCAACCCTGGCAGGGCCAGAATGCGTTTTAATAGTAAATCCAGTATGACAGGGCCGCCATGGCCTTGCAGTTCCAACACGTCCTCGCCAGTAAAGGAGTTCGGGCCGGGAAAGTAGAGAGCGATACCTTGGTCCAATGTGCTGCCATCAACATCTTTAAACGGCAAATAATCGGCATAGCGCGGTTTGGGTAATTTACCCAACACGGCCTGCGCGACGGCAGCGGCGGCACGACCTGAAACACGTAAAATACCAACGCCACCACGGCCTGGCGGTGTTGCTTGTGCCACGATAGTATCAGTGGTGCTCATGGTTATATCTCTCTTTAACCTATTATTTTTGCACAAACCTGACAGTGTAAATCAGGTTTCTATAAAAAGAATAAGGCGGTCATATTGACCGCCCTTTAATACTTATGATTATCGTTGTGGATTATTTTTTCTTGTCGCGGCTGTGTAAACCACGTTTTTCCAGACCACGATAAATCAACTGTTGTTGCAGGATGGTCACCAAGTTACTGACGATATAGTACAGTACCAGACCAGCCGGGAACCACAGGAAGAACACAGTGAAGATGACCGGCATAAAGGTCATGATTTTCTGCTGCATCGGGTCAGTCACGGTCGTCGGTGACATTTTCTGAATGAAATACATGGTGATACCCATCAGAATCGGCAGAATGTAGTACGGGTCTTGTGCTGACAGGTCATGAATCCACAAGATGAATGGCGCATGGCGCAACTCAACTGAACTCATCAACATGTAGTACAACGCCAGGAAGATTGGCATCTGAATGACCAACGGTAAGCAGCCACCCAGCGGATTAACCTTCTCAGCTTTGTACAGCGCCATCATTTCCTGACTCATACGCTGCTTATCGTCGCCGATACGCTCACGCATGGCGGCCAGTTTAGGCTGCAGCAAACGCATTTTCGCCATCGAAGTATATTGCGCCTTTGTCAGCGGGTACATGATACCGCGCACGATAAAGGTGATAACAATGATGGAGAAGCCCCAGTTTCCGACAAAGCTGTGAATGAATTTCAGCAGTTTGAACAGTGGCTGAGAAATAAACCATAACCAACCATAATCAACTGTCAGGTCCAGATGTGGCGCGATGGCCGCCATTTTGTCCTGAATTTCCGGGCCAACCCACAAGGTTGCACCCAGTTGTTTCTGCTCACCCGGTTGAATAACAACTGGCGCGCCTTTGAAGCCAATGGCAGCCAAGCCGTTACCTAAATCAGCGGAGTAGAAAGTGTTGGTTTCGTTAGCCGTTGGGATCCACGCGGTTGCAAAATACTGCTGCAACATAGCAACCCAGCCGCCTTTAGTGGTGATATCCAAGCTTTTATCTTCGATATCACTAAAGCTATATTTTTTATATTTAGTTTCATCAGAAGAGTAAGCCGCGCCACGATAAGTATGCAGCGCGAAGTTATTGCTGCCGGTATCACGGTGTTTAGGTAAGTTGATGCTTTGCTTTAATTGACCGAACAGCGTCAACTCCAGCGGGGCAGCAGAGGCGTTTTTAACGTGATAATCCACGCCAATGGCGTAGTCATTACGTTTCAGCACAAAAGTCTTGGTGAAAACGGAGCCATCTTTGCCGGTGAAGGTCAAAGGAATGCGCAACTCGTCCTGGCCATCAGCTAATACAAAGCTGGTTTGTGGCACTTCGAACAGTGGGCGCTCGCCGTTAGCTGGATTGTCCGGGCCGCTTTTACCTGTCAGGCCGCTTTGTGCCTGATAAATGAACGCAGGGGTGGTTTCCAGTAATTCGAAAGTTTTATCTGAACCCAGAGCATCCGGGTAAGCCAGCAGGTTTGCCTGCTCGATGTCACCGCCACGGGTATTAATGGTCAGAGACAGCACATCAGTTTTTACAGTAATCAGTTGACCCTGACCACTGGCTGGCACGGCCTGGCTTGCTTTATCACCGGTAGCAGTATTCGCAGTCTGTTGCGTGGTCTGAGCAGTTGGTTGTGGATTGTTGTCCACTTGCCAAGCTTGCCAGATCATGAAAGACACGAACAGCAGAGCGATGAGTAGAAGATTGCGTTGCGAATCCATCGTTAGTGTTCTCTGTTATCGTCGGGTTTCGGCGGCACGGGATCATCGCCACCTGGGTTCAAAGGGTGGCATTTTAATACGCGTTTCAGTGTTAACCAACTGCCTTTTATCATACCAAACCGGCTCAATGCCTCAATTCCGTAATGAGAGCACGTCGGATGGAAACGACAACGCGGCCCCAACAGCGGACTTATCACGAGCTGATAGCCCCTGATTAGCCCGATCAGGATGCGGGAGCCTGGCGACAGTGGCGACGCCATAATTTTTCCAAAGCTTCCGTCAACGCACGGTTATCGAGGTCAGCCACACCCTTTTTCACCAAAACGACAAAATCCATAGACGGTAACGTATGCTGATGCAACCGGAAGCTTTCGCGGGTTAAGCGCTTGATCCGATTACGTTCATGAGCACGTTTGACATGTTTTTTGGCGACGGTAAGACCGATGCGGGGATGCCCCAGCTCGTTCAGGCGGCCGAGGATGGTGATTTGCGGCGTGCCAGCCCGTTGTGGCTGCTGGAAGACAAAAGTGAAATGACTGGGAGTTAACAAACGTAACTCCCTAGGAAATGCTAGCTTAACCACTTAGATGGTTAGCTTTTATTACTTAGAAACAGTCAGACGAGAACGGCTTTTCGCACGACGGCGAGCCAGAACTTGACGACCATTTTTGGTGGCCATACGAGCACGGAAACCGTGGCTACGGTTGCGCTTCAATACGGACGGTTGGAAAGTGCGTTTCATAGCGATTTCTACCTAAACTTAAAATAATTACTGATTCAGTAAACGCGTTTGGCTGCTCGGAGTGAAGACACCGACGCCTCAATCGCAACATATAAAGAAGCGGGATTGTAATAATTGTACAGTCCTGAGTCAATTGACATTGCGCACGCCCGCACAGAAGTTTTCTGTATCGGGAGTTTACCAAGAGCCTGTCCGTGTTCACCGCTGGTTTCTTTTTGGCCGAGGCCATCAAGAGAACAGGCATCACACGTAGGGCTGAGGATTATACGGACTCCCGGGTAAATCGCAAGGATCGCAGTGAGATCCTTTGTAGATTAATGAGGATCAGCTTCTGGAAAAGGGGAAAGTCATACCAGTATATTCCGAAATATTTTGGGATCGTGGATGATGAGGGGCACGAAAAGCTGTGCGCTAGGTTACACTCTCAACAGAAGTTATGGCCTGTGGATAAAAAGGATCTAATCTGTGAGGAAGGGGAGGATCTATTGCTCCTTTTGCGCTATGATCCGCCATTCCGATCGCATCCACTACTCTGAGATCACTACTCCGGGATCGTGGGGGGATGCAGTCGTAAAAACAACCGAAAAACGGTTCGCATGTCACTTTGGCTTGCTACAGGCCATATTGGCGTGTGTCAAAAACGATGAGTTACAAAAAATCCTGATTTCTTTCTTTTATTGATCTTGTTCGAGTGGAGTCCGCCGTGTCACTTTCGCTTTGGCAGCAGTGTCTTGCCCGATTGCAGGATGAGTTACCTGCCACAGAATTTAGTATGTGGATACGCCCCCTACAGGCGGAACTGAGTGACAATACTCTGGCGCTTTACGCCCCTAATCGTTTTGTACTGGACTGGGTCCGTGATAAATACTTAAACAATATCAATGGATTGCTTAATGATTTCTGTGGCAGCGAGGTTCCTTTACTGCGTTTTGAAGTAGGGAGTAAACCTGCGGTAAGAGCACACAGTCATCCAGTTACAGCCAGCGTTAGCGCGCCTGTTGCTCCGGTTATCCGTAGTGCACCTGTGCGCCCGAGTTGGGACAGTTCGCCCGCCCAACCTGAACTTTCTTATCGTTCGAATGTGAACCCTAAGCACACATTTGATAACTTCGTTGAAGGTAAATCGAACCAATTGGCTCGTGCTGCTGCACGCCAGGTTGCGGATAACCCGGGTGGCGCTTATAACCCATTATTTCTTTATGGCGGCACAGGTTTAGGTAAAACTCACCTGTTACATGCTGTTGGAAATGGCATCATGGCACGTAAAGCCAATGCCAAAGTGGTTTACATGCATTCTGAGCGTTTTGTGCAAGATATGGTTAAAGCCTTGCAGAACAACGCAATAGAAGAGTTTAAACGCTATTATCGTTCGGTTGATGCATTATTAATCGATGATATTCAGTTCTTTGCCAATAAAGAGCGTTCTCAGGAAGAATTTTTCCACACCTTTAATGCCTTGCTGGAAGGTAATCAGCAGATCATTCTGACCTCTGATCGCTATCCAAAAGAAATTAATGGGGTAGAAGATCGTTTGAAATCGCGATTTGGTTGGGGCCTGACGGTGGCGATTGAGCCGCCGGAACTGGAAACCCGTGTCGCGATTTTGATGAAGAAAGCGGATGAAAATGATATTCGCTTGCCGGGCGAGGTTGCGTTTTTTATCGCCAAGCGCCTGCGTTCCAATGTTCGTGAGTTGGAAGGGGCATTAAATCGTGTGATCGCCAATGCCAATTTTACTGGCCGGGCAATTACCATCGATTTTGTTCGCGAAGCGCTGCGCGACTTACTGGCATTGCAAGAAAAGCTGGTTACTATCGATAATATTCAAAAGACTGTCGCAGAATATTATAAAATTAAGGTCGCTGACCTGCTCTCGAAACGGCGTTCCCGTTCGGTCGCCCGTCCGCGCCAAATGGCGATGGCGCTGGCGAAAGAGTTAACCAACCACAGCCTGCCTGAAATCGGCGATGCGTTTGGTGGCCGCGACCATACTACGGTGTTGCATGCTTGCCGCAAGATTGAACAATTGCGCGAAGAAAGTCACGACATCAAAGAAGATTTCTCTAACTTAATCAGAACATTATCCTCCTAGCGCTATGAAATTTATCATTGAACGTGAGCATCTGCTAAAACCGCTGCAACAGGTCAGTAGCCCGCTGGGTGGACGTCCTACGTTGCCAATCTTGGGTAACTTGTTGCTGCAAGTCACGGAAGGCTCTTTGCTGCTGACCGGTACTGATCTGGAAATGGAGATGGTGGCGCGCGTGGCGCTATCTCAGCCGCATGAGCAAGGCGCAACCACGGTGCCTGCCCGGAAGTTTTTTGATATCTGGCGTGGTTTGCCGGAAGGTGCGGAAATTACTGTCGCGTTAGATGGCGATCGCCTGTTGGTGCGTTCTGGCCGCAGCCGCTTCTCACTGTCTACATTACCTGCAGCAGATTTCCCGAATCTGGATGACTGGCAAAGTGAAGTTGAATTCACTTTACCGCAGGCAACCCTGAAGCGTCTGATTGAGTCTACTCAGTTCTCAATGGCTCATCAGGATGTGCGCTATTACTTGAACGGCATGCTGTTTGAGACCGAAGGCGAAGAGTTACGTACCGTCGCCACAGATGGTCACCGGTTGGCGGTTTGCGCTATGCCAATTGGGCAGACATTACCGTCACATTCGGTGATTGTGCCGCGTAAAGGGGTGATGGAGTTGGTGCGTCTGCTGGATGGTGGTGATACGCCGTTACGCCTGCAAATCGGCAGTAACAATATCCGCGCACACGTCGGTGATTTCATTTTCACCTCTAAACTGGTTGATGGCCGTTTCCCAGATTATCGCCGTGTATTGCCGAAGAACCCAGACAAAACATTGAAAGCAAGCTGTGATTTGCTGAAACAGGCCTTTGCTCGTGCTGCCATTTTGTCTAATGAGAAGTTTCGTGGTGTACGGCTGTATGTTAGCCAGAACCAGCTTAAGATAACCGCTAATAACCCTGAACAGGAAGAAGCGGAAGAGATCCTCGATGTTAGCTACGATGGGGCAGAAATGGAGATCGGTTTCAACGTCAGTTATGTGCTTGATGTACTGAATGCGCTCAAGTGCGAAGATGTGAGTCTGTTACTGACTGACTCGGTCTCCAGCGTGCAGATTGAAGATGGTGCCAGTCAAGCAGCGGCCTATGTTGTCATGCCAATGCGTCTGTGATCTATAGCGGGCTATTTTACTTGCCAGCTTGGGATTGGAGAGTACTCGCCATCCTCACGTACTGAAGTACGCTCCGGTTGCTGTGCGCTGTCCGCACCCAATCTGTCTGCGACAATTACGCCCGAGGTCAGGGATACAAGAATAAGAAGCAGTTTCATGGCTCTGACGCGTTTACTAATTAAAGATTTTCGAAATATCGAATCGGCAGACTTGGCACTGGCGTCGGGGTTTAATTTTCTGGTTGGCCCCAACGGTAGCGGTAAAACCAGTGTGTTGGAGGCAATTTATACCCTTGGGCATGGCCGTGCTTTCCGTAGTTTGCAGGCCGGTCGCGTGATTCGTCATGAATGTGCCGAGTTTATATTACATGGTCGGGTTGATGCTAATGAGCGTGAATCTTCCGTGGGATTGAGCAAAAGTCGGCAGGGTGATACCAAAGTGCGCATTGATGGCACGGATGGTCATAAAGTGGCTGAATTGGCACAATTGCTGCCAATGCAGTTGATTACCCCTGAGGGGTTTACCTTATTGAATGGCGGGCCAAAATTCCGGCGCGCTTTTTTGGACTGGGGTTGCTTTCATAATGAACCCGGTTTTTTTATGGCCTGGAGCAATCTGAAAAGGTTACTTAAGCAGCGCAACGCCGCGCTGCGCCAGGTTAGTCGCTATTCGCAAATCCGGGCCTGGGATCAGGAAATTATCCCGCTGGCGGAGCGAATTAGTGAGTGGCGGGCGGCATACAGTGACGCAATTGCGGCTGATATTTCAGCTACATGCGCCCTGTTCCTGCCAGAGTTCGCCCTGAGTTTCTCTTTCCAGCGTGGCTGGGATAAAGAGAGTGACTATGGTGAGTTGCTGGAACGCCAGTTTGAGCGTGACAGAGCGCTAACCTATACCGCCGTCGGTCCACATAAAGCGGATTTTCGCATTCGGGCTGATGGTACGCCGGTAGAAGATTTGCTATCGCGTGGTCAGCTAAAACTGCTGATGTGCGCACTGCGGTTAGCGCAGGGTGAGTTTCTCACCCGACAGAGCGGGCGGCGTTGCCTGTATCTGCTTGACGATTTTGCTTCCGAATTAGACACCGGCCGTCGTCGTTTATTGGCCGAGCGTTTAAAAGCTACCCAGGCACAGGTTTTTGTCAGCGCAGTGAGTGCTGAACAAGTGGCTGACATGGTAGGCGAAAAGGGCAAGATGTTCCGCGTGGAACATGGCAAAATAGAGGTTCAACCACAGGATTAAAAATGAGCGAGAAACGTTGATGTCGAATACTTATGACTCCTCAAGTATCAAGGTATTAAAAGGGCTGGATGCGGTTCGTAAGCGTCCGGGCATGTATATCGGTGATACTGATGACGGTACCGGTCTGCACCACATGGTATTCGAGGTTGTGGACAACGCTATCGACGAAGCCCTCGCTGGCCACTGTAAAGAAATTGTGGTGACCATCCATTCGGATAACTCAGTTTCCGTACAGGATGATGGCCGTGGTATCCCAACCGGTATGCATGACGAGGAAGGGGTATCGGCCGCAGAGGTCATCATGACCGTGTTGCATGCTGGCGGTAAATTTGACGATAACTCTTACAAAGTTTCCGGCGGCTTGCACGGCGTAGGTGTGTCCGTTGTTAACGCCCTGTCTGAAAAACTGGAATTAGTGATTCGCCGTGAAGGTAAAGTTCACGAGCAGACTTACAAAATGGGTGTGCCGCAGGCACCATTGAAAGTGGTGGGTGAAACCGACCAGACCGGGACTACCGTACGTTTCTGGCCGAGTTTCCAGACTTTCACTAATAACACTGAATTCCAGTATGAAATTCTGGCTAAACGTCTGCGCGAGCTGTCGTTCCTGAACTCCGGGGTTTCAATCAAACTGAAAGACAAGCGTAACGACAAAGAAGACCACTTCCATTACGAAGGCGGTATTAAAGCGTTTGTTGAGTATCTGAACAAAAACAAAAACCCGATCCACCCGAAAGTGTTCTATTTCTCCACCATGAAAGATGACATTGGTGTCGAAGTGGCATTGCAGTGGAACGACGGTTTCCAAGAAAATATTTACTGTTTCACCAACAACATTCCACAGCGCGATGGGGGGACTCACTTAGTTGGGTTCCGTACGGCAATGACTCGTACCCTGAACAGCTACATGGATAAAGAAGGCTACAGTAAAAAAGCAAAAATCAGTGCCACCGGTGATGATGCCCGTGAAGGCTTGATTGCTGTGGTTTCAGTGAAAGTGCCAGACCCTAAATTCTCCTCACAAACCAAAGATAAACTGGTTTCTTCTGAGGTGAAAACGGCGGTCGAAACGCTGATGAATGAAAAGCTGGTTGAGTATTTGCTGGAAAACCCAACTGACGCCAAAATCGTTGTGGGCAAAATCATTGATGCGGCCCGTGCTCGTGAAGCTGCGCGTAAAGCGCGTGAAATGACCCGCCGTAAAGGGGCGTTGGATTTAGGCGGTTTGCCAGGTAAGTTGGCTGACTGTCAGGAACGTGACCCGGCATTGTCCGAACTCTACTTAGTGGAAGGGGACTCTGCGGGCGGCTCCGCTAAACAAGGCCGTAACCGTAAAAATCAGGCCATTTTGCCGTTGAAAGGTAAAATCCTGAACGTTGAGAAAGCGCGCTTTGATAAAATGCTTTCTTCACAAGAAGTGGCTACGCTGATTACTGCGCTGGGTTGTGGTATTGGTCGGGATGAATACAATCCGGACAAACTGCGCTACCACAGCATCATTATCATGACCGATGCCGACGTGGATGGTTCTCACATCCGCACCTTGTTGCTGACGTTCTTCTACCGCCAGATGCCGGAAATTATTGAGCGTGGTCATGTCTATATCGCTCAACCGCCATTGTATAAAGTGAAGAAAGGCAAACAAGAGCAATACATCAAAGATGATGACGCGATGGAACAGTACCAGATGACATTAGCATTGGATGGGGCGGCGCTGCACATCAATGAACATGCGCCGGCACTGTCTGGTGAGCCATTAGAGAGATTGGTTACTGAACATTACAGTGTCCAGAAAACCATCGCTCGTATGGAACGTCGTTATCCGCGTGCTTTGCTGAATAACTTGATTTATCAGCCGACACTGCAAGAAGAAGAGTTAAGCAATAAAGAGGTTGTGACGCAGTGGATTGAGTCACTGGTCACCTTGCTCAATGAAAAAGAGCAACACGGCAGCAGCTACAGTGCTGTAGTACGTGAAAACCGTGAACGTCAGTTGTTCGAGCCGGTATTGCGGATTCGTACTCACGGGGTTGATACCGATTATGATCTGGACTTCGATTTCATCCACGGTGGTGAATATCGTAAGATTTGTCTATTGGGCGATAAGTTGCGCGGCTTAATTGAAGACGGTGCCTTTGTTGAACGTGGCGAGCGCCGCGTACCGGTTTCAAGCTTCGAAGATGCGCTGGACTGGTTAGTTAAAGAGTCACGCCGTGGTCTGGCAATCCAGCGTTATAAAGGTTTGGGTGAAATGAACCCAGAGCAATTGTGGGAAACCACGATGGATCCAGAAGGCCGCCGCATGCTGCGGGTGATGGTGAAAGATGCTATTGCTGCTGACCAACTATTCACTACCCTGATGGGTGATGCGGTTGAACCTCGCCGTGCCTTTATCGAAGAGAACGCGTTGCGTGCAGCGAATATCGATATCTAATCAGATAAGCTATTGATTCGATAATTTATAGATCAGATAGAAAAGCCCAGAGTAGGAAACTGCTTCTGGGCTTTTTTTTATCTGATAATTGAGTCTTGCGGAATATCACCTTATTGGCATTTGTGCGGCGCGCTGACTTAGTAGCATTCGAACGCTGAATCGCGTTAGCATGGAGTATTGGTTAGATAAATGTGAGGACCTATGGCTATTGAATTAATCGCTATTGATATGGACGGCACGTTGCTGAATACGCAGCATGAAATCACCCCACGGGTAAAGCAGGCCATTGATGCCGCCCGGGCGAAAGGGGTTTGCGTGGTATTGGCCACGGGGCGGCCTTATATCGGGGTCCAACGTTATTTACGTGAACTGAACATGGAAAATAGTGGTGATTATTGCATCAGTAATAACGGTGCATTAGTACAAAAAGCTGCCACGGGGGAGTGTATTTTACAGGAAACTCTCAATTTCGAAGATTATCTTTATTTCGAAGCTTTATCGCGCGAAATGGGCGTCAGTTTCCAAGCTTTTGATTTTGATACTTTATATACGGCTAACAAAGACATCAGTAAATATACTCTGCATGAAGTCCTCCTGACCGGTATCCCATTGAAATACCGAGCGGTAGAAGAGATGGACCCCACATTGCGCTTCCCGAAAGTGATGATGATTGATGAGCCAGAAAAGCTGGACCGCGCATTAGAGTTGATGCCAGCTGAAGCTTTTGAGCGTTTTACTATCATGAAAAGTGCCCCTTTCTACCTGGAAATTCTGAGTAAACGAGTTGATAAGGGAACTGGGGTTAAAATGCTAGCTGATCATCTGGGCATTGCGCAGGAAAACATTATGGCGCTGGGTGACCAGGGCAATGATATTGCTATGATTAATTACGCCGGTGTGGGCGTGGCAATGGGGAATGCTATTCCTGAACTGAAAGAAATTGCGCAGTTTGTGACGGGCACTAATAGCGAAGATGGTGTGGCGACGGCAATTGAGAAATATGTGCTTTGATTGATTACTTTGGGGATTGGTTCGGTTGATATTCGTTCGGTGATTACCTGTTGACCGCAGCCTCAACCAAAAAGGAGGGTAAGTCGCCCTCCTTCACCTGCGGCTAGCACTCAAAACCCCAGAAAAAATCTAAAGGCCTGCTTTTTATTGTCTTAAAATTCCCTTAACAATCTGCACATCCTGAATCCCCAACCCGGTTAAATCGGCCAGCGTAATCTGTTGATCATTATCCCTAAAAGAGCCTCCTGACGTTAACGCAGAACCGACCTCCGTGAAAGCATGATAGTCTAACAGGCCTAACTGAAATGCCTGAGAAACTTCACCAAATTCAGTGCATTGCGCCCATGAGTCCACCAGAATTTTGCCAGCTTTCGCCACAAGCTCTGCGGCCAGTTCGTGTTTACCTGCCCCATCAGCGCCAACCGCAGTAATGTGAGTGCCGGGCTGAATATCTGCAGCTTGTAAAATAGCTTCTCGGCTGGGCGTCGTGGTCACAATAAACTGACATTGACGGCCTAACTCCGCAGCATCCAAGGTGGTATTGACCGCAAAACCTTCCTCTTCAGCATATTGCCGGTATTCCTCTAATGCGGTTTCACTGCGGCCCCAAACCCATAGCTGTCGGCATGAAATCACACTTTTCAGATACATCAGATGCAGCCGTGCTTGCATACCTGTACCGACGATACCGATGGTGCTGATGTGAGTTGGCGCGCAAAGTTCGGCCACAATGCGCCCGGCCAATGCAGTACGCAGGGCAGTGAGCCAGCCTTCATCGAGCAATATGGCTTGTGGTTCACCGGTCTGGGCGGAAAACGCCATCATCAGCCCCTGATTACTGGCCAGCCCTTGGGCCGGATTATTATAAAAACCGCCTGAAACCTTCACCACAAACTGACTGTCGCCCTGCAAATAACCACTTTTAATACAGCAATCACCGTTCGCTTGCTCAAACAGCAAATGTTGTACTGGCGGCATTTGCACTTGTTTTTGACTAAACGCGATAAACCCTTCTTTTAGTAGCAATGTGATGGCATCAGCATCGAACTTGTCGAGAATCTGCTGCTTATTCAAAATAATCATTTGCTGACTGCTCCCAGGTATTTTTCCAGTACGATATTTTTCCCGCACAGCACGACGGCCACCTTTTTACCTTGCCAGTGAGGGGCCAATTTTAGTGCTGCGGCCAGGGCCACACCTGCGGCACCTTCAATCATCCAGCGGTCAGTGTGGGCAATTAAACGCATGGCATCTTTTATTTCCTGTTCACTTACCAACACTTTCTGATCGATTAATTGCTGGCAAAGCGCGAAGGTAATCGCCCCTGGTTCAACGCCACCGGCAGTGCCATCAGATAGAGTCTCTTGCTCGGCGACTTCCTGAATTTGCCCGTTTTCCAGGCTGGTATACATGCTGGTGGCATTTGCAGGCCAACAACCAATAATCTGAGTTTTGTCAGAGAGCTTCTTCAGCACTGTCGCAATACCGGAAATCAGTCCACCTCCGCCGACGGCAACAAAGACGGCATCGAGATCCGGCTGCTGTTCAACCATCTCCATGCCACACGTCCCTTGCCCGGCAATAATTTGCCTATCGTTATAAGGGGAAATATAGATTTTGCCCTGCTGTTGTGCGGCGCTATCAGCTGCCAGTTCTGCGTTTAATGCATCCCCTGGAACCAATTCAACCTCTCCACCCAGCGCGCGAATGGCTTCCAGTTTGATGGCCGCAGCTTGCTCAGGTGCAAAAATGGTGGATTTCACCCCCGCCAATTTCCCCGCCAGCGCCATAGCTTGGCCGTGGTTACCGGTGGAGGCGGTGATAACCCCCCGCAGGCGCTGTTCGTCAGTTAATAAGCGCAGTTTGTTACTGGCTCCGCGAAATTTAAAAGAACCGGTGTGCTGTAGATGCTCACATTTGAGATAGATTTCGCAACCGCTGTGCTGGGACAGTAATGGGCTGTATTCCAGTGGTGTCACTCTTACTTGCGGGCGTAATACTTGGTGGGCCTCTTTGATTGCATCGAATAAAGTATTCATATCGGTTCCTTTGAATTTTATGATTTTTTTATATTTTTCAGATGGTTGTAAACGGTTGCTCGGCCAATGTTAAGGATCTTGGCAACATAACCCGCGGCATTTTTGCCGTTAAATGCCCCCTGCTGATAAAGCGCTTCAATCAATTTTCGGCGGTCAATATTACTCAGTGTCGCCAGTGTGAGCTGTTGCTGTTGCAGCCAGTGGTGAGTGTAGGTATTGATTCGCTCCTGCCAATCATCCTGGAATAGCACTTCAGGCTGCGGCTGTAATTGATGCCCTGACAAGAGCAGATCCAGTGCCGCTTTGGCACTTTCAAAGACGGTAATGTCCAGATTGATACACAGCAGCCCGACAGGTTGTTTATTGTCATCTCGCAGCACTGTGCTGATGGAGCGCAGTTGGCGACCATCCCAGTTGCGCTTTTGGTAAGGGCCAATCACCTGTGAATGCTGATCAAATTGCAGGTCACTTAGGTTGGAGTCTTCCCCCAATTCCCGCTGTGAATAGTTATTCGCGATATAAACCAGTTTTTGGCTGGCTAAATCGTGGAGGGCCACTTCCGCATAAGGTGAGAAAAGTGTGGCTATCGCATCGGCGATGGGCTGGTATCGGCTAAGCATAGGAAATTTTAATTTAGAATAAAAAATCCATATTAGACTTTTTTTTCTAAAACACCATGATTTATTACCCAGTAGTTTTGCAGTAATAGGAAATCGGGCTGATATAATTCAGCGTATGAATCATAGTCAGCATAATCGCGACCGGAGTCCGTATGGCCTTACAAGAACAGCAACTCACCTTCGCCCCAAGAGGCCATCAGCTCACTAATATCAATGTTTGGACACCGGATAGCCAATGGCTGGCTTATGATGCGCGGCCTAATGGCAGTACATTTAGTGGGTTAACGATTGAGAGGGTTAATTGTATAACCGGTGATATTGAGGTTATTTATCGTGCTCAGCATGGTGCTCATGTTGGAGTGGTCACGGTGAGCCCTGACCAGCCGGCGCGTTATGTGTTTATCCATGGCCCGGAACACCCCGATAGTCACTGGCATTATGATTTCCATCACCGGCGAGGTGTCATTGTCACTGAACCGGACAGGGAACTGGCGGTAACATTGGATGCCATGGATATCACGGCACCATACACTCCCGGCGCTTTGCGCGGAGGCACTCATGTGCATGTTTTTAGCCCTGACGGTAGCCGTCTGAGTTTTACCTATAATGACCATGTGCTGCACGAGCAAAATCCCGCGTTGGATTGCCGTAATGTCGGCGTAGCTATACCTCTGCATGGTGTGAATCCGCCTAAACAACATCCACGTGAATATGATGGCAGCCATTTTTGTGTATTAGTGACTCGAACTACTCCCACACCACAAGCGGGGAGTGACCAAATAAACCGTGCTTATGAAGAGGGGTGGGTGGGCAATCAGGGCTATTTGAAGGCTGACGGCACTCGCCAACGTTGGGCATTGGCATTTATTGGCGATACACTTTCGGCACAAGGCGAGAAAATCCCAGAAATCTATCTTGTTGATTTACCAGAGCATGATCGGGATTATGCCCATGCCGGGGTTGAGCCACTGGAGGGCACTCAAACCACACTGCCCGCACCACCCGCAGGTATCAGCCAACGGCGGATAACCTTCACCGCTGACCGGCGTTTTCCGGGCCTTGCGACCAGCCCGCGCCATTGGTTGCGCACCTCACCTGATGGCAGTGCCATTGCTTGCTTAATGAAAGATGATAATGGTGTGGTGCAGCTGTGGCTGGTTTCACCCAATGGCGGTGAGCCACGGCAACTGACAACCAGTGAGTGGGGGATTCAGTCGGCATTTAGCTGGCATCCACAGGGGCACAGCCTGGCATTTGTGTGTGATAACAGTGTGATGCAGTGTGATAGTACCACCGGCCAGTTACAGCGATTGACCGCCCGCACTGCTGTCGCACCACTGGCAGACGCAGTGGTGTTTTCGCCTGATGGCGCTAAAATTGCCTTTATGCAGGAAATCGACGGGTTAGCTCAAATCTTTACCGTAAATGTAGGCTAATTCATTGTATTGGCGCGTCAGCAGAATGGGGGGCCGACGTGTTTTGCGCTTCGGACTGGCGGATACGCTCACGTGGGGAACTGGCGACTTTATCTTCGTTGCCCGAGCGCAAGTAATCATAGGGCAGGAGCAAGGTGTCCATTACCGCGGAGAATGGCAGATCCACGGCGAGCAGGGGCCGCAATGCCCAACCGGTATTATCATCTTTGAGCATCGCCACATTGGCCTCAGTACCGGAGTAATAGCCCTGACTGCTGCTGGTGTGGGTCATAATACTGGAACAGCCGCCGGACAACAGCAGCGAACAGCCGGTAACAAAAGGGATAACTGTATTTTTCATTGTTTTATTCAGCTCTCATCATACCGGGGAGTCACAAGTTACAGTGATTAACGTGCTATCAGTGTCAGGTTTTGACATGATTTTTACACCACCTTACAGACAGTTCCTATGGTCAAAGATTCAATCTTGTGGCGCAACGTAGGCTAAGTGTAAGTTATAACAGCACATTTATCGAATAATTAGACTAATAAATATCTGATTGGGATTTTTCTCGTGAATTTTTTTTAATTTTGCTCTTGAAAAGGAAAAGACCGGTCCCATTTTATTATCAGGTCAGAGAGAATACGCCGATAGGGTATTCAGACCAGGAGCTTGTCCAGAGTGGAAAGCTTAATGAAAAATATGATAACACCCTTGCTAATATATTTAGGAGGCAGTTTTTATGCGTAATTCCGAGCTTGCACCATTGTATCGTTCAGCTATCGGTTTCGACCGGTTATTCAATCTATTAGAATCCGGCCAAAATCAAACTAATGGCGGTTATCCTCCTTATAACGTCGAGTTAGTTGACGAAAATAACTACCGCATTGCGATCGCGGTGGCAGGATTTGCAGAGCAGGATCTGGACATCGTCACACAGGATAACCTGTTGATTATTCGTGGTTCTCATGCCAGTGAACCTGCGCAGAAGACTTATCTGTATCAAGGTATCGCTGAACGAAACTTCGAGCGTAAATTCCAGTTGGCTGAGCACATTAAAATTAAAGGTGCCAACCTGGTCAATGGCTTGTTATATATCGATCTTGAGCGACTAGTACCAGAGAGTTTAAAACCACGTCGTATTGAAATTAAGTAACATGTTTAATAATGTGAATTTGTTACCTTATTTAAAAGAGTTCGGCCTGCCGTAATCGGGGGCCAACCGGTCACGGATGAATAGCGGGGAATAATATAACGCCAGTATTTTGCGTTAGGGTTTTTTATATCGCTAATTCGTGACTGTCTATTATCTTATCTCGCTTCAAAGAAGGAGTTATGTTTATGCGTAATTATGATTTGTCACCTTTGCTTCGTCAGTGGATTGGTTTTGATAAATTAGCCAGCTCAATGCAGGGCGGTCAGGATTCTCAGGGGTTCCCACCATATAATATTGAGAAAACTGATGATAACCACTATCGCATCTCACTGGCATTAGCCGGTTTTAAACAGAGCGAACTGGATATTGAAGTAGAAGGCCCGCGTTTGACTGTTCGCGGTAAGCCGACACCAACTGAAAAACAGGTTGAATATCTGCATCAAGGATTGGTTCGTAAAGAGTTCTCATTGACCTTTACGCTGGCAGAGCATCTGAATGTTGATAATGCTCAATTTGAAAATGGTTTGCTGCACATTGATCTGTTGCGCCAAGTGCCTGAAGCGCTGCAACCACAGCGTATTAGCATTGGCAGTGCGGCACCTCAAGAACGTCAGGTATTAGATAACCCGGCGACAACTGAGCAATCTGAACAGCAGTAATTATGATGACCGGTACCTCTGCCTGAGGTGCCGGTAACGAATATCCTCTCCTTGTTTTGTCCTTTTAGCATTAAGCTTTTCCGTGTTTATTTTTTCACCGGAGAGATTACCCACTCTCCGGTGCATTTTGTGGCGCATCCCACAGTCAACCGCCCCCCCTTCTGACAGAATCCTTACTAATTGTATATTCGACATAATTGTATATCCGAGATATTTCAAGTTGCATGTGCGTTGGCTGTGCTCAATCACCCGAATCACTTACAAATGTAAGCTCATCGGGGTTCGCCTTCCTGCAATTCGAGTTATTTAGGGCAGAAGAATTTCAGGCCATGTATGACCGAAGTGATATCCCACATGGCCGACCCGTTTTTAAACTTAGGCAAGGAAGTGATTTATGAGTGCTATCGCCCTTACCGTCAGTATGTTGGCGCTGGTCGCCGTATTGGGGTTATGGATCGGTAATTGGAAAGTCTATGGTGTGGGGTTAGGTATTGGCGGTGTGTTATTTGGCGGCATTATCGTGGGCCATTTTGCACAAACTTACCAATTGGTTCTCAATGGAGACATGCTGCACTTCATTCAGGAGTTTGGTCTTATCCTGTTTGTTTACACTATCGGTATTCAGGTCGGCCCGGGGTTCTTCTCCTCACTGCGGGTATCGGGGTTGCGGCTTAACTGCTTTGCTATCCTGATGGTGATTGTTGGTGGGTTAGTGACCGCTATTATTCATAAATTGTTTGCCGTGCCGCTGCCTATCATTTTGGGCGTATTTTCAGGTGCGGTCACCAACACCCCGGCTCTCGGGGCCGCACAGCAAATCCTCACCGATTTAGGTTCGCCACCACAATTGGTCAGCCAAATGGGGATGGGCTATGCCATGGCCTATCCATTCGGTATTTGCGGTATTTTGCTGGTGATGTGGTTGATCCGTTTGTTCTTTAAAATCAACGTCGATCGTGAAGCAAAAGAGTTCGATAGCAGTCACGGCCAGAATCGCGAGCTGCTACAAACGATGAACGTGGCAGTTCGTAACCCCAATCTGCATGGTTTATCTGTACAGGACGTGCCGTTACTCAACAGTGATGACGTCGTTTGTTCCCGCCTGAAACGCGGTGACTTGTTGATGGTGCCATTGTCAGCGACTGTGATTGAATTGGGTGACTATCTGCATTTGGTTGGGCAGCGAGAGGCCCTAGAGAAAGTGCGGTTGGTGGTCGGGGAAGAGGTGGATGTCACCTTGTCTACCGCCGGTACGGCATTGCAAACTGCCCGTGTGGTAGTGACCAACGAAGCGGTACTGGGTAAAAAGATTCGTGATCTTAATCTTAAGCAAAAGTATGACGTGGCAATCACCCGCTTAAACCGTGCGGGTATTGAGCTGGTCGCCAGTAATAGTGCCAGTTTGCAATTCGGTGACATTCTTAATTTGGTCGGGCGGCCGGAAGCCATTGAGGCGGTATCTGCGGTGGTGGGTAATGCGCAACAGAAACTGCAACAAGTGCAGATGTTACCCGTCTTTATCGGTGTCGGTCTGGGGGTATTGTTAGGATCAATTCCGCTCTTTATTCCGGGGTTCCCGGCAGCGCTGCGCTTAGGTTTGGCGGGGGGGCCGCTCGTCGTCGCACTGATTCTTGGGCGAATTGGCAGCATCGGGAAGTTGTATTGGTTTATGCCACCGAGTGCCAACCTGGCCCTGCGTGAACTGGGAATTGTATTGTTCTTGTCAGTCGTTGGGCTGAAGTCTGGCGGTGATTTTATCAATACCCTGGTTAATGGCGATGGGCTGGCGTGGATTGGTTATGGGGCGATGATAACCGGGATACCATTACTGACCGTGGGGATTCTGGCGCGCATGTTAGTCAAGATGAACTACCTGACATTGTGCGGCATGCTAGCCGGTTCAATGACAGATCCACCGGCATTGGCTTTTGCTAATGGCTTGCACCCAACCAGCGGTGCGGCGGCGTTATCTTATGCAACAGTTTATCCACTGGCGATGTTTTTGCGAATAATGTCACCGCAGATATTGGCGGTATTGTTTTGGACGACCATGTAACGCAATAACTTTGGATTCGATTATAAAATAAAACTGAGGGCGGCCTGGTAAGCGGCCCTCAGCTATTTATTCTCAGAAATTACTTCGCTTCCTGAAATGCCAACTCAATCTCTTCAGCCAAAATCACCACACCCTTTTCGATATCCTCCGGTGCCGGGACATAATTCATCCGCATGCACTGATGGGTATGTGGCCAATCATATTCCAGACCCGGGAAGAAATAGTGGCCCGGAACCATCAACACTCCGCGTTTTTTCAAGCGCTGATAGAGCAGTTCGGTGCTGATAGGCAAATCTTTAAACCACAGCCACAGGAATATCGCCCCTTCCGGCTTGTGGATCAGGCAACGTTCTGGCGGTAAGTATTTGCGCAGAATGGCGATAGTTTGCTGTACCCGCTCAAAATAGAATGGCCGGATGACCTCATTGGATAACCGCAACAAATCACCGCGTTCAATCATTTCAGCGGCAATCGCCGGCCCCAGGCTGCCCGGTGACAGGCTGATAATGCCATTCATATTGGTGATCGCCGAAATCACTTTCTCATCGGCTATCACAATCCCACAGCGCGAACCCGGCAAGCCCAGCTTCGACAAGCTCATGCACAGAATAATATTCGGGTTCCACAGTGGCGTCGCGTCAGAAAAGATAATGCCGGGGAATGGCACGCCATAAGCATTATCAATCAATAACGGAATACCGCGTTGCTGAGCAATGGCATCAAGGCGGATTAACTCTTCGTCAGTAATGACATTCCCAGTCGGGTTTGTTGGCCGAGACACACATATTAGGCCAATATCGTCAGTAATATTGAGGTGTTCAAAATCGACGTGATACTTGAATTGCCCTTCTGGCAGCAACTCAATATTGGGTTTGGCGGAGACAAATAAGTCCTCGTCCAGACCTGCGTCGGCATAACCGAGATACTCTGGCGCCAGCGGGAATAACACCCGGCGACGATTGCCATCAGCATAGCGGCCAGCGAACAAATTAAATAAGTAGAAAAATGCGCTTTGACTGCCATTTGTCAGTGCAATATTCTGTGGCTCAATTTGCCAACCCAGCTCATCGCGCAGCATTTTTGCCAGTGCTTTCAGTAGCAAATCTTTACCTTGTGGCCCGTCGTAATTGCACAGCGCCTCGGTCAATTTTCCGTGTTCCAGCATGTCCTGACACAGTTGTTGGAAATAAGCATCCATCTCTGGAATATGCGCCGGATTACCCCCGCCAAGCATGATAGAACCTGGGGTTCTCAGGCCATCATTAAGGTCGTCCATGAGCCTGGTAATACCCGCGTAGCGTGTGAATTTGTCGCCGAAAAGTGAGAACTTCATAAATGAAAATTTATTGTTATCCATAAGTGAACAACTACCATACTCGTAGATAAAAGCGGACGCAATGCGGAAAGATTTCTTCCTGCCGAGTGAAAATATCGGCAGGAAGTGTTATTGCAGAATAACAATCTAGTTTACTCTTTTTTGTCCCCGACCCAAACCACGAGCACTTTATCGCCTTGATGTTGGCGACTAAAAGCATAGTAATCAGCAGTTTGTTGAGACTGTTGAACTCCGGCACCAATAGCCGGATGGTGGGCTCGGAACTGGCTGACTTTTTGCCAGTGCGCCAGCAGCGCGCCTTTTTCACCTGCCAGTTCATTCCAGTTCATATCCGAGCGAGTTCCTTGCAATGGGTCTGAACCGGTGGCGCCGAATTCTCGCCCGCTTTCATCGCCATAGAAAATCTGCACTGCCCCCGGAGCCAGCAGCAACAGATCACCTGCACGTTGCTGTTTTATCAATGATTGTTGGGCATCATCTTTAAAAAATAGTCGGGTATCATGAGATGAAATGTAGCTCAATACATTGAAGTTTTGTAACTTATCAGCCATTTGCTGATAAGTGCCGTCAATGGATGAGAAGCAAGCCAGTGCCTGTTTAGCTTGATCCTGAAAATCAAAATTAATCATGGCATCGAAGCCATTTTGGTAATAATCACTTTTCATCACACCATGCCCCCAAGCTTCTCCGGTCATCCAGAATGGCAAATCATCCAGTGCTTGTTCGGGGTGAGCCGCTTTCCACTCAGCCAGAGCCGCAGCGCTTTGTTGCTTCAGTTGTTGCCAGGCGGGCTTTTCGACATGTTTGGCGGTATCAACACGAAAGCCATCGATACCGTAATCGCGAACCCATTGGCTCAACCAATGAGTGAGGTAATCACGCGGTGTGGCCCCGGCAATTTCGCGTGCCGCAGTATCCGGTTTATGGCGATAAAATACGGGTAGCCCACTGGGTTGGGTGGATTCTGTTTTGATGTCCGGGAGGAAAGCCAGCGACATGGTCAGATCATCATAGCCGGGGGAGTCATAATCGCCAATATCAGTGCGGATCCATTTCTTTCCCCACCAATTGTCCCAAGCCGCTTTATCACTGAAATTGATATAATCATTAAAACTATGCCAATTTTGCCCTTTACCGGGGGTCCAGTCAGTCCAATTTTTACCCAGAGTTTTTTCTAACTGCTCACCTTGTAGATACAGTGCCCCGAATTGGCCGTTCTGCATATCAGCCAGAGTGGCATATCCCACATGATTCATTACCACATCAAATAGAATACGAATGCCGCGTTTATGGGCTTGTTCAACCAGTTTATGTAAGTCTTGTTCGGTCCCCATATTGGCATCCAGACGTGACCAATCCAGCCCGTAATAGCCATGATAGGCATAATGTGGAAAGTCACCCTTAGTGCCACCGCCGACCCAGCCATGAATTTGCTCCAGCGGGGAACTTATCCATAGCGCATTGACGCCAAGCTGTTGCAAATAATCAAGTTTTTCGGTTAATCCGGCTAGGTCGCCGCCGTGGAAAGTGGCAATTTCTTGCATACCATCACCATGACGGCCGTAGCTGTGGTCATTGTCTGGATTGCCATTTTTAAAGCGGTCAGTCAGTGCAAAATAAACGGTGGCATTTTGCCAACTAAAGGGCGCAGCTTGCTGAGTTTTCGCCGATTCTAGCAGTAGCAGACCGCCACTCTCGGGGCTGGGTTGCAACGTAATTTTACCGAGGGAAACCTTCGCCGTTTGGCCGGAGTAGAAATCCCGTACCATGTCGCCTTCAGCAAAGGTCTTACTGACATTAATTGTCACCGGTTTGCCATCCCAGCGCTGGCAGCTATGTGTCACAACTTTGACGGCTTGCGCTACTGGTTCTTTGAGGCTCAGGGTGAGTGTTGGTGTGCCGCTGCGGGTATCAATACGCACCTGATATTGGCCATCGCGGAATAATCGCCATTGGATATCGGCCTGGTTTTGACAGGGTTGCAGCGAAAATGTCTGATTCAATTTTACCGGCCCGGTGGGCTGCCAGCATTGTTTATCTTGATAAAATTTAAGCAGATATTCTCCTTTGGCGAGCACACTGCTGCTCAGGAAAACGCCGCTATCTTGTTCAGTAAAAGCCGGGAAATGAGGGAATGACCAGTTCGCCATTGCTGCTGGTGACATGATTAGCAGCAAAGGGAGCATTAAAGGTTTCATCGTGCATCTTCCTTGGGTCTGAGAATCGAATAGAGTTTTATGAATATCAGAGTGCCAGATGGCGAAGAAACCGCCTCATCCCTCAAGGTTTTTTGTAGGGTGGAGGGCGACGGAGGATACGTTTTGGATGCTTTGAGTGGCGAGAGATGAGTTCCATAAGATAATGGCCTGCTAGCACAGGCCATTGCGCGTGTTTATGCTTTCTTCAACACCTGCGGATTGACGCAGTTTTCTGTGACGGTGCCGGTCAGTGCGGCAATCAGGTTATCGACGGCGCAGGCCGCCATGTTATAACGCGTTTCATGAGTTGCGGAGCCGATATGTGGAACGGCAACAACATTACGCAATGTGAGCAATGGCGAATCTACCGCCAGAGGTTCTTGCTCAAATACGTCCAGCCCCGCGCCATGAATGGTGCCATCTTGCAGCGCGGCAATCAGTGCTTGCTCATCCACCACCGGCCCTCGGCCTGCGTTTATCAAGATTGCGCTGGATTTCATTTTAGCCAGTTGTTCACGGCTAATCATATGGTAAGTTTGCTCGGTCATCGGCAGAGTAATGCAGAGAAAATCCACTTCAGCCAATAAGGTGTCTAATGTGCAGCGGCGAGCGCCAAAACGTTTTTCAGCTTCTTCATGTGGGCGGCGGCTGGTGTAGAGCACGGGCATACTGAAACCAAAATGTGCTCGTTGGGCCAGCGCCATCCCAATACGGCCCATGCCAAGAATACCGATAGTTTTGTGATGAACATCTACCCCAAACCAGTCATCGCCAATACTCTCTTGCCACTCACCCGCTTTCACGCGCTCAGCCAGCTCTACCACCCGGCGAGCTGTAGCCAGCATCAGCGCCATCATGGTGTCTGCCACGGTCTCAGTCAGTACCGTTGGTGTGTGCATCAATGCAATGCCGCGCTGATTCAGGGCATCGACATCAAAATTGTCATAACCGACGGAAATGGTTGATGCAGCCCGTAGATGCGGCGCTAATTGCAAAAAATCCTGATCGATTTTACCGCCCGAGCCGATAAGCCCCTCGGCTTTTTGCAGTGCTGCTAATAATTCGGGCTGATTATCCGGTGTTAAACCGTCAAAACTGTTTACGGTAAAATGTTGCGCTAAACGCTGATGCAGATCGGTGGGAATGCTTTTGTACAGCACGATAGAGGGCTTCATCATAAACTCCGTTAGCTAACGACAAAAGAGATTTGGAATCAGCATACCAGCGACCACTACAACAGGATCAAGTGATAATCGTTCTTATAATGTTACGGCTCATGAAAAAACCAACCTGCGCGGGCAGGTTGGTGGCTACGATTTAGGGTGCTTCACTGTGAGCTGGGTTTTGCACTGAAGAGGCGTGTGAGGGGATCTTGGCGCAACGCAGCGCAGTGATAATCGCCAGCGCTGGCGCAATGGCAAACAGGGTAAACAGCCAGTGAGCAGTATTTTCCGCGCCCGCGACACCTCCGGGAATATTGAGGCCAGAAAGGTTGGCCACCATACCCGCCATCGCGGCACCCACTGCGGTGGCAAACATTTGTACTGTGGTGATTGAAGCTCCGGCGATATCTTTATCTTCCTCAGCAGCGACTTGCAAAATTCGGGTCAGTAAATGTGGCCAGCCAAAGCCAATACCAAAACCGACCAGAGTGAGCGCAATGGCAATGGGTGCCATATGTTGCCAGCTTCCCTGAGAGCCGGTTGGCATCAGAATCGACAGTGCGACTAAGCCCACCAATACAATGATTGGGCCGCTGATAATCGCCAGGCGCATCCCAGATTTTTTCCAACCGGCACTCATAACCTCAGAAAGTGTCCAGCCCGCAGCCATGGTGGCTGCAATATAACCTGAAATCAGGGGGGACTGGCCATGCAGGGTTTGCAGGAAATACGGCACGAAAATCTCGCAGGTAATGCCGATGGCCAGTAATAAGACGGTGATGTACAGCGCCGCCAAAGGCGAATTAAGGCGCAATGCTCCTTTCGGCAGCAAGCGGGTGCTGGCGCGGGATTCTATCTGCAATAATAGCAGCAGCAATAATATCGCGGCCGCCATGCCAGCCATGTTAATCAAGCCGCTACTGGCAATGCTGCTGGCTGAAATGGTGAGCACAATCGCGGTTAATAACACTAATTGTGTGACCGGTAGCGCTGAAGCCGCGGAATTGGATGATTTGCCCGCGGGCAGAATGCGCCAGGTGAAAATGGCATAAATTAGAGTGATGGGCAGTAATGTCCAGAAAGCGAAACGCCAGGCATTCATTTCAGCAAATATGCCGCCAATGGCCGGGCCAATCAAGGTCGCTACGCCCCACATACCTGAAATCAGCGCCATAGCTCGCGGCCATAATGATTGCGGAAAGACCAGATTAATCATGGCGTAAGAGAGGGCAAACAAGAAGCCTCCCCCCAAGCCTTGCACCGTGCGCCCGACCAGCATCAGTGGCATATTGGGTGCCATAGCACACAAGGCACTGCCCAACATAAAGGTCAATGAAGCCAACAGATAAGCACTGCGCGGGCCGTAGCCACTGAGCAAACGGGCTGAAAGCGCTGAGCCGAGGATTGATGCGGTGACGAACAAAGTGGTATTCCAGGCATAGAGACTCAGGCCATTAATCTCCAGAACCACGGACGGTAAAATAGTGGTGGCGATATAGATATTGATGGCGTGCAACACCACTCCACCCGACAGGGCTATAGCAAAAGCCGCATTTTTACCGGAGAACAAATCACTCCATCGGCTTGCATCATTGATTATCACGTTTTTTATCCTGCCAGAAATCTGGTTATTGAGTTGATTTAGTTGTTACGTTAAAGTTAAACAAGTTAATTCTTGGAATAACTTAGGCCAGTCATCGATAATAAGTCAAGCATATGCTTGTAAAATGTTATGCTGGCAATCAAATATCAAAATAAAAAATGCACCAATGATACTGGGAAAGATATGAAAACTGATCATTCAACCAGTCAGCCGCAGTCTGTTGCTGAACGTCTGTTACTGTTGCTGAAGACTCGCGGCCCATTGCAGGCCACTGATGCGGGAAAGATCCTCGGCACCACAGGGGAGGCCGCGCGCCAACAATTTGTAAAATTAGCCAAAGATGGGCTGGTTATGGCGACAGCACAGGCAAAAGGCGTAGGGCGGCCCATCCAACTTTGGCAACTTACCGATACAGGGAATGCGCGTTTTCCTGATGCCCATGGCGAGTTAACAGTACAGTTGTTGCGGATGGTGCGAAGCAAATTAGGCGAAGAAGCCCTTGATTTACTGATAGATACCCGTGAGCAGGAAACCCGCGACCAGTATTGTCTGGCGATGCAAGGTGCCAATAATATTGGTGAACGGGTGGCTCGACTGGTAGCGATGCGATCCCAAGAGGGGTATATGGCTGAGTGTCAAACTCAGGCCGATGGTTCGATATTACTGATTGAAAACCATTGCCCTATTTGCGCAGCGGCGACTAGCTGTCAGGGATTCTGTCGAGCGGAATTGGATGTTTTCCGTGAGGTATTACAAGCACCGGTTGAGCGAACTGAGCATATACTCTTTGGCTCACGGCGCTGTGTATATCGCGTTGTAGTCGAATAAGAATGAAATACCCCTGTGCCAGCATGAATCCCGACACAGGGCAGATTTAGAATTCATCTTTATGTATAAAACCCAGCTTCTTTTTAACGATTGCTGACGGCTGTGAAATAACATTGGAGCTGAGCGTTTTTTTACCCTTTTCTTTTAGATATCGAGCTAGTTCTCTGACGGCTGCGGTTCCTGCTCCTCGAACACTGCCATTCTCATCTGGGTTTAATACATACTGTGGGTGAGTAACCGAGAAGTTAATATAGCTATCTTCATTATTGGCATCATTTAATGAGGCCAAAATACTTACAATTTTCCCCTTGAGTTTAACCACGACAAATTGATAGTCAGCAGAGTTGTCCATTAACATGTGATACAGCATTTTGCTGGTTATCTTGGCGGCATAGATTGTCCTATCGTGACTCGTTAACGGCGTGCCGTTATTATCTGCTTCATATTCAACCTGACTGTAAAATTGACGCCAATCGTTAATCACCTCGATTATTTCCTCCGTTAAATTTGTTGCAATATGCTGATCTCCTCCGGGAATAACGGCTATTTCAAAATACAAACCTTCTGGTCTAAACCATTCGTTGTTATCCCTAATAAGGGGAGATGGCCGCTCTGTTGGGGGAATATAAGTTTCTAAAGATAAAACATAATCCCCTAGCGGGAGACTTTGTGCTGCTTGAGGCGTGGCAAAAGTATCTTGGTTTTCATTGTGCATAAAATAGCGGGCATAATTTAATAATGCGTAATTAAAGGCTTCTTCCAACATTATGGTGAATGGGGTAAGCCCCAAATCAGATATGGCCTCCTGCACACCTTCGACCAATCTGGACTCTGTTACTTGGTCAGATCCCGCATAGCCAGTAGTACCATGATCCCTAATGTTTTGTAGAACTTGGGTTAAATGTTCGGTGGTCCAATCCAATAAGTTTTCGCCAAAAAGAAATGTAAAATCAGCCAGTAGAATGGACAACCTAGACCCACAGCGCATTCCTGTCTGACGAGGATAGCGGGCGGAGAGGATTTCCTCCGTCGAGGTTTTACAGACTTTGGCCACTGCCGGTAAAGTAACCGCTTGATTATGTAGGTGAGTATCGAGGCGTGTTAAAATCAGCATTGCTGGCGTTGGTTTATCTAATGGAGTGCTGGTGGTCTGTTTTACAGTAGGAAGGGGTTTTGCTGAACCGGCCACGACCCGTGTTTTCCCCTCCCCATCGTGGTGAGAAAATTCATCCGCGCCTACCAGTTTATCAAGTTGATTACAGCGCCCCTGAACCACCAAATTGTAAATAGCCAGCAGGGGGATACCAAAACAGCCAACTGTCCCTAAAGCTCCGCGTCTATCGCGGTGAGAGTGCTTATTTATCGCCATTATAGTTTTATTCACTATTAATGGTTGGATATTTTCTGGCATATTTCCTTGGTCATTATCGGGAATACCATTAGTGATATATAGATCGGCTAAATCTTCTGATAAATTTTGCGTGTTAATCCAGAATGGGGTATTGAGAGGGACCGTTCCTTTAGCTTCAAGATATTGAAAACTTGCATTTTTATTATTTAAACCAAACAAGAAAGATAAATTATCGGCATTGTCACTTATCCTCATATTAAGTGGTTCACTTTTTTCTTCAGCATAGAAGAACAGACTTTTTCCGACCACAATGACTTGTGGGTAGTGAACAAAACCCATACTAAAATTGCTCTCGTTATTAATGTCGACATTCAGCAATATTAACTTATTTGTCTTGCTAAATTCTGAGTTATATTTCCAAAATATATTATTTAAGTCTATTTTACTTTCTTTAATTACAATGCAATCTTGAGTACAAAGCCCAGGGGAGTTTTGGGTTGTTACCGCACTAATTTGGCCCGCCATATCTATTTTCTTTAACCATTCCAGATCAACTGACTCTGTTAGTGTGTAATTTGGGGGATTAAAATTATCATTTTTATAAATAGTGACTTGTACATCCTCTGGAATCTTAATGGAAGATATTCTGTCATTGAGATGGCTATGTTTTATATTATAAAGGTCAATGGCTTCAGGTGCCGTCAAACAAAAAGACTCACCCTGGAAATTATCTTCAGCATAGAAACAAGCCGGTGCTGATTCTTTTTTCTGGAAATAGAGTGGTTCCTCAATAGGCTCTTCCGGATAAAAATGATTAGCTTTAACATTGTTTGAATGGAATATAACGAGAAAATAGAGAAGTAATGATTTCTTCATGCAGACTCCATAATGAATTTAAATAATAATATTTAAGGCTCATGCGGTTCAAAACCCAGCTTAATTTTTACCTTAGCGTAGTGATGGGAAAGTACATCTGAGTAAATTATATTTTGTGCACGTAATAGTTGCGTATATATCACTGAGAGATTTTAAATTTGACAAACTCAGCGGTCACTATAGAGAATAGAAAACAAATAAACTCTTTAATTATCGTTATATTTGTTTTTTATCCTTTTTATGGAATAAAAATATATTTTATGTAAGGGGCATAATATGAAATATTGGCGGGGGAGGATAATAAATATAAGCGTTAGGTGGTATTGGCAGAATTTATATACTTATGGTCGTTGCCATTGCATTGTTAAAATAACACTTTTTGTTTCCGCATTATGGGCGCGCTCAGCAACAATAAAACCTTGCTGGCGATAAAAGTGATAAGCCCGGCGGTTTTGTTGATAAACCTCCAGAGTTAGCGCGCTATAGTGCTGCTGAACATAATTCATCAGCATTTTGCCAACCCCTTTGCCGTAATAGGGTTGATCAACAAACAGCGCGCCTACCAGTTGTTCTTCGAGGATACTAATAAAGCCAGCGATGGTATTGCCCCCATCAGCTACTGGCTGGTGAATATCTTGTGGTAAATATACCCAAGTGCGCGCCGCGGGAAGATAGGTATTTCGTACCAGCGGGGCGCTCTCGTGCCAGTATTGCTCGGCAATAAAAGGGTGTGCTGCAATTGTACTGGTCAGCCACAATTGCATTAGCGCATCCAGATCTTCCGGCTGGGCTGTGCGGATCATTTATCGGCGTTATCCGGATGACAGAAGCAATTGCACATATGGTCATTCACCAGTCCGGTCGCTTGCATAAAAGCATAGCAAATAGTGGAGCCGATAAATTTAAATCCTTTTTTCTTCAATGCCTTAGACATGACGTCTGAGATTGGTGTTGTTGCGGGGGCTTCGGCCAGACTCCACCAATGATTTACCTTTGGCGTGCCATCAACAAAGCTCCAGATAAACTCGGAAAAATCTTCACCGTTAGCCTCCATGGCCAGATAGGCCTGGGCATTGGTGATGATGGCCTGAATTTTACCTCGATGCCGGATAATACTGCTGTCCAACACCAATGTTTCTACCTCTTTAGATCCCATTTTTGCCACACGAACTGGATCAAAATTATGGAAACACTTGCGGTAGTTTTCTCGTTTTTTCAACACGGTTATCCATGAAAGCCCGGCTTGTTGGCCTTCCAGGCAAAGCATCTCAAACAGCATTTGATTATTTCTCTGAGGGATGCCCCATTCTTTATCGTGATAAGCAATATAGAGTGGATCTGACGTGACCCAGCCACAGCGTTCTATAGCCATCTGGCTCATTCCTTTATGCAATTCATGGCATGGGATAATCGCTGTTCGGTCGGTGATAAGCAACTGACTCATTCTATATTTGGACAGAAACTTGACGCAGACAATTATTGGTCAATAATTGATCAATTCAGCATGGTTATCTAAATTTCGCGAGTTACTTGTTAATATAGGAGTGTATATTATGCAATCTAAGCAAAAAATTCTGAGATTTCCCGTAATCTATACATTCGGTCTGGGCATCTACTTCGGCTGTGCTCACATTGCCATGGCCGCGCCTCCCATCATGTGGAGCTGTTGGATTGGTTGCCCACCCCCTTGAATCATGCCGGGGAATAGTAGTGAAAGGACTTGTTGTCGTTAGCCGTATCAGAGCGCATCTCATCAGATTTTGTTGAAAATATGCTTATTTTCCTTTGATGAGTGCGGCTCTGACTCTCCCATTACCGCCATTTATTAGCCAAATTAATCAACAAATTCACCCTGATTCATACATCTTGCCGGATTCTGGCTGTATATCTTACGGTCAACGGGTATACTGGCCCATTCCATTTTAATCCACTTGTATCGCGTGCGAATCCAACATGCAAAAGTTTGATACCAAGACCTTTCAGGGCCTGATCCTGACCTTACAGGACTATTGGGCGCGCCAAGGCTGCACCATTGTTCAACCACTGGACATGGAAGTCGGCGCGGGTACCTCCCACCCAATGACCTGCCTGCGTGCACTTGGCCCAGAGCCAATCGCTGCCGCTTATGTACAACCTTCACGCCGCCCGACCGATGGTCGTTACGGTGAGAACCCAAACCGCCTGCAACACTATTATCAGTTCCAGGTGATTATCAAGCCTTCACCCGACAACATTCAGGAACTCTATTTAGGTTCATTGAAAGAGCTGGGCCTTGACCCACTGATTCACGACATTCGCTTTGTCGAAGATAACTGGGAAAACCCAACATTGGGTGCCTGGGGTCTGGGTTGGGAAGTGTGGCTAAATGGGATGGAAGTGACTCAGTTCACTTACTTCCAGCAAGTGGGCGGTTTGGAATGTAAACCGGTCACCGGCGAGATAACCTATGGTCTGGAACGTTTGGCGATGTACATTCAGGGCGTTGACAGTGTTTATGACCTGATTTGGTGCGACGGCCCTCTGGGTAAAACCACTTACGGCGATATTTATCATCAAAATGAAGTGGAGCAATCCACCTATAACTTTGAATACGCTGATGTGGACTTCCTGTTCTCCTGCTTTGAGCAGTATGAGAAAGAAGCTCAGTCACTGCTGGCGCTGGAAGTTCCGCTACCACTGCCCGCTTATGAACGCATTCTGAAGGCTGGCCACACGTTTAACCTGCTCGACGCCCGTAAAGCCATCTCGGTGACTGAGCGTCAGCGTTATATTCTGCGCATTCGTACGCTGACCAAAGCTGTCGCCGAAGCTTATTATGCTTCCCGCGAGGCATTGGGCTTCCCTATGTGCAAAAAGAATCAGAACTAAGAGGCTGTCATGACTCAACAGACTTTCCTGGTGGAAATCGGCACGGAAGAGCTGCCGCCGAAGGCTCTTCGTTCTCTGGCCGAATCTTTTGCTGCCAATTTTACGGCTGAACTTGATAGCGCCAATTTGCCTCATGGTGAGGTTATTTGGTATGCCGCACCACGCCGTTTAGCATTAAAAGTTATCAATTTAAGTGCTGCTCAGGCTGATCGTGAAGTCGAAAAACGCGGCCCCGCAATCGCGCAAGCATTTGATGCGGAAGGTAAACCAAGCAAAGCAGCCGAAGGTTGGGCGCGGGGCTGTGGTATTACTGTGGATCAGGCGGAGCGCTTGGTTACTGATAAAGGCGAATGGCTGCTGTATCGCGCTCATGTAAAAGGGCAATCAGCACAATTATTGCTGGCAGGGATGGTCAATACCGCCCTGAGCAAACTGCCTATTCCTAAACTGATGCGTTGGGGTGATAAAGAAACCCAATTTGTTCGCCCGGTTCATACCGTGACAATGTTGTTAGGCTCTGAAGTTATTCCTGGCACCGTGTTGGGTATCGATTCAGACCGTGTAATTCGTGGTCACCGCTTTATGGGTGAAGCAGAATTCACTCTCGATAATGCTGATCAATATCCACAAGTCTTGCTGGAGCGCGGCAAAGTTATCGCTGACTATGAATTACGCAAAGCTATCATTAAGCGTGATGCAGAGTTAGCCGCGCAGGAGATTGGCGGTGTTGCGGATCTGAGTGAAAGCTTGCTGGAAGAAGTGGCGTCATTGGTCGAGTGGCCGGTGGTGTTGACCGCCAAATTTGAAGAAAAATTCTTGGCTGTTCCTGCGGAAGCGCTGGTATATACCATGAAAGGTGACCAGAAGTATTTCCCGGTTTACGACACGGCCGGTAACTTGCTGCCAAACTTTATCTTTGTTGCCAATATTGAATCGAAAGATCCTCAGCAGATTATTTCGGGCAACGAGAAAGTGGTGCGTCCACGTCTGGCGGATGCTGAGTTCTTCTTTAATACTGACCGTAAAAAACGTCTTGAAGACAATCTACCGCGTCTGGAAACCGTGCTGTTCCAACAGCAACTGGGCACCCTGCGTGATAAAACTGATCGTATTCAGGCGCTAGCCGGTTGGGTTGCGGCACAGATTGGTGCGGATGTTAACCATGCTACTCGTGCAGGTTTGCTGTCCAAGTGTGACCTGATGACCAATATGGTGTTCGAATTCACTGACACCCAAGGTGTGATGGGGATGCACTACGCCCGTCACGACGGTGAAGCTGAAGACGTTGCTGTCGCACTGAATGAGCAATATCAGCCACGTTTTGCGGGCGATAATTTGCCGTCAAATCCGGTTGCGTGCGCATTGGCCATTGCCGATAAAATGGACACATTGGCCGGTATTTTCGGTATAGGCCAACATCCGAAAGGCGATAAAGACCCATTCGCTCTGCGCCGCGCGGCGTTGGGTGTATTGCGTATTATTGTTGAGAAGAATTTGCCGCTGGACCTGCAAACGCTGACCGAAGAGGCTGTGCGCCTGTATGGCAGTAAGCTGACCAACACCAAAGTGGTCGATGAAGTGATTGAATTTATGCTGGGCCGCTTCCGTGCCTGGTATCAGGATGAAGGTCATAGCGTCGATACCATTCAGGCGGTTCTGGCTCGCCGACCAACCAAACCGGCTGATTTTGATGCACGGGTGAAGGCGGTGACCTATTTCCGGACTCTGGATGCCGCGGCGGCATTGGCTGCTGCCAATAAACGTGTGTCGAATATTCTGGCCAAGTCCACGGATAAGCTGAATGACCATGTTCGTGCCTCGGTGTTAAAAGAGCCTGCTGAGCTGAAACTGGCCACACATTTGGTGGTATTGCGCGATAAACTGGAGCCGGTGTTTGCTGCGGGTCAATACCAAGAAGCCTTGGTACAGTTAGCGACTCTGCGGGAAACGGTCGATGAGTTCTTTGACAGCGTAATGGTGATGGATGAAGACGATGCCGTGCGGGTTAACCGACTGACATTGTTGAGCAAGTTACGCGAGCTGTTCTTACAGGTTGCTGATATTTCGCTGTTGCAGTAATCCTGTACTCGATCGGCAATAGGGGAGCGTATTGCGCTCCCCTTAGCTATTCTTAACGCTGGAGTTGGGCGATAAGAATAGAATTTTGTGAAAATAAGTACTTATTACAGGAGTAGTTTCACATGACTTTTGCACTGAATATGACCCGATATTCGCGTTGGTTAGCGCCATTCCTGGCGTTACTGGTGGTGTTCCAATTGACCGCCTGCGGGGATAAAGAGCCAGAACAACGTAAGGCTTTTATTGATTATCTACAAAACACCGTGATGCGCAGTGGGATGAAACTGCCAACACTGAGTGAAGATCAAAAGCAAAAGTTTGGTCCTTATGTCAGCGATTACGCGATTTTAGTGACTTTTTCACAGCAACTGAGTAAATCTGTAGATGCCAGCTTGACGCCCGCTATTGCGCAAATCAATGAGATTCGCACCGCACAGGACTATCTCAATAAGCGCGATGCATTACAGCAGTCCGCAGGGGCTTTAAACCTGTTAGTACAGCAGATTCGCACCGCCAAAACACAGGCAGATACAGCGGTGGCCGCGCTGAAGCAGCCCGACGATCTGAAAGTCGTGTTTAATAAAGTCTTTGATAACGTGGTCACTCAGCCGACCAATGTGTTGATTCCGGCCGTTCCGGTTGTTTCTGGCTTTGTGCAGGATCTGGCGCAGGTTGGGGACTTCCTGCAACAGCAGGGGACTCAAGTCACCTTCAATAATGGTGGTGTTCAATTCCAAACTGCACAACAAGCGGCACAATATAACGCGATGATGGCTAATCTGGTCGCCAAGTACCCGGCGATGATGGCAGCACAAAAGAGTGTCATGAGTGTCATGCAGTGATGGTTTAGGTTGATTGATCGCTGCATTTGACATGAAATTTGTGCTCACTTTGCTTCCGATACCTCAACCAACCGCCAAAGGGGTTACAAGCGCGTAATCCCTTTGGATCTTCTGAGTTTGCCCTCCTGCCCGGTTGAGGCCGCAGAGGTAAAGTGCTACTGAGCGTTTATCAACCGAAACACTAACTCGATATGCCCTCGTCATCGAAAGAATCTCAGCCGAAACTAAAAATCACACATCCACATTTACCAGTGTTGTTTTATTACACATTTATCAGTCAGCGGCTCAATGTCGATGTATTGGATAGGTGAATGTCTCATCCTGCTTCCGCGAGCAAAAATAACTTGTGATTAACATCACATTTTCAAAACAAATGGCCACCATAAAAATGTGACATATATCACTATATTGGTCATTTTTAGCTTAAAAATTCTCCGCCGTGGCTTTCTTACACCTCAATAGTGTGATCTTGATCAACAAATACACCCCTATGATGGGGGTTTGTGTGTGATTTGTGTCACATAAAATGGGTGAGCTACGCGTGAGTAAAAGAGCATGCTAGAGTTTGTTTTGCATACAGCGTGTTTGTATTCGATAACACCGGCGGGTTTTGCAGAACTGCCTCAACAAAACAATTATATCGCGCTCTTATTGTTAGCGCGTACCAATAGGGGTGTTTTATGTTTTCACCAGACGCAAAGGTCAGAATTCAAAATTTTGGCCGATTCCTCAGTAACATGGTTATGCCCAATATCGGCGCATTTATCGCCTGGGGTATTATCACCGCACTGTTTATCCCAACCGGTTGGTTGCCAAATGAAACGCTAGCCAAACTGGTTGGCCCGATGATCACCTACCTGTTACCACTGCTGATCGGTTTTACCGGTGGCCGTTTGGTGGGGGGTGATCGTGGTGGTGTGGTCGGTGCTATCACCACCATGGGGGTTATCGTTGGTGCGGATATGCCAATGTTCCTCGGCGCCATGATTGCAGGCCCATTAGGTGGCTGGGCAATCAAACACTTTGACCGTTGGGTTGAAGGTAAAATCAAAAGCGGCTTTGAGATGCTGGTTAACAACTTCTCAGCCGGTATTATCGGTATGTTGTTGGCTATTCTGGCCTTTATGGCGATTGGCCCATTGGTTGAAGTATTGTCTCATGTGCTGGCTAAAGGCGTGCACATCATGGTTGCGAATAACCTGCTGCCATTGACGTCAATCTTTGTTGAACCGGCCAAAATCCTGTTCCTGAATAACGCCATCAACCACGGTATCTTCTCACCTCTGGGTATCCAGCAGGCCACTGAAACCGGTAAGTCTATCTTCTTCCTGATCGAAGCTAACCCAGGCCCAGGTTTAGGTGTATTGATGGCTTATATGTTCTTCGGTAAAGGTAATGCCAAACAATCTGCTGGCGGCGCGGCTATCATCCACTTCTTCGGTGGTATCCACGAAATCTATTTCCCATACGTTCTGATGAACCCACGCTTATTGCTGGCGGTGATTCTGGGCGGTATGACCGGTGTGTTCACTCTGACTGTGCTGAATGGCGGCCTGGTATCTCCAGCTTCTCCTGGTTCTATCTTGGCGGTATTGGCGATGACACCGAAAGGCGCATACTTTGCCAACATTGCTGCGGTAACAGCTGCTTTTGCTGTGTCTTTCGTGGTGTCAGCTATCTTGCTGAAAACCTCTAAAGTGAAAGATGACGAAGAAGACAGCCTGGAAGATGCAACCCGTCGCATGCAAGACATGAAAGCTCAATCTAAAGGCGCACAAGCCGCCAATGCAGCCGCTGCTGCTGGTGATTTGAGCACTGTTCGTAAAATCATCGTAGCCTGTGATGCCGGTATGGGTTCTAGCGCGATGGGGGCAGGGGTGTTGCGCAAGAAAGTCCAAGATGCGGGTCTGAAGTACATCTCGGTCACTAACTGCGCTATCAATAACCTGCCAGAAGATGTTGATTTGGTTATCACTCACCGTGATTTGACCGAGCGAGCCATGCGTCATGCACCACAAGCGCAGCATATTTCGCTGACTAACTTCTTGGACAGCCAGTTGTATACCAACCTGACGACTCGTTTAGTTGAAGCGGGTAATGCGACGGAGAAAACCCAGAAAGTCATCGAAACGCTGGATGATAGCTTTGAGCCATCTGAAGCCAATCTGTTCAAGTTGAGTGCGGCGAATATTTTCCTCAATCAACATGCGGTGACGAAAGAGCAGGCCATTCGCTTTGCCGGTGAGCAGTTAGTGAAAGGCGGTTATGTCGAGCCAGAATATGTTGAAGCCATGTTGGAACGTGAAAAACTGACTTCCACTTATCTGGGCGAATCTATCGCCGTGCCACACGGCACCATTGAAGCTAAAGACCGTGTACTGAAAACAGGTGTGGTGTTCTGCCAATATCCTGAAGGTGTGCGTTTTGGTGAAGAAGAAGACGAAGTGGCTCGTC
This sequence comes from Yersinia canariae, assembly GCF_009831415.1. Classification (NCBI taxonomy): domain Bacteria; kingdom Pseudomonadati; phylum Pseudomonadota; class Gammaproteobacteria; order Enterobacterales; family Yersiniaceae; genus Yersinia; species Yersinia canariae. Next base: position 4,637,409 of record NZ_CP043727.1, on the reverse strand, counting down.
TGGTCATTGGTATTGCTGCTCGTAACAATGAGCACATCCAGGTAATTACCAGCCTGACCAATGCGTTAGATGACGATTCAGTCATTGAGCGTTTAAGCAACACGACTAGCGTACAAGAAGTGCTGGATTTATTGGGCGGTAAAAAATAGCTTGGCGGTAAAAGTAACTGGGTGGTAAAAGTCGCCCAGTCATAACTGAATAGGGCCGTTGGGAGTAAACGGCCCTTTTACAGCAAAAGGTAAAAAACATGAAAGCATTACATTTTGGCGCAGGTAATATTGGCCGGGGCTTCATTGGTAAACTTCTTGCTGATGCCGGTGCAAAACTCACTTTCGCAGATGTTAATCAGCCGCTGTTGGATGAGCTGAATAAGCGTAATAGTTATCAGGTTAATGTTGTGGGTGAGCAAGCGCGTGTTGAAGAAGTGAAAAATGTTAGCGCAGTTAACAGTGGTAGCCCAGAAGTTGTGGCACTGATTGCTGATGCTGATATTGTCACTACCGCAGTTGGCCCACAAATTCTGGCCCGTATTGCTGGCACCGTGGCACAAGGTTTGATTGCTCGTCATCAACAAGGCAACACTCGTCCGCTGAATATTATTGCTTGTGAGAATATGGTCCGTGGCACCAGCCAGTTAAAACAGCATGTTTTTGCAGCTTTGCCAGAGAATGAGCAAGCATGGGTTGAGCAACATGTTGGTTTTGTTGATTCTGCCGTCGACCGGATTGTGCCGCCATCAGAAGCGGGCAGTACGGATATTCTGGCGGTGACGGTAGAAACATTCAGCGAGTGGATTGTCGATGGCACTCAGTTTAAAGGGCAGCCACCACAAATCGCTGGGATGGAACTGACTGATAACCTGATGGCTTTTGTCGAGCGCAAACTCTTCACTCTGAATACTGGGCATGCCATTACGGCTTATTTGGGCCAGCTTGCCGGTCACCAAACTATTCGTGATGCCATCTTAGACCCTGCTGTTCGCCAGACGGTGAAAGGCGCGATGGAAGAGAGCGGTGCGGTACTGATTAAACGCTATGCTTTTGATCCACAAAAACATGCTGCTTACATCAATAAAATTCTCTCCCGTTTTGAAAACCCTTACCTGCATGATGATGTTGAGCGTGTTGGCCGTCAGCCGCTGCGTAAACTCAGCGCCGGTGACCGTTTGATCAAACCGCTGTTGGGGACACTGGAATATCAGTTGCCGCACAATAATCTGGTGACCGGCATTGCTGCCGCGATGAGTTATCGCAGCGAGCAGGATCCGCAAGCACAGGAATTGGTTGAATTACTGGCTAAATTGGGGCCGAAAGCCACCCTTGCTCAAATTTCCGGTCTGCCAGCTGATAGCGAGGTTGTGGAACAGGCGGTGAGTGTGTATAACGCCATGCAGGACAAGCTGACGCACTAATTCCGTTTTGTTAGGGGATATACCCTAAATAGTTCGAGTTGCAGGAAGGCGGCAAGCAGAGAATCCCGATGAGCTTACTGTAGTCAGTGATTCGGGTGATTGAATGTAGCCAACGCACATGCGGCTTGAAGTATGACGGGGATAAATACCGTGTCAGATTGCGCGGTATTTATCCTTTGATAGCCTGATAATCAGCAACCACCCCAGTGACAAACGATGATTGAGAAAACACAGGCATTTGAGAATCGGGTACTTGAACATCTGAACGCGGGCAAGACCGTTCGGAGTTTCTTGATGGCTGCTGTCGAATTATTGGCAGAGGCGTTGAACATTCTCGTGGTGCAGGTTTTTCGTAAAGATGACTATGCGGTGAAGTATGCCGTGGAGCCATTGCTAGTGGGGGATGGGCCGCTGGGGGAGTTATCTGTCCGGCTGAAGTTGGTTTATGCCTTGGGGGTGATTACCCGCCATGAATATGAAGATGCTGAGCTATTAATGGCGCTGCGTGAAGAGCTGAATCACGATGGCACCGAGTATCGTTTTACCGATGACGAAATTCTCGGGCCATTTGGTGAATTGCATTGTGTGGCTGAGCTGCCGCCGGTGCCGACATTTTTACGCCCGGATGAAGCAGATGCTTCGCTGATTGCCATGCAACGCCAGCGTTATCAGCAAATGGTGCGCTCAACTATGGTGTTATCGATAACTGAATTGCTCTCCCGCATCAGTCAGAAACAAGTCTCCAAGCTCTCCCCACTCGGCCACGCTTGAATCACGCCATGGCACTTAGCCATTCATCAGCCAACAGCCACAATGCGGTTATTGCCATCAAACCGCCCATCACACCATTAAATAGCCGTAATTTCCAATTGACTCGCAGCGCATGACGCAACTGATCGCCCATCACCGCCCAAACCGCCACACACGGCAGATTTAATAAAGCGAAGCCGCCCACAATCATCAGTGTATGGCTCAGTGTCGCCCCTTCGCGTGGGGTGAATAAGATGGCGACATTCATTGCCATCAGCCATGCTTTTGGGTTAATTGCTTGAAACAATGCCCCCTGAATAAATCCCATGGGGTGCTCGCTATCCCGGGCATTAGGGGTGCCGGAATGAAATATTTTCCAGGATAGCCACAGTAGATAACCGCCACCCAATGTGACTAATGGCAGGCGAACAACTCCCACCCAACTGAGAACCAAGGCTAGCAATGTGGTCATTAATGCGCATTGCAGCGCACAACCAAAAGTAATTCCCAACATCATCGGGAAAGTACGGCGTAAACCAAAATTGACACCAGAGGCAGCCAATAGCAGGTTGTTAGGGCCAGGGGTTATCGACATGACGGTGACGTAACTGATAAAAGCGCTGTCTAGCATGGGGGCAATCCTATTAATGTTATCAAGAGATTCAGCATAAACATCAATCCGTGATGGCGTCAGAAGCAGAAGTTATCTATTGTTATGGGTACAGTTCTGATAGCGCCAAACTGTACCCATTCATCCAGCGGAGAACTGTCACCATGTCCCTTGTTATGAACGAAATTCGCTACTTACAAGTGGCCGACAATTTGGCGCAAGCCATTAAAAATGGCAGTCTCTTGGCGGGTAGCCGCCTGCCCTCGGTGCGGGGTTACGCGCAGAGCCACCAGGTGAGCATCAATACCGTGGTGGCCGCGTATCGCACACTGGAAGACCGCGGCCTGATTGAGGCCCGTCCGCAGTCGGGTTTTTATGTTTGTAGCCCGTCAACCGCCGTGGTGCCAACGGCCACCGTGGGCAAACCGGTGGATGAAGTGCTGGATTTGATTGATACAGTGTTTGCTGCGCAACAAAACTCGCGCTTTACTAACATCTCGCTGGCCTGCCCGCAGACCGGCGATTTTTATCCAAGTGCTAAACTGGGCCGCATCATGGCTTCCTTATTGCGCCGTGAACCACAATTAATCAGTCAATATTCTTTACCACCCGGTAGCCAGCGGCTGCGCCAGCAAATCGCTCGCCGTGCTATGACGTTAGGGATGTTGGCCGATCCGGCGGATATCACCATTACCCACGGGTGTATGGAGGCGCTGCAATTGGCGCTACGGGTGACCACCAAACCGGGGGATTGTGTCGGGCTGGAGTCGCCGACTTATTTCTATCTGATGCCCTTATTGGCTAGCCTCGGGTTGAAAGCTGTGGAGATCCCGACAGACCCGCAGCAAGGTATCTCATTGGATGTATTGGAGTTGTTGCTTGAAGAGGGGCGTTTAAATGCACTGATTGCTATGCCGACGGTGCAGAATCCTTTGGGCTATACCATGCCACTCGCCGCGAAAAAACGGCTGGCACAGTTGATGAACGATCATCAAGTGCCATTAATTGAAGATGGGTTATATGCCGAAATTCAATTTGGCTCGACTCTGTCGCCAGCAGTTAAAGCCTTCGATCGTGACGGCTGGGTGCTGTTTTGCTCTAGTTTTACCAAAACGCTGGCACCGGATTTCCGTGTTGGCTGGATTGACGGGGGGCGCTTCGCAGAAGCATTGCACAAGCTAAAAGCGGTGTCGTCGATGGCGGAGCCGATGTTGTTGTCGGAGACTCTGGCACTGTTCCTTGAATCTGGCGGCTATGACCACCATCTGCGTAGCTTGCGCCGCCGTTATGCGCAGCAAGTCCAGCAAGCCCAACAACTGATAACCCACAACTTCCCACGGGGAACCACAGTGACACAGCCAGCGGGCGGATTTGTCTTTTGGGTGGAATTCCCTGATAGCGTTGACACCGTCGCACTGTTCCATCAAATGTTGCAAGAGCAGATTTGTCTAACTCCGGGGACGCTTTATTCGCCCAGTGGCCGTTATCGCAATGCATTTCGCCTGTCCTGCTGTTATCCGTTCAATAGCCGTTATACCGGAGCATTGGAGCGGTTGGGGGCGGTTGCATGTGAAATTAGTGGCTTACCCGCTGGAATGCAGTGGCTGCCAGTACAGGAGGCTGCTGCTGAAAGAGATGCATCCTGATACACTATCCATCTTGATGCACAATCAGTGCTATTCTATCTCCAACTTTAGCGAAATATCGTGCCCATTAGAGGCATGTACGGGCCAATACTATGAAAGAACATGCAGAAATTAAACGTCTAAGCGACATGCTGGATGCGCTGAATCATAAAGATCCAATTGTTATCCAGCAGGGTAATATGGATTTGATCGCTCAGCATATGAAAGAAAAAGAGAAGCTGGCGGCTGAAATTCAGCGTTTGAAAGAGGTGCGGGTTAAAAACCTGAGTGCTGAAGCCCAGAAACTGGCTCAACTGCCCTTTAGCCGTGCCATTACCAAGAAAGAGCAAGCCGATATGGGCTCTTTGAAGAAAGCGGTGCGCGGTATTGTGGTTGTTCACCCAATGACTGCATTAGGCCGTGAAATGGGCTTGAAAGAAGTGACCGGTTACGCCCCAAAAGCGTTCTGATTAACGGCTTTGAACAATCCGGGTGGATGGCATGCCCGCTACCCGGTTTGTTTTTCAAAATTGTTAATCAATTATCTTAATTCCTAGATATTCCCCAGCAATCGCCGATTGAAATCTTCTATCTTTCCTTGCGCAAGACGCGTCAGCATGGTTTTGCTCCAACTGGCCGATAGCCCGGATACTGCCAATAAGCGGCGATACTGTTCTTCATCGAACGGCATGTGCCAGGCAATGGCAATGGCTTCAGATACGGAGATATCACTGGTCCGTGCTAATAGTGTCAAAGGATGGTTTTCACTGACTTTGCCGGGTGAAATTACCCGATACAACCAACCGCAGTAGCCGATTTGCTGCATCAGCACTGACATATCCTCGATAGCAAAATGGAAGTTGAGTTTGTAGCAAGGTGAGCGCGGTTGAGTCACCTGAATGATTGCATCTCCCCAGCGATAGATATCCCCCATAAATACATTTTTCTCGGTCATGCCGAGGGTTGATATGTTTTCACCATAAGCTGGGGCAGAGAAAATATCAGCCTGTTCAGGGAATTGCTGGGCCCAGTGAGTGTAATGCTCACGGGGATAATGACATAACGCCCGGTCTGGGCCGCCGTGGAAGCGAGTTTCGGCCTGTTCATCCCCCTCCAATCCGAGAGGCGTGAGCATAATGCCGCCTTGCACCTGACGTTTGCCAATGGCACTGGGGGAACTGCCGCTGTAAGGCTCAATTTTGCCGATATAAACCTGTAGATATTTCATCTGCTCTCCTTGTCTGTGCTCAGCTCGGAGGCTCAGAATACCCTGCCTGACGGCAGGGTTCCAAGGTTTAACGCAGAATCAGAAGGTTTCCCAGTTATCCTGCTGTTGGGTACGATGGGTTTCTGGTGCTGCGCGAGGTGGGGTTATCCGCGGGGCAGTTGTATTGCTCTGAACAGACTCAGTTTCCGCTTCGGACAGGCGGAACACCGCCACAGCTTGCGCCAGTAAGATAGCTTGTTCCGCCAGTGAATCGGCGGCGGCGGCGGACTCTTCCACTAATGCGGCATTTTGTTGAGTGGTGCTGTCCATTTCCGAAATAGCCTGGCTGACTTGTGTGATACCACGGCTTTGCTCATCGGAGGCCGAGGCAATTTCTGCCATGATATCGCGCACATGAGTAACTGAGCGGACAATATCTTCCATCGTTTGACCTGCATTTTGTACCAGCGATGTCCCGGCATTCACTTGAGATACTGACTCGCCGATCAACCCCTCAATTTCTTTCGCTGCTTGCGCACTGCGTTGTGCCAGATTACGCACTTCGCTGGCCACCACGGCAAAGCCACGGCCTTGCTCACCAGCACGAGCCGCTTCAACCGCCGCATTCAAGGCCAGAATATTAGTCTGGAAAGCAATGCTGTTAATCACCGAGGTGATTTCAGAAATCCGTTTAGAGCTACCAGAAATATCATTCATGGTGCGTACGACATCATTAACCAGCTTGCCACCTTGCTGTGCGGTTTGTGATGCCTCTGTCGCGAGCTGATTAGCATGGTGGGCATTATCGGCATTCTGTTTAACCGTGGCATTTAATTGCTCCATACTGGCCGCGGTTTCTTCTACTGCCGCAGCTTGCTGTTCAGTACGGGATGATAAATCGGTATTGCCTGCGGCAATCTCACCGGAGGCATGAGATACCTGACTGACGCCAATACGAATTTCGTCAATCATGGCGCGCAGATTTTCATTCATCCGGGCAACAGCATTCATCAGCAGACCCAATTCATCAGTTCGGGTCGAAGTAGTTGCTGCGGTTAAATCACCCGTTGCAATGCGCTCAGCCATGGCGAGTGTGGTTCGCAGTGGCACGGTAATTTGGCGGGTCATGCGCCATGAAATTAACAACCCAAATAGCAGGGCGGCAATGACAGTAATGGCTAACTGCAATTGCGCATTATTGATTTCGTCGTGGGTGCCTTGTAGCTCTTGGGTGAACAGATGGGTTGCCAACTTATTCAACTCATTGGCACTAGATTCCATTACTTTACCGACTTCCAACTCTTGCTGATAAGCCGGTAAATACGCCAACACGTTGTCTTTATAGCTGCTGAGGCTGGAGATAACCGGCGCTAAAAGCTTTTGCTGTTCGGCTGATAACACGGGCATGAAAGCATTTGCGGCACTGTTAGCAATATTGATAGACGTTATTAATGAAGATTCTGCATCCTGATTGCGATCCAACAATAAGCCACGCGCGTTATAGCGCACGGTCATTAACTTTTGGTTCATTTCTGCCAGTAGAATTTGGGTGTTGGTATCCGCGCCCTCATTGAGCAAGCTTTGTTGTAATTCGTTGAGGTTCTTCTGAGTTTCAGAGATATTCCAACTTTTGCGCACGTCGTCCTTATGGGCCACTGCGTTGACAAAATTAGCTTGTTGTTGCAGATACTCTTCTACTACATCGGCAATGTTGCTGATCGTTTTACGATTATCTTCTGACCAGCCAAGCTCACTACTTTGAGAGAGTAAGGCTTTTATCTTATTGATATGCTCAGAGTTTTCTTTGATGTATTTCAGGTCATAGGTGCGTTCATATAGCGCACGGTTATATTTTGCCTGATTGGCTTCATCATTAATTTTGTAGCTCAAGTCGACTTTATAAGCATGCTCTTCAATAACGGAGAAATGATATGCGGTGGTACCAGCGATAATGCCAACCAACAACAACATCAGGAAAAAGCTTAATCCGAGCTTTTTACCGACTTTCACGTTCTCAAAGTTACCAAAAACTTTGCTAAATGCTGCCATGTTCTTCTCCGTTATGCGGTGTTTTTGCTGCAAATCAATCAGCGTAGGTGAGTTTGGGAAGGTCTAATTATTAGAGGATTTCGAGGAACTGGCGGTATGTGGGGCAGCCTTGGCAAGAGTGCTTTCCCTAACGTTTTTATGGCGTCATTTTTTGAGTCATAGCCCAGAGATTAATGCCATAAATACCCATATCTCTCTTGAACAAACTATCGGCAGGATTTGGTTAAACTTTAACAATAAAAAATGCCAGCAAGGGTTATCTTGCTGGCATTGATTCAATCCCGATACCGTGCCATTTAAGGCGTGATAAGGGTGCGGGTTAATTACTTAGCTTGAGCGAAACGCGCTGCTGCTTCGTCCCAGTTAACGACGTTCCAGAATGCTTTGATGTAGTCTGGGCGGCGGTTTTGGAATTTCAGATAGTAAGCATGTTCCCACACATCCAGGCCAACAATCGGGAAGCCTGATGCGCCAGAAACGGCTTCGCCCATCAGCGGGCTGTCTTGGTTAGCGGTGGAAACAACAGCCAGTTTGCCGTCGTCTTTCAGTACCAGCCAAGCCCAGCCTGAACCGAAACGTGTTGCCGCAGCTTGCTCAAATTTTTCTTTGAAGCTGTCAACACTGCCAAAATCGCGCTCGATAGCGGCTTTCAGGTCACCGGTCAGAGTGGTACCCAGTTTCAGGCCTTTCCAGAACAGGCTGTGGTTAGCATGGCCGCCGGCGTTATTACGCATAAAGGTGCGTTTTTCAGCTGGGACTTTGTCCAGATCTTTGATCAGATCTTCAACACTCAGTTTAGCCAGCTCAGGGAAGCTCTCCAACACCGTGTTTGCATTGTTAACATAGGTTTGGTGGTGTTTGGTGTGATGGATTTCCATCGTCTGCTTATCGAAGTGTGGTTCCAGGGCGTCATAAGCATAAGGCAGTGATGGCAGTGAGTAACTCATAATCATCGTCTCCGTAGGTGTAGGGCGGCACAAAAAAAAGTAAGCACCGCGTAAGCATTCCGATCATTATAGTTAATTAAATGATATTGAAAATGATTATCAATGCCGTACTTATTGTGTGGTTTTTCTATTCCCTAATCCGTTGCGGATGAGTATACACTGTTGCCCGACCGGGCTTGCTGAAGCCAACCAAGGTGAGATTACAGCGCTCGGCGACTTCCACAGCTAAGGTTGTTGCAGCAGAAACAGCAAATAAAATTTCGGCCCCGCACATGGCCGTTTTCTGTACCATCTCATAGCTGGCACGGCTGGAAACCAGCACAGCGCCTTGCTCCCACGGCTGTTTAGCCCGAACTCCGAGCAATTTATCCAGTGCCACATGGCGGCCGACATCTTCACAACCTCCCAATAATTCCCCCTGACGATTTATCCAGGCGGCAGCATGGGTGCAGCCGGTCAGTTGGCCCACAGTTTGCACTTGTTTGAGCTGTGCGAGTGCGCCATCCAAATTATTGAGATCAAAGGTTTGCGTGAACGGCAAGGGGGTGATTGGGCGGAAGATATCATCCAGTTGCTCAATACCGCAGACGCCACAGCCAGTGCGGCCGGCCATAGCTCGACGGCGCTCTTTTAAGCCAGCAAAGCGGCGGCTGGATAGCTCAATGTTAACCTCTATGCCATTACAGCCGGGGGTGACATCAATGGCATAGATTTCTTGTGGCGCAACAATAATCCCTTCTGATAACGAAAACCCCAGCGCGAAAGCGTCTAAATCTTTAGGGGTGGCCATCATCACGACATGAGAAATGCCGTTGTACACCAGTGCTACCGGCACTTCTTCTGCCAGCCAATCTAATTGCGGCTCCGCCATTTGATGGCGCTGTAGCACGTTAAGTTGTCTGGCACCGCAAATTCCGGTGGAAAGGTCAATATCTGAAGGTTTGATCTGGCTCACTATGCGGCCCTGAAAGTTATAACCCATAATCACAATGTGGTAACATTCACATTAAGAATGGTATGGGTATAATTCCATTTATACAGGAATGTATCCCACACCGATAAAGGTGATATCGCGAAAGCGATTTTAACGCTTCTGGTTTTGTTGAAGGAAGCGAGATCTGAATTTTAAATTTAAACATTGTGACAATCGTGAGATGAAGGAGAGACCCATGCAGGTCAGCAGAAGGCAGTTCTTTAAGATCTGCGCTGGCGGTATGGCAGGAACCACGGTCGCGGCACTCGGCTTTACGCCGTCAGTGGCGCTGGCGGAAACGCGCAATTATAAATTGCTGCGCGCCCGTGAAACGCGGAATACCTGCACATATTGCTCCGTCGGTTGCGGGCTTTTGATGTATAGCCTCGGCGATGGTGCTAAAAACGCCAAAGAGAGTATTTTCCACATTGAAGGGGATCCAGATCATCCGGTAAACCGGGGTGCATTGTGCCCTAAAGGTGCCGGGCTGGTAGATTTTATCCACAGCGAAAGCCGCTTGAAATACCCAGAATACCGCGCGCCAGGTTCAGACAAATGGCAGCGAATCACTTGGAATGATGCATTTGACCGCATTGCCAAGCTGATGAAAGAAGACCGGGACGCTAATTTCATTAAGACCAACGATGCGGGCGTGACCGTCAACCGTTGGCTGAGTACCGGTATGCTGTGTGCTTCTGCATCCAGTAATGAGACGGGTTATCTGACCCAAAAATTTAGTCGCGCTCTCGGCATGCTTGCCGTAGACAACCAAGCACGTGTCTGACACGGACCAACGGTAGCAAGTCTTGCTCCAACATTTGGTCGCGGTGCGATGACAAACCACTGGGTTGACATCAAGAACGCAGACTTAATTATCGTCATGGGCGGTAATGCGGCAGAAGCGCATCCGGTGGGGTTCCGCTGGGCGATGGAAGCCAAAATCCACAACAATGCTAAGTTGCTGGTGATAGACCCACGCTTTACTCGTACTGCATCGGTGGCTGATTTCTATACGCCAATCCGCTCCGGTAGCGATATTGCGTTCCTGTCCGGCGTGTTGTTGTATCTGATGACCAACAACAAAATTAACCGCGAATACGTCGAAGCTTATACCAACGCCAGCTTGCTGGTGCGGGAAGACTTTACCTTCGATGACGGTTTATTCAGTGGTTATGACGCCGAAAATCGCAAATACGATAAAACCACCTGGAATTACCAGCTGGATGAAAACGGCTTTGCCAAACGCGATGTCACACTGCAAGACCCACGCTGTGTGTGGAATTTGCTGAAAGAACACGTCAGCCGTTATACGCCAGATGTGGTTTCCAACATTTGCGGCACGCCAAAAGAAGATTTCTTGCAGGTTTGCGAATATCTCGCAGAAACCAGTGTGTCCAATAAAACCGCCACATTCCTATATGCACTGGGCTGGACACAGCACTCGGTTGGCGCGCAGAACATCCGTACGATGGCGATGATCCAGTTGCTGCTCGGCAATATGGGGATGGCGGGGGGCGGAATTAACGCCTTGCGCGGCCATTCTAATATTCAGGGCTTAACTGACCTTGGCTTGCTGTCGCAAAGCTTGCCGGGTTACCTGAACCTGCCGTCTGAAAAACAGCCAGATATTGAGACTTACCTGAAGGCCAATACGCCGAAAACTCTGTTGCCGGGCCAGGTTAACTACTGGAGTAATTACCCGAAATTCTTCGTCAGCCTGATGAAAAGTTTCTACGGTGACAATGCCCAGAAAGAGAATGGCTGGGGCTACGACTGGTTGCCGAAGTGGGATAAAGGCTACGACGTATTGCAGTATTTCGAGATGATGTCGCAGGGTAAAGTGAATGGCTATATTTGCCAGGGCTTTAACCCGGTCGCGTCGTTCCCGAACAAAAACAAAGTAGTCGCATCACTGTCGAAACTGAAATTCCTGATAACTATTGACCCGCTCAATACGGAAACCTCGAATTTCTGGCAAAACCACGGTGAATTTAACGATGTCGATCCATCGAAAATTCAAACTGAGGTGTTCCGCTTGCCATCCAGTTGTTTTGCTGAGGAAAACGGCTCAATCGTTAACTCCAGCCGCTGGCTGCAATGGCACTGGAAAGGAGCCGATGCGCCGGGCGAAGCATTGAACGATGGCGCTATTTTGGCGGGCATCTTTAGTCGTCTACGTGATATGTACCGCCGGGAAGGTGGTGCCGTGCCAGAACAGGTGCTCAATATGACCTGGGATTACCTGACGCCAGACAATCCAGAGCCAGAAGAAGTGGCACAGGAAAGTAATGGTAAAGCACTGGCTGATATCACCGATGCCGATGGTAAAATTCTGGTCAAAAAAGGCGAGCAGCTCAGCACCTTTGCTCACCTGCGCGATGACGGCACCACCGCCAGTGGCTGTTGGATATTCGCCGGTAGCTGGACACCGGCGGGCAACCAGATGGCACGGCGCGATAATGCTGATCCATCAGGCCTTGGCAATACGCTGGGCTGGGCATGGGCATGGCCGCTTAACCGCCGCATTCTGTACAACCGCGCGTCCGCTGACCCACAAGGTAAACCTTGGGATCCGAAACGCCAGTTGCTGGAGTGGGATGGCACCAAATGGGGTGGCGTTGATATCCCTGATTACAGTGCCGCAGCACCGGGAAGTGATGTCGGGCCATTCATTATGCAACCTGAGGGCATGGGCCGTCTGTTTGCTATTGATAAAATGGCAGAAGGGCCGTTCCCGGAACACTATGAGCCATTCGAAACGCCGTTGGGGACTAACCCACTGCATCCGAATGTGGTTTCCAACCCCGCCGCGCGCGTCTTTAAAGACGATTTGGCTGCAATGGGTTCTCATGTGCAGTTCCCGTATGTCGGCACCACTTATCGTCTGACCGAGCATTTCCATTACTGGACTAAGCATGCGTTGCTCAATGCTATCGCCCAGCCAGAACAGTTTGTGGAAATTGGCGAAAAACTGGCAGCGAAAAAGGGCATTAAGCAGGGCGATACCGTGAAAGTCAGCTCTAACCGCGGCTACATCAAAGCCAAGGCAGTGGTGACCAAACGTATTCGTACGCTGAATGTTCATGGGCAGGAAGTTGACACTATTGGTATCCCGATCCACTGGGGTTACGAAGGGGTGGCGAAAAAAGGCTTTATTGCCAACACCCTGACACCGTTTGTCGGTGATGCTAATACGCAAACGCCAGAGTTCAAGGCGTTCCTGGTCAACGTGGAAAAGGTGTAACGGAGAGAACCTATGTCACTGCAAACTCAAGACATTATCCGGCGCTCTGGCACCAACTCCCTTACGCCGCCGCCACAGGATCGTAACCACCAACAAGAGGTGGCCAAGCTTATCGACGTCACCACCTGTATCGGCTGCAAAGCCTGTCAGGTGGCCTGTTCGGAGTGGAACGATATTCGTGATGAAGTGGGTCATAACGTCGGGGTATATGATAACCCTGCCGATTTAACCGCTAAGTCATGGACGGTAATGCGTTTTTCTGAAGTGGAAGACGAAGAGAGTGGCAAACTGGAGTGGCTGATCCGCAAGGATGGCTGCATGCATTGCGCTGATCCGGGCTGCTTGAAAGCCTGTCCGTCAGAGGGCGCTATCATTCAGTATGCGAATGGTATCGTCGACTTTCAGTCAGAGCACTGTATCGGTTGTGGTTATTGCATCGCCGGTTGCCCGTTTGATGTGCCGCGCATGAACAAAGACGATAATCGGGTGTACAAATGTACTCTGTGCGTCGATCGTGTTGGTGTTGGTCAGGAACCTGCTTGTGTGAAAACCTGCCCGACCGGGGCCATTCATTTTGGTACCAAAGAGTCGATGAAAGAAGTGGCCGCTGGCCGGGTTGCTGAGCTGAAAACGCGTGGCTTTGATAACGCCGGGTTATACGACCCAGCAGGCGTTGGGGGCACCCACGTGATGTATGTTCTGCATCATGCTGATAAACCTCAGCTTTATCATGGATTGCCGGAGAACCCAACTATCAGCCCGACGGTCACCTTCTGGAAAGGTATCTGGAAACCACTGGCGGCGATCGGCTTTGCTGCGACCTTTGCTGCCAGTATTTTCCACTACGTGGGCGTCGGCCCGAACCGGGTTGAGGAAGAAGAGGATGAAGACGATAAACCGGATTCCACGCCTTCCGATACGGCATCCAAGGCTCCTGAGCCAACCACCGCTGAACACTCAGACGACGGGGAGACGCGGAAATGAAAAAAGAAAAACGGATCCAGCGCTACAGTGCGCCGGAGCGAATCAACCACTGGATAGTGGCTTTTTGTTTCATATTAGCGGCCATCAGTGGTCTGGGGTTCTTCTTCCCGTCATTTAATTGGCTGATGAATATTTTTGGTACGCCACAGCTGGCGCGTATCCTTCACCCCTTCGCCGGGGTGATTATGTTCGCCGCCTTCCTCATCATGTTTTTCCGTTACTGGAAACATAACTTGATCAACAAGGAAGACCTGGAGTGGGCTAAAAATATCCATAAAATCGCCATGAATGAGGAAGTGGGAGACACGGGGCGCTATAATTTTGGGCAGAAATGCGTATTCTGGGCTGCTATTATCAGCTTGGTGTTATTGCTGGCCAGTGGCGTGGTGATTTGGCGGCCTTATTTCGCGCCTTCTTTCCCAATTCCACTGATTCGCCTGGCTCTGCTGGTGCATTCGCTGGCGGCGGTAGGGCTGATTATCGTGATTATGGTGCATATCTATGCCGCCCTGTGGGTGAAAGGCACGATTACCGCGATGGTGGAAGGTTGGGTCCCTGATGCATGGGCTAAAAAACACCACCCGCGTTGGTATCGTGAGGTTAGCGCCAAAAGGCAGCTTCAGAAAAAACAGGAAGAGAAACCCTGATGAGTATTCGCATTGTCCCTAAAGATCAACTTGGGCAGCAGCGCGAAAAAGGTACAACGGCGGGGAATATCCCGCCGTTACTTTTCGCGAATTTAAAAAGCCTGTATACCCGGCGCACTGAGCGTTTACAGCAGTTAGCGCTGGATAACCCGCTGGCTGACTATCTGGATTTTGCAGCTAAGATCACGCAAGCGCAGCAAAAAGCACTGTACGACCACCCACTGGTGTTGGATATGCAGGCTGAGCTGACGCAATCTGCTGCCAGTGGCAAACCGCCTCTGGATTTGAGTGTTTTTCCCCGCACTGATCACTGGCGTAAGCTATTATCAGCATTGATTGCTGAGTTACGCCATGATGCTCCTGATCATATTGTGGCGGTGCTGGATAATTTGGATAAGTCGTCAGTACATGAGCTGGAATTGTACGCAGACGCCCTGTTAAATCGCGAATTTGCTAATGTTGGCAGTGAAAAAGCCCCTTTTCTCTGGGCTGCACTATCATTGTATTGGGCACAAATGGCGAGCCAAATTCCGGGCAAAGCGCGGGCAGAATATGGTGAACATCGGCAATTCTGCCCGGTATGTGGCAGTATTCCTGTCTCCAGTGTGGTACATATCGGGACTCAAAACGGTTTGCGTTATTTGCATTGCAACTTGTGTGAAAGCGAGTGGCATGTGGTGCGTATTAAATGCAGTAACTGTGAACAGACCCGTGATTTGAACTACTGGTCGCTGGACACCGAATTAGCCGCCGTGAAAGCAGAAAGCTGTGGTGATTGTGGCACTTACCTGAAAATCTTGTATCAGGAAAAAGATCCGCTGGTCGAAGCGGTTGCCGACGATTTAGCCTCGCTGATTCTTGATGCCAAGATGGAAGGCGAGGGTTTTGCCCGTAGCAGTATTAATCCGTTTATTTTTCCAAGTGAATAGGTTTCCCGGCGAATGAATAGGTCTACAGGTGAGTAATTTTTCAGGTGAATAGGACTTAACGTTGGCTCTATCTCATTTAATTAACCCCGCTGAGTGACTATGAGCGCAGAACCCCATCATCTTTACAGTCAGTTACCGGCCATAGACAGTATGCTACGGGTGCCAGAAATGGCCCCTTTGCTCGATGAATATGGCGCAGTATTGTTAACTGAAACCCTGCGTTTGATGCAGGCTGAAGCTCGCGAATATATTCGTCAATTTCATACATTGGCTGATTGGTGTACGGATTGGCCCACGGCTTTACGTCAACGCCTGAGCCAACGTCAACCCGCTTTAAAACCCGTCTTTAACCTCTCCGGCACTGTTTTACACACCAATTTAGGGCGAGCGCCTTTAGCGGAGTCCGCTATTGCGGCGGTCACTGATGCCATGCGTGGCGCGGTGACTCTCGAATATTCTTTGAGTGGCGCAGGTCGCGGCCATCGTGATCGCGCGGTAGCCGATTTACTCTGTGAACTGACCGGGGCGGAAGATGCCTGCATTGTTAATAATAATGCCGCTGCGGTATTTTTGATGCTAACCGTCATGGCTGCCGGAAAGCAAGTGGTGGTTTCTCGTGGTGAATTGGTTGAAATTGGCGGTGCTTTTCGCATCCCGGATGTGATGCGCCAGGCCGGATGCGAGCTGGTTGAGGTCGGTACCACCAATCGAACCCATCTGAAAGATTATCGCCAGGCCATAAATGAACACACGGGCTTGCTGATGAAAGTGCATACCAGCAATTACAGTATTGAAGGTTTTACGGCCTCAGTTGCGGAGCAGCAACTGGCTGTTTTGGGACATGAATTTGCTATTCCGACCGCAACAGATCTGGGCAGCGGTTCGCTGGTGGATATGACTCGCTACGGTTTACCGGCGGAACCAATGCCACAGCAACTGATTGCAGCGGGAGTCGATTTAGTGACTTTCTCAGGAGATAAACTGCTCGGTGGCCCTCAGGCGGGGATAATTCTCGGTAAAAAACAGTGGATTGACCAATTGCAGCAACATCCGCTCAAACGGGTGCTGCGGGCCGATAAAATGACACTCGCCGCGCTGGATGCGACTTTGCGTCTCTATCAGCAGCCCGATCGCTTGAGTCAGTTATTACCGACTATGCGGCTACTGACTCGTCCGGCGCAGGATATTGCCGAGAGCGCTCAGCGGGTGTTGGCGGCCCTCAATGGCAGCTATGGTGCTGATTTTACACTGGCTGTAGAATCATGCTGGTCGCAGATTGGCAGTGGGTCTTTACCGGTGGATCGGTTACCCAGTTGGGCGGTAACATTCGCCCCTAAAGATGGTAGCGGAAGCGCTCTGGAAGCTCTCACGGTGCGCTGGCGTGGCTTGGCTAAACCCATTATTGGCCGCGTGGCTGATGGGCGTTTATGGTTAGATTTACGCTGTCTCGAGGATGAAGCAACTTTGCTCAGGGAATTGGCACCATGATTATTGCAACCGCGGGTCATGTTGACCACGGCAAAACAACACTTTTACAAGCTATTACTGGCGTGAATGCTGATCGCCTACCCGAAGAAAAGCAGCGTGGCATGACCATTGACCTGGGTTATGCCTATTGGCCCCAACCTGATGGCAGCATTATCGGGTTTATTGATGTCCCTGGGCATGAGAAATTTCTTGCCAATATGTTGGCGGGCGTGGGCGGTATTAATCATGCTTTGCTGGTGGTGGCTTGTGATGATGGCGTGATGGCGCAAACCCGTGAGCACTTAGCTATTTTGCGACTGACGGGCCGCCCGAGATTGACTGTCGCGCTGACGAAGGCCGACCGAGTTGATGGCGAGCGTATCGCGCAGGTTCGCCAGCAGGTGATGACAGAACTGTTGGCCCAAGGCTGGCAAGCCGAGCAAGTCTCTCTATTTGTAACTGCCGCGACGATTGGCCGCGGTATTAGCGAATTGCGCGATCATCTGGCGCAATCCTATCAGCAAGATGAAAATAATGGCCGATTGCAGCGGCGTTTTCGGCTGGCTATCGACCGCGCTTTCAGTGTGAAAGGCGCAGGTTTAGTGGTCACAGGCACGGCGTTAGCGGGCAAAGTGGCGGTGGGTGACACTCTATGGCTCACGGGCAGTGATTGCCCAGTGCGGGTGCGGGGCATACATGCTCAAAACCAGGATACGCAGCAAGCGCAAGCTGGTCAGCGTATCGCGCTAAATATCACTGGCGATATTAGTAAAGAGCAGATCAATCGCGGCGATTGGCTATTATTGCAGCAGCCGCCAGAGGCTGTGGATCGAGTATTGGTTATCGTCGATGCCGATGAACCCATACAGCACTGGCAACCTTTGCATTTACATCATGCTGCCAGCCATATTACTGGACGTTTCTCTCTGCTCAACAATCCTCAATCTGATAATAAGACCCAACTGATACTGGCCGAGCTATTGCTGGATAACCCTCTGTGGCTAGCTGAGAATGATCGGCTGATCCTGCGGGACATTGCTGCGAAGAAGACATTGGGAGGCGCGCGGGTCATTCATTTGGACGTACCCAAACGCGGTAAACGGCAACCGGCATTTTTAGCATGGTTAACCGCATTAGCACAGGCAACGACAGACCGCGAAGTGCTGGCATTGCATTTGGCACAAGGCCCGATTTCTTTGCGCAAGTTCAGTTGGGCACGTCAGCTTAACAGCCATGATATGGCAACATTATTGGCAGGTACTGACTGTGTTGTTGCGGGTGATATTGCATTGTCGAGCCCTCATGCCCAACAAGCACAACAAACCTTATTGCACGTTTTGTGCCTGTATCATCAGCAACATAGTGACCAGTTAGGGTTAGGGCGGGCACGTTTGCGGCGCATGGCATTGCCGACATTGGATGAAGCGCTCGTGTTTCGTTTGATTGACAATATGCTGGCGCAGGGCACATTAAAAAATACGCGCGGCTGGTTGCATCTGCCCAATCATGGGTTGGGATTTACTGCACAAGAACAGGCGCTATGGCAGCAAGTTGCCCCCAATTTTGTTGACTCTCCATGGTGGGTGCGGGACTTAGCCACAGAGCTGGGAATGGATGAAAGTGAGATGCGCGGTGTATTACGCAAAGCCGCTCAGCTGGGCCACATCACCGCAATTGTCCCGGACCGCTACTATTTGAGTCAGCGTATTGAGCAGTTTGCTGATTTGGTGCGTGAACTGGATGCCAGCCAAGGTAGCGCCAGCGCAGCAGATTTCCGTGATAGGCTGGGGATTGGCCGCAAACTGGCGATTCAAATCCTTGAATTCTTTGACCGCAGCGGCTTCACCCGTCGTCGGGGCAATGACCATTTATTGCGTGATAGTGGGTTATTTTCTTCTGTGAACTGAGCCTCTGAGCGGGGGCGTGCATTAAGTCTGTCTAACAGATATTAAGTGACACGCCTCCTGCAATATTACTCCGCAGCTAATGAGTCTGGCTGGCGGCGGATAAAAATCATCACTAAAGCCAACCACAGTAAGCCACTGATTAAATTGAACAGATTGAAGATACCGCTGTTCCCCCACAGATATGCCACTTTGGCAAATTCAATCCCCAAGGTGAAGACCATCATACTGATCATCCCCATGGCGGCTGACACCGTCCCTTTACTGATATCGCTGGAGAATAGCGTCAGCCGTACCAAACCGGCGTTCGCCAGGCCGATACCAAAGGCATAGAGGCTCAGACCGGCGGTCATCCACAGATAAGCATGAGATGAGTAGAGTGTTGAGCCGGCGGCAATCATCAGGCCAATAATCATCGGGCCAGCACCATAGCGGATAAGCTGCGGAATACTGGTTTTACCGCTCAATTTCGCCAGTGTCAGGTTACCAATAATCAGTGCGCCGAAAATCGGAACCTGCAAGATACCGTATTCAACTGTTGATAACTGCTCACCGCTGATGAGAATCACCGGAGATTGGGCAATCCATGTCAGCAAGGGTAAACTGGCAAAGCCCAGAGCCAGCGAGCCGCACAGGAAGCGGCGGTTAGCGAGCACTTGCTTATAATCATGCCACATCGCGCCTACTGACAGCTTTTCTCCTCTGCGTGTGGCGGTTTCCGGCATTGCACGCCACAAGCCCGCAAATGAAATCGCACCCAGTACGGCAAATATCACAAACATGGACTGCCATGGGGCGACATGAATCAAGGCGGCACCGGCCAAGGGGCCGAGCAACGGCGCAATTAATGCCACATTTGCCATCAACGCGGTGATTTTGATACACACCGCTTCTTCAAATGATTCCTGAATAGTGGCGTAGCCGACGGCACCGATAAAGCACAAGCCGATGCCTTGCAAGAAACGCATGGCGATAAACTGTTCAATTGTTGTGACCAACAATATGGCAAGGCACGTCACCACAAAGAATGCGACACCAACCAGCATGACCGGGCGACGTCCACGGCGATCCGACAATGGCCCAAGTAGCCATTGCAGAAACATCCCGCCCGCCAGATATGCGGTCATGGATGTCGGAACCCACTCAATACTGGCATTAAAATCTGCGACTACCGCCAGCATACCGGGCTGAATCATATCGTTGGCGATATAGGCGGCAAACTCGAATAATACCAAACACAAGGGAAATAAAAGCGCCCGTCGACCTAAGCGCGTCGCGGGTGAGAATGAAGTTTGCATAAATTAAGCTATTAATAGTAAACATAAAAAACTGGGAGCGCTCAGGCAAGATGTACAGTCAGAGCGCATTAGGACGGCTATTTTGCCGCTGATAGTGAAGTATAGCAATAGTTTGCTGACGGTTTGATGCTGTTTCATTTACTTTGGGTATAAGTCAAATTTACGTTATTGTTTGCAACCTGATTATTGGCGTCCTAAATATATAAGCGCTTTTATAAACGCGAAAGGCAAGACAGGTGATAGAGAGTATGCATGACCAATAAGATTGGCTGGATTGATAATCTGCGGGCTGTCGCCTGCATTATGGTGGTCATGATCCATGCTACGACCTATTATGTCACCAGTGGTGCGCAGGTGGGGGAGGCAAACTGGGATGTTGCCAATCTGCTGAATTCGGCTTCCCGTGCATGTGTGCCGTTGTTCTTTATGATCTCCGGCTACCTGTTTTTTGGTGAAAAAAGCGCCAAGAAAAAGCACTTTACCCGTATCGGGTTGTGTCTGTTGTTCTACAGTTTGATTGCTCTTATTTATATTTCGACCCTGACCCCCATTGATGGCTTAGCATCACTAAAAAGTATCCTGCAAAAACCGGTGTTTTATCATTTGTGGTTTTTCTACGCCATTATCGTGATTTATCTGGTCTCACCGCTGATTAATGTCAAACCGGTATCTGGCCGCTATTTGGCGGTCGCTATTGTGTTGCTGGCCGTGGTAGCCAATCCGCAGACCAGTAAATACTCCATAGGCGGCTTTCAGCTACTGCCAATAAATCTCTATATCTACGGCGACACTTTCTATTATTTGCTGTATGCGCTGTTGGGGCGGGCTATTGGTATGCTTGAGACTCGAGGGCGCGCCATCAGTTGGGGCGCGGCATTGTTGTTTATCGTGAGCGTGATATTTATTGCTATCTCAACGGAAAAACAGACGCGAATCAATGGCAGTTTTGCGGATACATTTTATATGTACTGCGGCCCATTGGTCTTTATGGCGGCGGTATCTCTGCTGGTGTGGTTTAAAAATTGTTTGAATCAGCCGATTGCCTGGTTGAGCTGGCTCGCTGGGCATTCGTTGGCTATTTATGGTTTCCACGCGCTAATTATTCATTTTATCCGCACTCATCATTATGATTTCACAGGGTATCCGGTACTGGATATTTTCTATGTCTTTGCGCTGGCGTTAGCCTTAAGCACTTTACTGTCGATGGGGTTGCAGCGTATTGATCGGTGGCGGTTAGTCAGTTAGCCACGACTTTTCCACGTTGTTGCGCGCGTCGAAGCTGGCGGCTGGAGGAAAATCCGGCCGCCAGTGCCGCTTTCTCCAGATTAAACCCCTCTTGCAGACGAACTTCAGCCATTGCTACCCGCAACTGTTCATGAAATTCGCGCACACTTATCCCGACATGTTCGCGGAATAATCGGGTTAAATGGCGGCTGCTAACATGGGCTTTCTGAGCGACCTGGAGTAGCGGCCACTCAGCTTGTGGCTCTGCGGACATGACGTCCTGCGCCCGATGCACCGCCGGATGGAGATGGTTGCGGTAACGCAACCATGGCGAAAGTTGGGGGTCATCGCCAGAACGGCGGAAGTAAACCACCATCTCGCGAGCCACTTCTAGCGCGGTTTGTGGGCTGCAATAACGGCTGATCAGATGCAAGGACAAATCAATACCGGCAGTAATTCCGGCGCTGGTGTACACCCCGCGATCTTCAACAAAAATGCGATTTTCTCTGGTTTGCGCCGCCGGAGCTTGTTGGCGCAGCCGCTCAAGAACATGATGATGAGTTGTACACTGATAGCCATCCAGTAGCCCCGCTTGGGCCGCCAGCAATGCCCCAGAACAGACACAAACCAATATCGTTTTTTGCTGGGCAATGGCGGCTTTCTGCTGTTGTAACCACTGGCGGGCTACTGCTGCGGCCTCTGTCGCAAAGTAGTGGCGCGAATCGCTCACACCAGGAACCACCAGTAAGCTACCTTCCGGTAAGTGCTCTGGTAGCGGTTGCAACTGGCCCAACATCATTCCAGTGGAAGACATCACTTCAGACAATGGGCTGATATAACAAAGATTAAATGACCCCGCTAGCCGCAATGTTTCAGCGGGGCCAGTTAAATCCAGCGACAACACGCCGGGCAGCAAGAGAAAATAGACATTTCGTTGCATGGTTAGTCCACAGTTACCGTCAGATAACGGTTCATATAAGCCGGAATATCCGGAGTCTGCTGTAGCAAAGTATCAACAAAAGCATTGCGTTCAAAGGCCATGACCTGCAAATCCCACACGCAGAAAGATTCATCGCGCGCGGCACGCCAAACTCCCTGTTCCTGTACCCAGACTTTCACGCGCAATTCATTTTCGTTATCCCACCATCCAACAATCAGATAATTCAATGTTTTCCCCTGATGCTCAATCACAAAACCTACACCGGGGCGATCGACAGTTTCGGCATCATGCGGTAGCCACTGCTCAACGAGTTGATAGGCTGGGGCATAGTCGGGCGTGGCATCCAATGCCCGCGAATAATGAATCACATAGCACTTCAACTGCCAGCGATTAATATTTTTAATGCCTGCAGGAGCGATAGCCCGTGGCAAATAGGGTTGCGGTTGCCAATTGACTGTTTTTTCAGCACAAATTTCTACTGGTGGTTGTGAATCCAGTGCTTCCAGTGTTTGTGCCACGGTATGAATGGTGGCAAACCGGTCGGCAAGCACTGTTTCCGTCCGTAATTTTAATTCTGTGCTGCTCAGGACTATGCCATTGGGCTGAGTCATTGGAAACGTCAGTGTGGCCTGCGTGACAAAAGTGACTTGATAGCCCAAGTCCGACGCCACGCGCGCGGTGGTTTCACAACATTGCTCAGTGCGCATTCCCGCAATAATCAGGTGATTTATCTGTCGCTCTTTCAGCCATTGATCCAGCCCTGAGTCTGTCAGCGCATTATGCACCCGTTTTTGCACCGTCACATCTGCTTGATGGGAAACCAGTGTCATGGGCTTAACATAGCCGGAAGCTAGTGAAAACGGGCCTTCTGGGGCAACATGGAAGACATCTACCAGTGCGACTCCCCGCTGTTTACAGCCCGCAATGAGTTGGTTCAGTGCCGCAGAAAATGCGGGTATATCTTGTTGTTGCCAAAAAGACTTATGTTCAAAAGATTGTTGGACATCAATTATCAGTAATGCGCTGTTGGTCATTTCCGGCCCTCCGCCGAGTGGGTATTACCCCATCATCCGCGTGTTTTGTCCTGAGTGGAATGCCAAATCCGGCCATCATAGGGAGTAAAAGGGACCAGATTTTTATCTCCAGTGACGAGCTTAAAAAGTTAATGGGAAAATAGATTCATTAAAACAGTTTTTCGGCCGAAAACACTTATTAAGGGAAAACCATTATTCACCGTATGACGATATCAATGGGAATGGAATAAACCATGAAAGGTCTTAATAACGCGATGCCGATCAGAAAAAATTATCCGTTAAATAAAATCCTGATGGGAATAGCACTGCTGGTCACCACAATGGTGAGTGAGGCGGCAATAAATTTGGATAGAACACGGATTATTTTCAATAGCGCCGACACATCAGTCAGTGTCATTCTGCAAAATAAAAGTGAGACATTACCCTATTTGACGCAATCATGGTTGGAAAATACAGCCGGTCAAAAAGTGGAGAGTCCATTGTCTGTCTTGCCGGCGATACAACGGATTGAGGCGGGCCAGCAGAACTTGGTGCGCATTATCTCACTACCGAATGTTGAGCAGTTAGCCACTGACCGTGAAACTTTATTCTATTTTAATGTGCGGGAGATACCGCCAAAAAATGAAATGGCCCATGCGGTACAAATTGCCATTCAAAGTAAAATAAAGTTATTTTATCGACCCGCGTTGATTAAAGCGAATGACAAGGATATCTGGCAGGAGAAATTACAGTTCATTCGACAAGGCGAAGTGCTTAATATTCATAATCCTACACCCTATTACGTCACATTAGGGCATTTAAACCGGCATAGTCGCGGTAATTTCCCCGGTTTTGATAGTGTTATGATTGCGCCGTTTGGCACCGAGTCAGTTAATACAGCCGGATATAATGGCAAGCACTATAGCATCGGTTATATGGACGATTTTGGTCAGATGATCATTCGCCGGGTTAACTGTTCCATTGGTCATTGTCAGATTCAGGCTGCGGAAAAGAAATAATCTTCTCCACAACCTGTGGTGCATTTTAGCTTATTCACATAATGGCAGTAATTGTTGATAAAGCTTTTTGAAAATAACTCGACGAGCTGCGTAATCCTGATGGCGCTGTGCATCT
Source organism: Yersinia canariae (assembly GCF_009831415.1). NCBI lineage: Bacteria > Pseudomonadati > Pseudomonadota > Gammaproteobacteria > Enterobacterales > Yersiniaceae > Yersinia > Yersinia canariae. Next base: position 4,613,053 of record NZ_CP043727.1, on the reverse strand, counting down.
GGCAAATGAGTTTGTTCCAATGCTAGCGCAGGTAATAAATCGGCTAATGGAACACCAGGATTGAGAGCAATTTGCGCCAGCCGGGCGGCACCCAATGCCGGCCCAACATCACCTCCTGTTCGATACTCCAAAGTCTGGCCACTAATATCTGCCAACATTTGTCGCCAATAGGCGCTCCGCGCGCCACCGCCAATCAATGTCACTGATTTAGGTTGTAATCCACTGGCATGCAGGGCATCCATCCCGTCGGCTAAAGCAAACCCGACCCCTTCCAACACCGCCCGGGCCAAATCTATTGGGCCATGTTGGTGAGTAAAGCCCCAAAAGGCTCCTTTGGCATTCGGGTTGTTATGCGGCGTGCGCTCACCGGAGAGATAGGGCAGGAACCACACTGGCGTGGTGGCCGGCGGAGTATTTTCCACTCGATTAATCAGCGCAGGGACATTCTCGACACCGGTGAGTTGGCAAGCCCAATCAAGACAGGATGCCGCACTCAACATCACCGACATGAGGTGCCAGGTATTGGGCAAAGCATGGCAAAAGCTGTGTACGGCACTGGCGGGGTTGCTCAGGAAGCCATCACTGACGGCAAAATAGACGCCGGATGTCCCCAACGATAACATCGCCTGCCCGGTTTGATACAAGCCAACACCTATTGCGCCAGCGGCATTATCCCCCCCGCCCGCGACGATGGGGACAGGATTAATACCCCAGCGGTGCGCAATATCAGCACTGACATGGCCGGTAATCTGGCTGCCTTCAAAGAGTGTCGGCATGTGCTGGCGATTGAGGCCACAGGCAGCCAGCATTTCATCGCTCCAGTCGCGCTTTGCCACATCGAGCCACATTGTGCCGGCGGCATCGGACATATCACTGGCAAAGTCACCGCTGATTAGAAAACGCAGATAATCTTTGGGTAATAGCACCTTATCAATATGATTGAAAATATCCGGCTCGTGTTCTGCCAGCCATTTCAGCTTTGGGGCAGTAAAGCCCGGCATCATCAGATTACCGGTAATTTGGCGGGATTCCGGTACCGCTTTTTCCAGCGCCTGACACTGCGAAAAACTGCGGCCGTCATTCCATAAAATGGCCGGACGCAGCACCTGATGCTGTTTATCCAGCAAGGTTGCCCCGTGCATTTGGCCAGTAAGCCCGAGTGCTTTGACCTGTTGTAAATCATGGTCTGCGGCTAATGCTTGCATAGCTTCATCCGTGGCCTGCCACCAATCGGCAGGGTTTTGCTCAGACCATAAAGGATGTGGGCGGGAGACGGATAATGCAGCACCTTGGCTGGCAATGACTTGCCCGTTTTCGGCCAGGAGAATGGCTTTAACGCCGGAGGTGCCTAAATCGATGCCAAGGTACATATGTGTTCCTCATATTCATTAGGCTATTTTATCACGCGGAACCAGACGGGCGATTGCACCGATGGGCGCTCCGACGGCCCATCCGGTACATATCTTTCCCGCCTATTTGCTGTTTTGAGATAAATCTTTACCTATTCGCCGCAGATATCAGATAAATAAAGTTATCAGCCAAAGATATAGCGGTTAACCAGATTTTCCAGCTGCTCTTGATGCCCGCTTTGGTGATGAGGGTTCAGATTATGCTGGCCGGCATAGCGCGCCAAATCTTCCAATGACATTTTTCCTTTTAGGATCTGTTGCCCCAACTCTGTATTCCAACCGGCATAACGTTGAGCAACTTGCTGATCCAATTGACCATCTTCAATCATTTTTGCGGCAATTTTCAGTGCCAATGCCATGGTATCCATCGCGCCAATATGTCCATAGAATAAGTCATATTTATCTGTGCTTTGGCGGCGTACTTTGGCATCAAAATTCAGCCCGCCAGTAGTAAAACCACCCGCTTTGAGGATTTCAAACATAACCAGTGCATTTTCTTCGACACTGTTTGGGAACTGGTCAGTATCCCAGCCCAACTGCGGATCGCCACGGTTAGCATCCACTGAGCCGAAAATACCCAATGCAATTGCACTGGCAATCTCATGATGGAAAGAGTGGCCCGCCAAAGTGGCATGGTTGGCCTCAATGTTAACTTTAATCTCTTTTTCCAACCCAAACTGCTTGAGGAAACCATAAACTGTCGCAACATCATAATCATACTGATGTTTAGTCGGTTCTTGTGGTTTTGGCTCGATTAACAATGTGCCCTGGAAACCGGTTTTGTGCTTATGTTCGACCACCATCTGCATAAAGCGACCAATTTGCTCACGTTCTTGCCGTAAATCTGTATTTAACAGTGTTTCATAACCCTCGCGCCCGCCCCATAAGACATAGTTTTCGCCGCCAAGTTTTTGGGTGGCATTCATGGCGGTAAAGACTTGGGTGGCGGCCCAGCTAAAGACTTCCGGGTCGGGATTAGTCGCGGCCCCGGCCCCATAGCGCGGGTGGGTGAAGCAGTTGGCTGTGCCCCAAAGTAATTTCACTCCGCTGCTCTCTTGCTTCTCTGCCAATACATCGGTCATGACGGCAAAATTATTCAGATATTCTTTTAATGATGAGCCCTCTGGTGACACATCGACATCGTGGAAGCAGTAATAAGGCACATTCAGCTTATGGAAGAATTCAAAAGCAACATCGGCTTTGCGTTTTGCCAGTGCCAGCGCGTCTCCCGGTTGTTGCCATGGGCGCTCAAAGGCATTGCTACCAAACATATCCGCGCCACCCCAGCAGAATGTATGCCAGTAACAGGCGGCGAACCGTAGGTGGTCGGCCATTCGCTTACCAAGGATAATTTCATCCGGATTGTAGTGATGAAATGCCAGTGGGTTAGTGCTCTGGCTGCCTTCGTAACGCACTTGTTCTAATTCATCAAAATAAGATTGCATGCAATACTCCTTGGAAGCTGACCCGCATTTTCGGGTTGGTGAGCTTTTATCTTCGGAGTTGTTTACTGTTCTCTCAATTACGTTATTTCACACTTAAATTCAGAGAATTATTAATTGTGGTGCAGATCTCATAAATACCCGATTAATGATAAAGAATCTCTGATATTCATTGTGCGGATAACATCTCTTGTTGGAATTATGCATTTTGCAGGAAAGAAAACATGATCGTTATCATAAAATTAACATTAAACCAAAAAACATAATTGGCGGATGAAAATCTGTAATTGCTGATGTGCAAATAAGCGACAACAATCCCTATTGCAGTTGATGTTTACCGTTTCTCTTACCCTGCTTGCACAATAAGAAAGGTACCGAAAGATGAAATTCAAGAACATTTTACTCTCCGCATGCGCCGCGCTGGTCATGTTTAGCCAGCCAGGATTCAGTAAAGAAATTAAAATCGGTATGGCGATAGACGACCTCCGTCTTGAACGCTGGCAGAAAGACCGCGATATTTTTGTTAACAAAGCCGAGTCCCTCGGCGCTAAAGTATTTGTTCAATCGGCAAATGGCAATGAAGAAACCCAAATGTCACAGATTGAAAATATGATTAATCGTGGTGTCGATGTGCTGGTTATTATTCCTTATAACGGGCAAGTATTAAGTAATGTGATCGCCGAGGCAAAACGGGAGGGAATAAAGGTATTAGCTTATGACCGTATGATAAATAATGCTGATATTGATTTTTATATCTCCTTCGATAATGAGAAAGTGGGTGAATTACAAGCTAAAAGTCTGATTGAACGAGTACCTCAGGGCAATTATTTCCTGATGGGCGGTTCGCCAGTCGACAATAATGCCAAACTGTTCCGTCAGGGTCAGATGACAGTGCTTAATCCATTGATAAAAGAAGGGAAAATAAAAATAGTAGGTGACCAGTGGGTTGATGCCTGGTTACCGGAAAATGCATTGAAAATAATGGAAAATGCGTTAACAGCTAACAATAATAAAATTGATGCTGTCGTGGCGTCTAATGATGCTACCGCGGGCGGGGCTATCCAGGCACTAGCTGCGCAAGGATTGGCGGGTAAAGTGGCTATTTCTGGGCAGGATGCTGATTTAGCGGCAATAAAACGGATTGTTGCGGGCACCCAAACCATGACTGTATATAAGCCAATCAGTAAATTAGCAAATGATGCCGCAGAAATTGCAGTGACATTAGGGAAAGGCGAGGAACCAAAATCAAACAGTAAATTAAATAACGGCATAAAAGATGTCCCGTCTTATTTGCTGACACCAATTCAAGTGGACAAAAATAATATCGACAGCACAATTATTGCTGATGGTTTCCACAAGAAAGCTGATATTTATTAATTTCTTTTTCGATGTTTAATATATCTGAAGTTCTTGAGGTTGTAGCTAATCATGCTGCAATTTCAAGAACAAAGGATATATGGAGGGAATTATGCCCTACCTGCTAGAAATGAAAAATATTACTAAGCAATTCGGCGTCGTTAAGGCGGTAGATAATATCAGCCTGACACTGGAAGCCGGGCAAGTATTATCGTTGTGTGGTGAGAATGGCTCTGGAAAATCCACACTAATGAAAGTGTTATGTGGTATTTACCCCTCAGGTTCTTATCAAGGGGAAATAATTTTCGCAGGTGAAATGCTTCAGGCTAAAAATATTCGGGAAACGGAACAAAAAGGTATTGCGATAATTCATCAGGAATTAGCCTTGGTAAAGCAAATGTCGGTGCTGGAAAATATGTTTCTTGGTTCCGAGTGGGGGCGTTTTGGCATTATGGACTACGATGCCATGTATTTGCGCTGCCAACGGATGCTGGCACAGGTCAAACTGGTCGTCGACCCTAATACCCCGGTGGGGGAATTGGGGCTTGGGCAGCAGCAACTGGTTGAAATTGCGAAAGCCCTGAATAAACAAGTACGTTTGCTGGTACTGGATGAGCCGACAGCCTCATTGACTGAAAGTGAAACTGCTATTTTGCTGGATATTATCCGTGATTTGCGTAATCACGGTATTGCCTGCATCTATATCTCACACAAATTGAATGAAGTGAAAGCGATATCCGATCATATCTGTGTGATTCGCGATGGCCGCCATATCGGCACTCGTTCTGCGGAAACCATGAGCGAAGATGACATTATCGCCAATATGGTGGGCCGCGAGCTTAAAGAACTCTATCCCCACGAAGCCCACCATATTGGCGAGGAAATTCTACGGGTGGAAAACATCTGCGCCTGGCACCCCGTGAACCGCCATATCCGCCGGGTGGATGATGTCTCTTTCTCTCTCAAACGCGGGGAAATACTGGGCGTCGCGGGGCTGGTGGGGTCGGGTCGAACAGAAACGGTGCAATGCCTGTTTGGTGTTTATCCGGGCCGCTGGCAAGGAGATATTTTTATTGATGGCAAAGCGGTGACCATCAGTAATTGTCAGCAAGCCATGAAGCTTGGGATTGCCATGGTGCCAGAAGATCGCAAAAAAGATGGCATCGTACCGGTTATGGGGGTGGGGGCGAATATCACACTGGCTGCCTTAGATGACTTCACTGGCTCTTTCAGCATGTTGGATGACGCGAAAGAACAATCAACTATTGTGCAGTCCCTGGCTCGATTAAAGGTGAAAACCTCCTCTTCGGAACTGGCCATTGCGCGCCTTAGTGGGGGCAATCAGCAAAAAGCCATTCTCGCCAAATGTTTATTACTGAACCCCCGAATTTTGATTCTTGATGAACCGACGCGCGGTATTGATATTGGTGCAAAATATGAAATTTATAAACTTATCAATCAATTAGTCCAGCAGGGGATTGCGGTCATTGTGATTTCCTCTGAACTACCGGAGGTCTTGGGATTAAGTGATCGGGTGTTGGTCATGCATCAGGGACGTATTAAAGCCGATCTCATTAACCATAATCTGACGCAAGAAAAGGTCATGGAAGCCGCACTCAGGAGTGAAACCCATGTCGCAAGCTAATCAAACTGAAGTTAATTCGCCTGAAAATGGCGATAAAAAGCCATTATTCCGACTGAAATCGGTCAATTTACAAGTTTTTGTCATGTTGGCGGCTATCGCCGTGATTATGCTATTTTTCACTTTCACCACCGAAGGGGCGTATCTCAGCGCGCGGAATATCTCAAATTTACTGCGCCAAACTGCTATCACCGGCATTTTGGCTGTGGGGATGGTTTTTGTCATTATTTCGGCAGAAATTGATTTATCAGTCGGCTCAATGATGGGTTTATTAGGCGGTGCGGCGGCTATTTTTGATGTGTGGCTCGGTTGGCCGCTCCCTCTAACCATTGTGGTTACACTGGGGTTAGGGTTGGTTTTGGGGGCATGGAATGGCTGGTGGGTTGCTTATCGAAAAGTACCCTCGTTTATTGTGACTTTGGCTGGGATGCTGGCCTTCCGCGGTATTTTAATTGGTATCACCAACGGCACCACGGTATCGCCGACCAGTAATGCAATGTCTCAGATTGGTCAAAGTTATCTGCCCAACGGCCTTGGCTTTGGTATTGGTGCTATTGGGCTGATGCTATTTGTTGCCTGGCAGTGGCGTCGACGCAGCCACCGTATTCGGCTGGGCCTGCCAGTTGCTGCTCCACAAGGTGATGTTACTCGTCAAACTATTACCGCAGTTATTGTTCTTGGTGCCATATATTTACTGAATGATTATCGGGGCGTTCCTACGCCGGTACTGATTCTCACGGCATTGATGTTGGCGGGTATCTTCATGGCCACCCGCACCGCATTTGGTCGCCGGATATATGCTATTGGCGGCAACATTGATGCGGCGCGCTTGTCAGGGATTAATGTAGAGCGCACCAAACTGGCGGTATTTGCTATCAACGGTTTGATGGTCGCGATGGCAGGTTTGATTCTCAGCTCACGCCTGGGAGCTGGCTCACCTTCAGCAGGTAATATTGCCGAACTGGATGCGATTGCCGCCTGTGTCATTGGGGGCACCAGCCTGGCTGGCGGGATCGGGAGTGTTGCGGGGGCAGTCATGGGGGCATTTATCATGGCTTCTCTCGACAATGGGATGAGCATGCTGGATGTGCCGACGTTCTGGCAGTACATTGTCAAAGGCGCAATTTTGCTGCTGGCTGTGTGGATGGATTCCGCCACAAAACGCCGAGTATGATCCCATCTTCGCAAAGAGATCAATGCCATACTGCATTGATCTCTTTGTCCGTTACGCCAATCCTCCACTTATTTCAGGAGCCATTCCCATGTTTGAGAAACGCTACCGGATAACCTTGCTATTTAATGCTAATAAAGTGTACGACCGGCAAGTGGTGGAAGGTGTCGGTGAGTACTTACAGGCTTCACAATGCGACTGGGATATTTTTATTGAAGAGGATTTTCGCTGCCGTATCGAAAATATCAGAGATTGGCTAGGCGATGGTGTTATTGCCGATTTTGATGATCGGCAGATAGAGCAATTACTGGCGAATGTTGATGTTCCGATTGTCGGCGTGGGTGGCTCTTATCATCAACCAGAGGATTATCCGCCCGTTGATTATATTGCGACTGATAATGCAGCCTTGGTTGAGGCTGCTTTTATGCATTTGAAAGAGAAGGGTTTAAATCGTTTCGCTTTCTACGGATTGCCCGCCAGTAGTGATAAACGTTGGGCGCAGGAACGGGAATATGCTTTCCGACAATTAGTGGCAGCGGAGCAATACCAAGGTGTGGTTTATCAGGGAATGGCTACCGCGCCAGCCAATTGGCAATACACCCAAAATCGGCTGGCAGACTGGGTACAGACTTTGCCGCACCAGACCGGCATTATTGCTGTGACTGATGCACGGGCGCGGCATTTATTACAAGTGTGCGAGCATCTGGATATTGCGGTGCCGGAGAAGTTGAGTGTGATTGGCATTGATAATGAAGAGTTAACTCGCTATTTATCGCGAGTGGCGCTTTCATCGGTCGTGCAAGGAACCCGACAAATGGGATATCGAGCTGCTAAATTATTGCATCAACGGCTTAATCAGCGCCAGAAACAGCAGGAAGCTCCGCCATTACAGCGCATTTTAGTGCCTCCGGTTAAAGTGATGGCGCGGCGCTCAACAGATTTCCGCTCGTTGCGTGATCCGGCGGTCATTCAGGCGATGCATTATATCCGTCATCATGCTTGCAAAGGGATTAAGGTTGAACAGGTGCTGGACGCGGTAGGGATGTCGCGCTCGAATCTGGAAAAGCGCTTTAAAGATGATATTGGGCAGACTATTCATGGTGTTATTCATGAAGAAAAACTCGATCGGGCGCGCAATTTATTGTCTGCAACTTCATTACCTATCAATGAAATCTCACAAATGTGTGGTTATCCATCACTGCAATATTTCTATTCGGTATTTAAAAAGGGCTATTCAATCACCCCGAAAGAGCATCGAGATAAATATGGCGAAGTCAGTTATTAGCAATCTCTGGGCCGCAGATGATAACTCTCCAATCGCACTTTGCGGGGAGATTTATTCACCATGCTTATTGAATGAATAGCACCATATAATAAACACGCTATAATCCCCCCCTTACCATCCATTTTCTCAATGGAAGATCATCGTCCCCGGTGGGGCGGCTGGACTTCAAATCCAGATGGGGCCGCCAGCGGTCCTTGGCAGGTTCGACTCCTGTGATCTTCCGCCAATTTGCCTCTACTGAACTCAATTAACCTCTTGTAAAAACGGGTTAAACAGGTAATTTAATCCGCTAGAACTCGACCAAGCCCAACCGGCATCAAGTGACTTTTGGGGCAATTGCGTCTGTTACGCCCGGTCATAATGTCATCTGTTTAGACTATGAGGCGATGATCTTACCTCTATTCAGGTGGCCAAATTCAGTGTGCAGCTACACTTCGTTTAGCCAAGTTGCGTAAACATCGGTAATAATAAAGACAGTTTTATCACTATTGCATTGGCGATATCCAAGAAGAAAGCGCCGACCATCGGTACAATCAGAAACGCGACGTGAGATGGCCCGAAACGCTCTGTAATTGCTTGCATATTCGCAATTGCTGTCGGGGTTGCCCCCAAACCTAAACCACAATGCCCAGCAGCAAGAACAGCCGCATCATAATTCTTTCCCATAATCCGATAAGTGACAAAGATGGCATAGAGAGCCATGGTCAGCGTCTGCACCAATAAAATCGCCAACATCGGTAATGCCAGAGAAGCCAATTCCCACAATCGTAGGCTCATCAGCGCTATTGCTAGAAAAAGGGAGAGACTGACGTTGCCAACCACTGAGACCGCACGGTCAAAAACCTGATAAAACCCGGTATAAGTGAGTAGGTTACTAAGAATGACCCCGACAAATAAAACATAGACGAAGACCGGTAATTCAAATATAGATCCCGCCAGTACCCCCATGAGATAGCGGCCCGCCATCAAACAAATAGCAATCATGGCGATAGTTTCGACTAATACCAGCGCGGTGATAATCCGCCCTGACTGAGGTTTCTCGAAGGTTGTGGGTTGCAAGGCATCTTCCGCTCTGCCATTGGGAGTGGCGGAATGTTTGATAAGATAAAGGGCAACAGGGCCGGCGATCAACCCGCCTAACACCAAACCGAAAGTGGCACAGGCCATGGCAACTTCTGTAGCATTACTTAAGCCGTAGTTCTCCGTAAATACGGCGCTCCAGGCCGCACCGGTGCCATGCCCACCAGAAAGTGTTATGGTCCCTACAAGCAGCCCCATTAGTGGCTCCAGCCCCAGCATTTTGGCCATACCAATGCCAACCATATTTTGCAGTAACAACATACCAATAACGACCATAAAAAACTTTATCAATACCCTACCGCCAGCCCTTAAGCTTGCCAGATTCGCATTAAGACCAATTGAGGCAAAAAAAGTCAGCATTAGCGGATCACGTAGCGATGTATCAAAACTGGCCTCCCAGCCGGTAGTCTGATGAATAAGCAGAAAGAATAATGCGAATAGCAAACCACCCGCAATGGGTTCGGGGATAGCATATTTTTGCAGAAATGGAATATTCTGGACACATTGCCTTCCTAGCAATAGCACCAGAGTTGCAGCAACGAGTGTACCGTAAGTATCAAAGTGAAACATATTAAGGCCCCACACAGGTAAAATAGTGATCTGTTATTTGATTTTTTTTAAATAGGGCTAACAAACATATATTGGAGGATTCATGGTAACGCTCCTGATAACGGTGGGGCTAAGGAACTTATTCGTCTAGAAATCCTATGGCTATAAGAAATAGCTAAATTAGTATCTTCGCTTAATTAAAGCGTAGCACGACTTTCTTTTATCCTGTGTCTTTGGTGATGTTTTTCTGTATAACATATTGTTTACAAATTAGATGATGGAATCCATATTGAATCTGGCCTAATTTATGAGTTGCCAACAGCCCCGGAGAATAGCGGCCCGGATAGCATTATAAATTTGCTCCGAACAATAAAGTCCGGAGCTTGTAATCTATTAACTAATAAACTCAACAACCCCGTCATTGAGATTATACATTGCGCCAACTATTTTAATTTTACCCTCTTTCTCTAATCCATTGAGAATACTACTCCGGCTCCGTATTTCATTGATCGTATGCTGAACATTGGTTTTAGCCACGGCATCAACAAACTGATCATTTTTACCGGTTCTTTCTCCATTAAATTTGGTTGCATCAATTGCGGGTTTAATTTGATTTAATAATCCGGTCAAATTACCGAGTTCTACGCCGTCAATTGCCCCACGTACTGCGCCACATGCAGTATGCCCCAAGACCAGAACTACTTTTGCTCCCGCAGCCGCGCAGGCAAACTCCATACTGCCCAGTAAATCGTTATTAGTAATGTTACCGGCAATACGGGCATTAAATGTTTCACCAATCCCGGTATCAAACAGAATTTCTGCCGGAGCCCGTGAGTCTATACAACTGAGAATAACCGCTGCGGGGAATTGGCCTTCAGCACTGGCACGTTTTTGAGCCAAATAATCATGCTGTTGCATCTTGCCTGTTCTAAAACGGATATTCCCTTCTTTCATGCCAGCAATAATTTGGTCAGGAGAGAGTTTATCTCGCTCTTCACGTGTTAATGCTGCTGCGTAAGATATTCCAGGCGTGGCTAGTGTTAATCCACTGGCAATACCAAGAACAGACATTCCTACCGCAGTTTTTAATAGCGAGCGCCGTTGTTTGGAATGTTTGATATCGGGGTGATTGGTTGGGCTTTGTGACATATTTATCTCCTCAAATATAATTTTCGGTACATTTTCATTTAGACACTATATGGAATAGCTCAATAGTGCTTATGAATGTAGCTTGCTATTGCTCAGTAGTGAGCATTTCCAGATATTTCTTGTTGGTATGAGTATCAATGAGTTAAGGAGAAAAACCCGCGTGTGCGGGCTGAGGATATAAAGGTATTTAGCGGCTAAACCCAATATTGTCATCAATGACGGCATTCGGGCCAATAGGCACTCGGCCAGGTTTGGCTAATTGCAATTTATTGAACACAATTTTGTCTCGCCATACTTTACGCAGAAAATCTTCAAACACTTGGATAGTCAGTTGTTCACCAGGGCAACGACGGTAGCTGAACCCGAATGGCGCAAATCCCGCATAGTCACATACCGGTTTCGCTTTACCATCCACCACTCCAAATACGGTGCCGAAGCCACTGTTGGTGACTGCGACCTTGCGGCCATCTTTTACGTCCAGTGAGGTGATATCAAACGGGCAACGCGCCAAGCCAATTTGTTTACATTTCTCTTCGGTTATATCGGCGCTAGTAGGAACATCACGATAGCGGTCTGGATCAAACTGTTTAGGGTCTTTCCAGTGAACCGGGCTGAAACTGGTGCTGGTGTGTGGGGTACTGATATAACTGTGGCGCTCGAAAGGCAGGCCAAAGCGCTGATGAGGAGACTCCCCATAGGCAGAAGTACGCGCATCTTCCACCGCAGAAATACTGCCACCATTCGGTGAAATGGTGCGGAACAGCTCCATGACAAATAATTCCAATGGGGTGTAAGGTGCGCCATTGGCGTTATCAAAATCACCACTCATGGTTTTTTCAAATGCTTCACGTACCGCCGGGTCACCTTCATTCTCACTTAAACGTGACATGATACCGAACAGGGTGTTGCCCCACTGACTGAAAGCAACAAAGTTGTGGAAGCATTCAAATACGATATCTTTTTTACTAAAATGCTCACCGTTGCCGGCATTTTTAAGCCAGTACCACGCCATGGTTTTTTCTGGATTGGCGGTGCGTCCGCTATTGATGTCATCAACGCGTTCATCAATCCATTGTTTGAGGAAATCGAGCTGCTTACGTACTGTCATATAGTTTTCGTAAACAATCGGTTGCAAAGGATCACGGTAGGCTAATACGGTGTTGAAAGATTCACCAATCTCTCGAACCTGTTTCGGGATGGCATCACCTTTAACCCCTAGGTGTAAATCCCAATAAATATCAAAATAGTAGTCTAAGTAGTGGCGCATAAAGGGTTTATTGGCAAACTGAGGTTCCATCAGTTGATCGAAAAATGCCACCACTTTATCCCCATACATCGGGCGATACAGGTCCGGTGTTACGGCTGAAAAATAGATACGTTTACGGAGATTGTTTTCTCCTCGTTCTTCCAGACCCTGTAGAAAAACAGTGACACCTTCAGAAGGCGTGGGCTTCCAATCTTTATAAATCAGGCCCCACAGGTCATAAGGCAGGGCATTCTCTTTGGTAAAATTCAGGTCGATCATCGGTAACATCGGCCTTTCGCCCTCATAAAAGCTGGTGAGGAAGAAAGGAACAACGGCATTCTCAACATAAGTTCTGTCAAAGTTGGCAGGGATAGTTTCACGAAAGCGCGCCAGAGCGGCGGCAATTTTATCAGGTAATGCATGTTCTCCGGTTGCTGCTTTGCCGGCGGCTACCACAGCGCCTGCTGTAGTTGTTCCTGCTGCCAGGCCTAACGCTGCTGCTCCTTTCAAGAATGTACGTCTTTCCATATCTGCACTCCTCACATTGAAAATAACATATACAAAGCGACCGATTTTCTAATAGTTATATTAAAAACGTTAATATAATTATTCTTTCGTCTATGAATATAGCGTTCAACGTTACATTTCAATTTTTTTGTAGGTCTATTTTTAATGGTATCTATCAGAGAATTTATCCTACCAAGCCTATTGAAAGGCAAGATAAATCTTGTCCTTAAATGAGGTTGTCATGTTAATATCATGAAAAGATTAATTAAAAAAACACCAGAAGTTAATTATCCTAAATAGGATATTTACTAATATGTGTTGTTTTGCTTTTTAGTCTAAACACTAACTTTAATTAATTGTTCGATATCTTTCTTATTGTTTTTAATTAAATAACGCAGTTTTATACTGAGCTCCTGTAGTTATAAGATATTAAATCATTTTTTTACCAAAATTGGCGTAGTGTCATTCTCAATGTCTGAGATTCCGGCTGTTGTGATGGTTTGGCGACAACACGTTCATAATTGATAATGATATCCCCACCTCCCCAAGCTCGTATGCCAATACCTGTACCCAATCTCAACGTATTAGCGGCATTGTCCTGAGAAGTATTATCAATATGTGTTTCCCCGCCTACATTGTAATAACTATCAAGAGATAGCCAAATATCGGGGGTCATATTGCGGCTGGCATGACCTTCAATCACCATCAAGGGATCTTGGGCAAGTTTAGACGCTCCACCAACCAGATAGTTATCATTCGTGGTAAATATGGTGGTGGTGATATAGGTTTCAAGCCAAGTCCAGCCTTGGTCTGGGGTATAACTATAATTGACAGTTGGTGAGAAAACCCATCGATTCGAACTGGGGTTTAGTGCTGAATGGGCGTTATATTCCCCTAATGGAGTGCCAAGATAGAAATGAAAACTAGAGAAAGTCTCGGGAATAAAAGAGCGAAATTGCTCGCGACTGAGCGCTGGGCCACCAAACAAGTTTATCTGCCATAGCATGCCAATATCAGATATTCCTCGGGTAGAAGCACGGAAATCACCGGAATGAGTTTCTACATAACGGTAAGGGAGCACCAAAGAAAGCCCTCCCGTCCTGCCCCAATAATCCATTGTGCGGGTCAGCATAAAAGATTGAGATAATACATTAGCCCTCACATCTGAGGTAATATCCATACCATCTTCTGGTGTGACAGAAGATGAATAACCCGCATTATAAAACCCAAGCCATGAGTCGATTGGGGCATTTAAATAGTCACGGGCAGAACCGGCGAAACTACTAACAGGGAATAGTGCTATTGAAGATAGAGCAAGATAAGTTAATGGGCTGATTCTGCGATAAATAGGCATATGTAAACTCTCTTTAGATAACGCCAGTCGTTAGTTCAACGATAGACTTTAGCAGTTAAATATCTAAGCCTTACTTTCTTTAATTTAACTTTCGAGACAATAACTGACAACTAATCCTCATTAGTTGACTGCTACGCAGCACATTGACTCAGTTTTTTAATGCGGTCTAGTTCACGAATTTACATTTATTTAGAAAAAACTGGATTGGTTTTAGATAACTATTATGGGGGAGTTTTAGATACTATTGACGACTAACCTCGCTTATTGGTTTTCTAGTGCCAGTTTGTTGACTCTTAGCATAGTGGTATGTGAATGCTATGGATGACATGAGTCTCTGATTATGGGCGGTTTTATTTTAATCTAAATCAATAAATCGCTATAAAAAATCCAATAGTACTGATAATAAAGACATGTGCTTAAAAACAGTATTGACATCTCATATAGAACACGTAAATTGGAATTCAACACCGGTGCAATGAGTAACGAGTTTTTATTTAGCCGGTGTCCATGTAGCAGATTTAAAATAATGCGATAAAGGTCACGAAATATTTTTTTATGTGAGATTCGCTATGGGTTTTTTTATAATTAACTCATGCGATGATGCTTTAAGGTCACGCAGTAAATCTTCATAATCGCATTTTGTGGACGATACGCGATGAGTTAAGGCTTTGTTGTTAATAGTAATGTTCGCGATTTGTGTACATCAGTATGAGATCGAGAATATCGCGACGAAAGTAAAGCCACGTAACAAAGAGTATATATCGCGAGGGTGATGTACTCATTTAGTTAATCTTATCAATAGAATAGCTAAATGTAATAAAGTAGGAATGTTACCATTCAGTTAATATATTGGAGGGCAAAGTTAGTTCTAAACGAAAATATTCCTGTAAAATATGTACATCTTTATAAACAGTACGAAGAGAAGTATCACGTTACTAAGTTGATTAATGTTTAATTTTAAATGTGTAGTACCTTAAAAGCCCTGACTAAGTACAGTCGGGGCTTTTATCATTTTAGGGCCGCAGTTACCGCAAAGAGAAAAACAGGAGGATGTATGGAAGTTAGGTTGGCGTCACCGGATGAAGCTGAGCAATTATGGTTAGTCAGGAATAGGGCCATAAGACATGGATGCCGAGATGTGTATGATGAGAAAACGCTAATCGCATGGACACCAGCTCAGATGCCAGAGGGATATTCCAGAGCTGTGGCGAATAATCCATTTTTTGTCATTGATGATCCTGAGAGCCAACGGGCTGTTGCTACCGGATTTTTAGATCTCTCATCAGGCAGTGTCGAAGCCATTTTCACATTACCCGAATTTGAAGGCCGTGGTATGGCATCACTGATTTTGGCTGCCATCAAACAGGAAGCTAAACGCCGGGGTTTGGCGAAGTTGACTCTTGCCTCGACACCGAATGCATTGGCCTTTTATGAAAAGAATGGGTTTACCCTACTCGGCGAGAGTCTTTATCCATCACAATTGGCACGAACCAGCCTTAGATGTATGGATATGATTTTCTATTTATAATCATAAAATTCTATCTGCTTCATTAATCATGGGCGTGGATAACAAATGAGATAGCTGGCGACATGATGCTCATTCTGAAACGCTGAACTGTTTAATTGTATTAACAATATCATTATAGATAACGAAACTATTCAGTATAGTGACTGATGGCCAGGTGATAACGAGCGGATTTTAACCGTGAAGCGGTGCTGTTCTGGGTACCTTACTTGCAGGAGTAATTTATGATCGCGGTCATTTTTGAAGTCGAACCCGCAGAAGGTGAATACAATGCCTATCTCGACTACGCCACAGCATTGAAACCATTGTTAGAACAAATGGATGGATTTATATCAGTTGAACGTTTCCAAAGCTTGAGCCATCCGCAGAAATTACTTTCATTGTCATTTTGGCGGGATGAAAAAGCCGTTATGCAATGGCGGAATATCGAGCAACACCGTATTGCACAAGCGGCGGGGCGTGAGAATGTTTTTGCTGGTTATCGTCTTCGAGTCGCGGCTGTGGTACGAGATTATGGTTTAGCGGAGCGTGATCAAGCGCCGGTTGATAGCCAAATTCACCATAAATAGCCCGCAGCAGAGAGTTAAAAGAGCGGATATCCGCTAGTCTATTTTATTGCCCTTCACACCTTACTTCCCCATTATTACCTGCTGACATTGGCGACTCATCCCTCTCATTCATCAAGCGAGATACCGCGCATTTTAGATGTCACAATGTAAAATCTGTGTGAAATATATGTGACTCCGTGCGCAAAAACAGACCAATTTTATGCTAGTTTCACCGCTAAAATCACGTCGAAAATCCTCTCGCTTTGCCTTAATGTAGAATAATTTTGTTTATAACAATTTGATTTTATTCATTATTTCCATCATTATTTTTTAGGTGCGCGGCGGCTTATTGCCATTTTTCTGGTGCTTGATTGTACTTGTCTATACGAGTATATGTTAATAAATATTCAAACTAAGTAATGTCGTTGATACCTGAAAAACTGGTTGAAGGAAATTGCCGTGACTGCCCAAAATAGATTCCGTGATAATGAGATTCGTGCTTCGCGTGGCACAAAACTTACCGCCAAAAGTTGGATGACTGAAGCCCCGTTGCGTATGCTGATGAATAATCTCGACCCCGAAGTGGCTGAGAATCCTAAAGAATTAGTGGTTTACGGTGGGATTGGTCGTGCGGCTCGTAACTGGGAATGCTATGACAAGATTGTAGAAAGTCTCACTCATCTGAATGATGACGAGACTTTACTGATTCAGTCAGGGAAACCGGTTGGTGTTTTTAAGACTCACAGTAATGCCCCTAGGGTATTGATTGCTAACTCTAATTTGGTTCCTCATTGGGCCAATTGGGAACATTTTAACGAGTTGGACGCCAAGGGGTTGGCCATGTACGGCCAAATGACCGCGGGCAGTTGGATATATATTGGTAGCCAAGGCATTGTGCAGGGAACCTATGAGACCTTTGTCGAAGCGGGCCGGCAGCACTTTGGCGGTAGTTTGAAGGGGCGCTGGGTGTTGACTGCAGGATTGGGCGGCATGGGGGGGGCACAACCGCTGGCGGCCACTCTCGCCGGTGCTTGCTCGCTGAATATTGAGTGTCAGCAAAGCCGTATCGATTTCCGCCTCAAAACCCGCTATGTCGATGAGCAGGCGACTGATTTGGATGATGCGTTGGCGCGTATCAAGAAATACACCTCTGCCGGAGAAGCCGTTTCTATCGCTTTATGTGGTAATGCCGCTGAGATTTTACCGGAGCTGGTGCGTCGTGGGGTACGCCCAGATATGGTGACCGACCAAACCAGCGCTCATGACCCACTGAATGGCTATCTGCCCAAAGGCTGGAGCTGGGAAGAGTATCGCCAACGTGCGCAAACTGAACCCACGTTAGTGGTCAATGCCGCTAAGACGTCGATGGCAGAACATGTTGAGGCGATGCTGGCTTTCCACAATATGGGTATCCCGACCTTTGACTATGGCAATAATATTCGTCAGATGGCGCAAGATATGGGTGTTACCCATGCATTTGATTTCCCTGGATTTGTTCCGGCCTATATTCGCCCACTATTCTGCCGTGGTATTGGACCATTCCGCTGGGCTGCGCTTTCCGGTGATGCAGAAGATATCTATAAAACTGATGCAAAGGTCAAAGAACTCATCCCTGATGATGAACATTTACACCATTGGTTAGATATGGCCCGTGAGCGAATCAGCTTCCAAGGGTTGCCGGCACGTATTTGCTGGGTTGGCTTGGGGCAGCGCGCTAAATTAGGCTTAGCTTTTAATGAGATGGTAAGAACTGGCGAGCTGTCAGCCCCAATTGTGATTGGCCGCGACCATCTGGATTCCGGCTCAGTCGCCAGCCCTAACCGTGAAACTGAAGCCATGCAGGATGGTTCTGATGCTGTTTCTGACTGGCCGCTGCTCAATGCGTTACTAAATACAGCCAGTGGCGCGACGTGGGTATCTCTGCACCATGGTGGTGGTGTAGGAATGGGCTTCTCGCAACATTCAGGCATGGTGGTGGTATGTGATGGCAGCGATGATGCCGCCGAACGTATTGCTCGAGTATTACATAATGACCCAGCAACGGGTGTGATGCGTCATGCGGATGCGGGTTATGACATCGCGATTAATTGTGCACAAGAGCAGGGGCTAAACCTGCCAATGATTGCCGCAACTCAAGGGAAAAAAGCATGAAAACAACAATGACACTGCGCCCAGGTCAGATGACTCTGGCTGATTTGCGACATATCTATCAGCATCCCGTTCAGATAACTCTGGATGAAAGTGCTTATGCACCCATTCAGCAAAGCGTGGATTGTGTGCAGGCCATCTTGGCAGAGAAACGCACTGCTTATGGTATCAATACCGGATTTGGCTTATTGGCATCGACGCGTATTGCCACGGAAGATTTGGAAAATCTACAGCGCTCGATTGTCCTTTCCCATGCTGCGGGTGTTGGTGAGCCTAATGACGATGCGATTGTACGGCTGATAATGGTATTGAAAATTAACAGCTTGGCTCGTGGTTTCTCGGGTATTCGACTCAACGTTATTCAGGCGCTAATAACATTAGTTAACGCGCAAGTTTACCCACATATTCCACTCAAAGGCTCCGTGGGGGCTTCTGGTGACTTGGCTCCGTTGGCTCATATGAGTTTGCTGTTGCTCGGTGAAGGTAAAGCCCGTTATCAGGGAGAATGGCTGGACGCACGTACGGCACTGGCTAAAGCAGGTTTAGAGCCTCTTACGCTGGCGGCAAAAGAAGGGCTGGCACTGCTTAACGGTACTCAGGTTTCTACCGCTTATGCATTACGTGGTTTGTTTGAAGCTGAAGATCTTTATGCTGCCGCCTCTGTCTTTGGTAGCTTGACGGTTGAAGCCGCATTAGGCTCTCGTAGCCCATTTGATGCCCGCATCCATGCAGTTCGAGGCCAGCGTGGGCAAATTGATGCAGCTAACGCTTACCGCCACTTACTTGGCGAACGTAGCGAGGTTTCTGAATCTCATCGTAATTGTGACAAAGTCCAAGACCCTTATTCTCTGCGTTGTCAGCCACAAGTTATGGGAGCTTGTCTGACCCAAATGCGCCAGGCTGCTGAAGTATTGGCAATTGAATCAAATGCGGTGTCAGATAATCCATTGGTCTTTGCTGAGCAGGGTGATGTGTTGTCTGGTGGTAATTTCCATGCTGAGCCGGTTGCTATGGCAGCAGATAATCTGGCTCTGGTATTGGCGGAGATGGGCTCATTATCAGAACGCCGTATTTCGCTATTAATGGATAAACATATGTCGCAGTTACCGCCATTCCTGGTGGAGAACGGCGGCGTAAACTCTGGTTTTATGATTGCACAGGTCACGGCAGCGGCATTGACTAGCGAAAATAAAGGGCTGGCATTCCCCTCCAGTGTTGACAGCATTCCAACCTCGGCGAATCAGGAAGACCATGTTTCTATGGCGCCCCGAGCAGGTAAGCGCTTGTGGGAAATGGCGGAAAACGTACGCGATATTCTGGCCATCGAGTGGCTGGCAGCATGCCAAGGGCTGGATTTGCGAAAAGGGCTTAAGACATCAGATGCTCTGGAACCCGCACGGCAGCTATTGCGTAAGCATGTGGCCTACTACGAAAAAGATCGTTTCTTTGCCCCCGATATTGAGGCTGCAAGCCAGCTGATTGCTCAACGTCATATGAATGAACTGATGCCCCCGCATCTGCTACCAAGCCTTTAATAAATCATAATAATTAGTCAAAATCATTGACCTCTAGGTGGTCCCGATAATCGGGATCACCCTCTCTGAACCCCTGCCTGAAAGGGCACAAATTTTGCGAGAATGTACCATGAAGAATGATTCATCCACGCTCAAACGCGGCCTTAGCGCCCGGCACATCCGGTTCATGGCGTTAGGTTCCGCCATTGGCACGGGCCTATTTTATGGTTCTGCCGAGGCTATCCGTCTGGCAGGGCCTGCCGTATTACTTGCTTACCTGATTGGCGGCGCAGCCGTATTTATGGTGATGCGCGCACTGGGCGAAATGGCGGTACATGATCCGGTTGCGGGCTCTTTTGGTCATTACGCCAGTCGCTACCTTGGTCCACTGGCAGGTTTTCTAACCGGTTGGACGTATACCTTTGAGATGATCATCGTGGCACTCGCGGATGTCACGGCGTTTGGTATTTATATGGGACTATGGTTCCCGGATGCGCCGCAATGGGTTTGGGTGTTGAGTATTATTTTCTTTATTGGCGCGCTAAATCTGTGCTCAGTCAAAGTCTTTGGTGAAATGGAGTTTTGGTTATCGTTGCTAAAAGTGACAGCGATTATTGCCATGATTGCAGCAGGGCTAGGCATTATGATGTTTGGTTTTGGTGCAGGTCATGAGAGCACTGGGGTCAGTAATTTATGGTCTCATCAAGGATTCATGCCAAATGGTATTACGGGGGTAATTGCTTCATTTGCTGTAGTGATGTTTGCTTTTGGTGGTATCGAAATCATCGGGGTGACTGCCAGTGAGGCGAAGGATCCAGAAAAAGTATTACCGCGTGCTATTAATACCGTCCCAGTACGTATTCTACTGTTCTATGTTTTGACCTTATTTGTTTTGATGGCAATTTATCCGTGGAATAGCATTGGGCAAAATGGCAGCCCTTTTGTAGAGATTTTTAGTAGTTTAGGAATTAGTTCTGCTGCGAACATTCTGAACTTGGTGGTTATTACTGCGGCTATTTCGGCGATCAATAGTGATATTTATGGTGCCGGTCGTATGATGTACGGCTTAGCGCAGGAGGGGCTGGCACCTAAGTGCTTTAGCCGTTTGACCCGTAATGGTGTGCCATGGATGACTATTTTAGTGATGGCGATTGCGTTGTTATGTGGAGTGGTATTGAATTACCTAATCCCAAAAAATGTGTTCCTGATTATTGCCTCTATTGCGACCTTTGCGACTGTTTGGGTGTGGCTAATGATCCTGATTTCGCAAGTCGCGATGCGCCGTTCAATGAGTAAAGAAAATGTTGCCCGCCTCGCCTTCCCAGTGCCTTTCTGGCCAATAGCACCGATCCTAACTATTATCTTTATGGCATTTATTATTGTGGTTCTGGGATATTTTCCTGATACCCGTATTGCCATGTACGTCGGTCTGGCGTGGGTGACATTAATGACACTTGCCTGGTGGGTTTGGCTACGTAAAGCACCCGCCCATGTGATGCCTGAGCAGGTGGAAAACAGAGAAGCATAGCAATCGTCATTCTGAATCGGGCCGCAATTAATCACCTCTGCGGCCCAATTTATTACTCTACTAATTAGCTTTTATCTCAAAGGAAATCAGACCGATACCAAGTTTCCTTTGATCATCGGATAACCCTAACTCTTGGGGAGACTTAGGGTTAGATATATCTATAGAAATCAGCACCTCATCTTCTTTCTGACAAGTATCTGTGGGAACGGAGAATGAGAGGTCCGTTGGTTTACCTAAAATTTCACCTTGCCATAAAGTATGCCCTTTAGTGAAAAATTTTACTTTCTGATTAGAAAAGGATTGGAGTTCTAGTGAAAGAGTAAACTCTCCATTCTTCGAGAAGAATTGCTCATTTCCACAAGGAATAGTTAGAGTCACAATATTTCCTTCGGACCAAACTCCCCAATTTTCTCTCTGTCCCCAGTTACTTCCTAGGATAAAACCACCATCACCTGCTATGCCACTACTATATTTTTTAGGGGCGATTATTATTCTAGAACTTTTAATATCTTCTTGACTTAAATTAATATATTCACCAGGTACGGTTTTGTTAGATATTGTTTTCACTATAGCGTTGATTTTACTTTTATCAAAGTAGCAGTTATTCGGGGAAATAACATCACTCCCATTATTAGTTGGGGATACAAGTAATTTTCTGCAATCAGGACCAATAATCCCTAAGTAGGATTTAGTATGGATGCTTTCACCATATCCAGAGTATCTTTCTTGGAAAACCTCTACTGGCGGATTATATAACCACGGTAATCTTTTTTGTATGAAAAATGATATTTTTGATGGCGTGGAGTAATTTTCTCCTTTACGAGGGTCATTATTTTTAAATGTACTAATCGATGTTGTTACAATTAGAATTATGATTAAGTAAAATAAACGACTTCGCCATATGACATTTTTAGAGATGAAAAGAAAAATAGGGAATGCTAGTGGTAGGTACCATAATGCATATCTGGCTAGCCCAGGCGTGGCACCAGAGTTTATATTTGTTGTTGATGAGTGCGCATAGAAATTAATAAAAAGGTAAAGTGTCAAGAATAAGGTTATCTTTCCATCAAAATAAAAATGCTTTCTGTTCTTCTTCTGGAAGAGCATAAATATTGCTAGTATAATAGATAAGACACCTAGTGGCCAATTAGGGATGATTCCTAAATCAGGATCTAAAATCCATATATAGAATGTTGATAAGTTCCCTCCTAATGACGCTCCTCCAGCAAGTAACTGAGGAGTCATTACTCCAAATCGTAAAAAATAATATATAGGGTGTGCTAATACAAAGAAAGCAGTAGCCACAAATATAATAACTTCAGTTAAGCTATATTGAACCTTTCTTTGTAGAATGACCCTATAGCAGAAGGGAATAAATGCAATCAATGCAAAACTTGGATTTTGGGCAGATGCTATAGCAAAAACTAATGCAGAGGGAAGATACTTTTTCGCATAAAGAAATATTATACCAGATATTGCTAAGCAATAAGTATATAGCTCCGTATGAACTTTATTGGTAAACCAAAGTATAGGCGAAAAGAAAGTCATCAGGACAACAATAAAAACACCTTGCCATTTATAGTATCTATAGGCAATAGATATCGTCATGAAGATTAAAAGAAAATGGAGCACTAGAAAGGCTCCATGTATAGATAATTTGATCCCAACTAATGATAAAAATTTAGCAGAAATAAAAGCCAGGAAACTATATAGCCAGAAATGATTGAAGTCAGCGGTGTTGCCTGTAATTAATGCAGGAAAAGCTCCTTGAAGGGTATCGCGTGAAACTAAACCTATTATCTCATGAGAGGAAAATAAGTTACCATATGCGTCATAGGCTGAAGATGTCATCCATGGGCGGAACATAGTATCCCATGCATAAAAAAGGGCATAATACTCTGAGCCATCTCCTACACGTGTTGGTGCAAAGCGCCCAATAATTAAGAAAAATATAAGTAACCCTAGACCTATATAAAAATAGGGCATTATTTTCTTAATATTTATTTGATTAAATTCCATCATTTAGCGAGTCGCTCCAAAATATCCTTAGCGACCTTCCTACCTTCACGAATTGCATAGTTAGTACCACGATCTTCAGGGTAGATTTGTGCCATAGTTGAGATTAGTCCATTAGCAAATGGGGTTTCTGCACCAGGAACGTATTGAGAATAACCTCGTTCGGTTACAGGTTGGGCATATTCTGAACGCCAAACTTTATGTTCAATAACCCATGACTTTTCCATTTCAGGGAACATTCTTTTTAAATGTTTTAATGCAAAATCAACATATTCTTCATCACTGTATTCCCATACTGGATCTTCGATGGCCAGATATCTTGAAAGGTAAGCAATATGACTTCCCTTGTAGTTTTCTGTGCTATCAAAATTAGTATGTTCAATAACTCCAACAAATGGGAATCCTGGGTCATTAACATTTAACCAGTAAGTTTCTGAAAGACTACAATTTAAACGTAGTACCAAGCACATATTACCCAAATAACGAACACGTTTTAATTTATCTACCCATGCCAACGGAGCATTATTTTTAAAAATATCAGCAATTATTGGTAGGGATGGTGTGAATAGGAACTCTTTACCATGTACTTCAGCTTGGGTTGTTTTTAAGGCAATAATAGAGTTCCCTTCAGAGGTAATTTCTGTAACTTTAGTATTAAATGTTACTTCTCCGCCAGCTTGTTCTATAGCGGTAACCATAGCCTCAGCTAAACGGCCGAAACCACCTTTGAAGTAAGCTAATTCTTCTCCACCTTTATCGTTGCGAGTGCTACCGCGAAGAACCAACTTTTTCCACATCCATACCGCGTTTACTGCTTCAGCATAGATTGAGAACTTTGACTCAATTAAAGGTTCCCAAACAATTTTATATACAGCTTTACCACACAAAGGTTCTAACCATTCGCGGATACTAAGATGTTCAATTGTTTTCCAATCCTTGATGCGTCGAACTTGGAATACCAGAAGGCCGAGTCTGATTCGATCAATTAATGATAGTGCTTTGAAACGTAGTAAATCTAGTGGGGTTGAAAGTTTCCACATACGGCCATTAAAATACATACCTGTCCGGGTTGGTAATAGGATAACGTCACCCTCCATTCCAAGCTCTTTTACTAATTCAGGCACATAGACATCGTTATTAAACCAATGATGATAAAATTTCTCAAGTTTAACTCCATCAGAAAATTCAAAAGTACCAGCTAAACCGCCAGGGGTACTATCAGCTTCGATAACTTTGACCTTTTTACCTTGTTTTGCCAATACATAGGCTGCGGTTAAACCAGTAAATCCTGCACCAACAATAACGACATCGTAATTATTCATAATTGTTACTCAATTTATATAAATTTATGAAGCAGATTTTGAGTGAAAAGACCTGAATAATTCAGGTTTCATTAAAATCGAAATTGCGCCAGCCAATGTAGTTGGTAACCATAATGCCAAGTGTGATAAAACGGCATAACTCCCAGCTTGGGCAGCAGTCCCACCGAGCATTGATACTGCAGCGAAAGCGGCTAAATGAAAAGGACCAACATAACCCGGCGATGAGGGTACTAGAGTTGAAAGTGTTGCTATTGACATAACAATCACAGCAACAGCGGGCGTTGCATCGAAATCAAATCCAACTAATAAAAAGTAAAATAGACCGGACTCACCAACCCAAACAAACATAGAAATGACTATTATGGAAAATAGAACTTTTGGTCTGGACATGACTTCAAAGTTCGATAATAAGTCACTAATTATTATGAGAGTTTTGTATACACGGTCAGGTCTTTTAGACGATGCTCTTCGACTGGCTATGTTAGCAATATATCGGGCTAGATATCCGCTAAATAGGAAACCTAAAATAAGAGCTGCCCCCCCTAAAACTGCCATTGTGACTGCTGATTCAGCGATTAGCGGTGGAAGATGAGTACCACTTAATGCTACTAAGCCAATTGCCAAGCACCCCAGCAATGTCATCAGGTCAATTAACCGTTCCATAATCAGACTGGTAGTTGCGGTAGTTTTACTTATTCCCATTGCTGAGGGGAAAACAAAGGCGCGAACGACATCACCCAAGCGTAATGGCAATACATTATTGAGTGCGATAGAACCAAGAAATGGTGCTGCGCAGGTGCTCCATTTTATTTTAGTTCCTGTCGCACTCAGCATTATTGCCCAGCGAAAAATTCGCAGAGAATAACCGAATGCAAGGGAAGCGATCCCCATAGCCAGATATTCCCAACGAAAACTTTCTAAAGCAGTAATAACATCAGTAATACTGACCTGACGAGCAATAATTACCAAACACAAAACCGTAATCATGCCGCCAATTACATATTTAGGCCAATTACGTTTTTTGTTACTTTCAGTCATCATTAAGAATTCCACACCTGCCATGGAGCGTTACCTTCACTCCATAACAACTCAAGCTCGCGCTTATCGCGGAGAGTATCACAAGGCTGCCAGAAACCGGAATGTTGGAAAGCTGCCAATTGATTGTCTTTAGCTAGGTTAGCTAATGGAGCTCGTTCCCACGATGTTGCATCATCTTCAATATACTTAATAACTGAAGGTTCAAGTACAAAGAAACCTCCATTAATCCAGCCAATTTCGTCGCTTGGTTTTTCTTCAAAGCTCGTTACATGATGGTCTGCATTTAGGTTTAAAACCCCAAAACGACCAGGAGGTTGAACCGCAGCTACTGTCGCAAGTTTACCATGACGTTTATGGAATGCGATTTCCGACGTAATATCAATATTAGATAAACCATCACCATAGGTTAAACAAAAAGTTTCATCACCCAAATATTCAGCAACACGTTTCAAGCGGCCACCAGTCATTGTATCTGGGCCCGTATCTATCAGCGTTATTTTCCAATCTTCTGACTGGCTATTCAATATGCTATGTTCACCTGTACTCAGGTCAATACTCATATCAGCCATATGGCGATAGTAGTTGAAAAAGAACTCTTTTATAACGTAGCCCTTATAACCTAAACAAATAACAAACTCTTTAATGCCATGATGAGCATAGGTTTTCATGATATGCCAGAGTAATGGGTGCCCTCCAATCTCTACCATAGGTTTTGGTTTGGTATCAGACTCCTCAGCAATACGAGTCCCTAAACCGCCGGCTAAAATAACTGCTTTCATGTAATCACCTATTTAAAATTTTAATTCAGATTGAGGTAAATTAAGACTTTTCTCTATCGTTGCAATGGGTGCTGCCCTGAGTAGCAAATATATACGTAAGATGTATTCGCCTATTATTCCCAGTAAAAACGAATTAAGACCGATACCAAATAATACAAGTATATGGATACTAGCAAGTCCACGAGGTAACTCAGGGTGGAATAAACGTAAGACTATATAATAAAGAGCACCTAATAAGCTAATTGCTAGGATGATAGAACCTAGAAATGATGCAGCACGAAGGGGAACTGTAGAGTGATTAAATACCGCAGTTAGCCCTAATCGGACTAGTTGCGATATATTAAACTTACTTTCACCTGCGATTCGTGGATCTCTTTCATAGGAAATTCCTGTTTGGTTAAATCCTAGACCAGCAATCATTCCTCTCAGATAAGGACTAGAAGTCTTTATCTTGCACAGCGCGTTAATTACTTTTCGATCAACTAAACGAAAATCACCAACATCTCTTGGTATTGGATGCTCACTGACTTTATCGATTAACCAATAACCTAGTTTTCGGAAATTATTGATTAACCATCCTTCTGGTCGTTTTTTCCTGATGCCATAAACTACATGAAAGCCTTGTTGCCATAGCTCGAAAAATGACTCTAGCATTTCAGGCGGATCTTGTAAGTCTGCATCAATTTGCATTACAGCATCACCTTTCGTGTGCATATAGTTTGCAAGAATTGAGCGTTGGAAACCATAATTCTTAGAAAAACTGATTGCTTTTACTCTAGGGTCTTTGCCAGCAAGTTCGCTTAGTAGTTCCCATGTATTATCATCAGAATGATTGTCTGAAAATACGAACTCCAAATCACATTTTTCGCTCATTTTATCAGCAAGTTCACATAGCCTTGAATATAAGCTCGGAAGGTTTTCTGCTTCATTAAGAACAGGAATTGAAATGGAAATTAATGGTTTCCTGTTAGCTAAATTGTTTTTTTCCTCTGTCATACCAACAAGTCCCTACTCAGTAAACATTTTTTTAAATAAATTAAAATACTAGGAAGCGTGTCTCTAAACTCAATTCCATTTAACTCAGTTGGCCGATGGGATATAGTGCCATAATTATCATCTTTGGGTTCAGGGTATGCTCCAATAGATAATAAATTTTCTAGTTGAAATTCTTTAAATATATAATTTGCAATATCTTTTAACTTTACTGGTTGCCCATGACTTAAGTTGAAAATTCCATTAATATTACTACTTATTAGTTTATGGATTGCATCAACATCGTCATCAATATGATGGTATTCTCTTAATTGGTTCCCTGGAGACATCTCAAAAATTGATTTATTTTTAAGGGAATTATAAAGTTGGCCAAGAAACATAAAGGGGCTTGGTAAGCCGGCACCGTATAGAGTATGTATTCTAATGTGCAATACATTCTCACTTGATAAATTAGATATATAGTTACCAAGCATGGTTTTACTATTTATATAGGTATTTTTAGTAGATACAATTTCTTCCATTATAGTGCCGAAAGTAACAACTTTGAGCCCTAAATGAGATGTAGCCTCGATAACATTCTTTGGCAGTAAATAGTTAACATTCAGATGCGCTTTTGGCGATAATTTTGGGTCAAGCAATCCTGAAGCAATAAAAATGATAGAGTCAGGTTTAGACTTTTCTTTAAAATAATTTGAAATTTCATCATGATAGGAGGTCCCTCCCCAGTTTTCATAGATACTTCGATCTAACGCAGTAATACTCTCTCTCGGGTAAGATTGGTATATTGCATTGCCTAGGCGGCCACGACTGCCTATTACAAAATTCATTCTTTAATACCCTCGCGCCATGTATTTATTTGCTTTAGAGTAATTTCTCTGGCATTGGCAGGGTTTTTATAAAAATCGCGGTACCATGCTGATGTTTCTTTGACAACACGCTCAGTATCCCATACAGGACACCATCCAAGTAGATTACGTGCAAGAGAGCTGTCTAATGCTAAGCTCCCAGCTTCATGTAGTGGATTATCCATGTAATTTAATGATGGACGTTCCCAATTTAGGGACATCAATTCTAGTACATCACGGACAGAGTATTGTTTTGCATCTTGTGGGCCTAAATTCCAAGCTCTCGAGTAGAGGTCTGGTTTATCAGAAATTAGGCCAGACATCAGAAGTATATAGCTGTGAACAAGGGCTAGTACATGTTGCCACGGTCGTGTTGCTTCGGGATAACGTAGTGTTAATGAACTGTTTTCTACGATGGCTCTTGCAAAATCAGGAATTAGTCGATCTTCAGACCAGTCTCCCCCACCAATAATATTTCCGCCTCTAGCAATTGCGATAGCTGGGCCTTTACCTTCAGAAAATGGATACGAGGCCGCAAAGCTTTGAATAATCATTTCCGCAGCGGCCTTAGAGGCACTATAAGGGTCTTTTCCACCGAGCGGGTCATTTTCACGGTATGGCCATGGCCATTCATTATTCTTATAAACTTTATCTGTGGTAATACATAAGACACCTTTGACACTTTTTACCATACGAGCCGCTTCGAGGACATGGGCAGTGCCTTGCGCATTTACTAAAAATGTCGAAACAGGTTCTCTATAGGACCTACGTACCAAAGGCTGGGCTGCAAGGTGGAGAATTAAGTCCGGTTCGAAATCTTCAACAGCTTGAAGAATTTCATCATAACGGCTGATATCACCGAATGTGGTAGGGATATCCTCAGCCAAACCAAGACAATCAAACAATGCAGGAGATGTTTCTGGAGGAAGAGAAAAACCAGCAACGTTTGCACCGATGGACTTTAGCCACAAACAAGCCCACCCTCCAGTAAAGCCAGTATGACCAGTAACCAATACTTTTTTACCAATGAGTGACTTTTCAAATTTTAGCTCGGTAAGCATAATTTTCTTCTGTTATTGTTTGATGGTTATAAGCTTAATTGAGAGGCATATATTTTATATAATAGTACTCTAAACATCAAACTCCATTAATGGATTCAAGGCAAAATCACATCGGCAGTTTACTCTCGTAAATATAAAAATTGCCATAAGTAGCATAGACGTAAAGTGAATAGGTGATTATTGGATATTCCCGAAACTTCACTCAAAAGTTAATTTTTTTCTTTAAAAGCACTTGTAAGGCAACATATTGTATTATTTAGTATAGTAATTTGTAATCCTTGTGCTTATCTTGCGCCAGATGGTGATAAAGTGACCTTAATGATGAAAAAAATTATATATCTACGGAGTAACTACCCATGTCAGCTCTAACCATTAAGCGGTGGATTAAACGGATTGTACTGGTCTTGGTGGTAATCTCAGTTACCATATTGGCGATAAGAATTTATGACACGCAACGTGGGCCAAAACTCGAGCTTTGGCACACGTTTGTTCCGCATGACATGCGGGCAGCTGAAATTGATAAAGCTAATTGGGCTGATTACATCAAAGCTGAAAACCAGGTTTTCGATGAAGTTCGAACGAATGTTACCGAGAAACTGGAACCCAGAACTCAGGTTCCCTTAAACCGTTATTATTCTGGTAGCTCGATTTATCCACCTCATTTTAAAAATGACTGGAACCGTTCTTATATTTTGCAACCCGATGGCAAGCCTAAAGGTGCTGTTGTCTTGTTGCATGGCCTTACTGATACCCCTTACAGCTTACGTCATATTGCTGAAAACTATCGTCAACGTGGGTATGTCGCCGTTGGTATTCGTTTACCTGCTCATGGCACTGTCCCCGGAGCCTTGACCGATGTTGAATGGCAGGATTGGCTAGCGGCTACGCGCCTGGCTGTCCGTGAAGCTAAAACCTTAAGCGGCCCTGATTTGCCACTGCATGTTGTTGGTTTCTCTAACGGCGGCGCATTGGCAATGAAATATACGCTGGACTCCATGGATGACCCCAAACTGGCAAAACCGGAGCGTGTTATCCTGATCTCCCCAATGATTGGTGTAACCAGTTTTGCACGTTTTGCTGGCGTGGCGGGCTGGCCTGCTATCTTCCCAGCTTTCGCCAAAGCGGCTTGGTTGGGGATCGTGCCCGAGTTTAATCCATTCAAATACAACTCATTCCCGGTTAATGCTGCTCGACAGTCTTATTTGTTGACGTCCGTGTTACAACAGCAAATTGCGCGTGATGCCCGAAACAATAAAATGGATGAGTTACCGCCAATTTTGACTTTCCAGTCATTAATGGATTCAACGGTCAGTACCCGTGCCGTTGTGACGGCTCTCTATAACCACCTGCCGAAGAATGGGAGCGAGGTGGTGCTGTTCGACCTGAACCGCGCAGCTAGTTTCGGCCCGTTATTAAGAACATCTTCTTATACGGCTTTGGCCCGTTTATTACCGCCACCACCGCGTAATTATAGCGTAACCATAATTACCAACGTTTCACCGCAAAGTAATGAAACAGTGGCGTTAACGACACTGGCAGGCCAAACCAATGAGACGTCAGCGCCGACAGGATTAATTTATCCGCCGGATATTTTCTCGTTATCTCATGTGGCATTACCCTTCCCAATGAGTGATTCACTTTATGGTCGCTACCCTGAACCGCGAGATCAATACGGTATCAGTCTGGGGACATTCGCTGCACGTGGCGAGCGGGCAGTCTTGGTCGTTGGATTAGATTCACTGATGCGTATCTCATCCAACCCATTCTATCCGTATATGTTGCAACGCATAGACGACAAGATAGATGCTCCTGCTAAATAGTAGTTTTTATAAATAACAGTGTTTCTAAGCCCCCTAATTGGGGGCTTTTTCATAATGAGTGCCATACTTTCAAATCGAACATGTTCTTCATATTTATTGATCCTGAAAGGAAAGCACCATGTCTATTGAAAAAGTGGTATATCGTGCCAAAGCGAAAGCAACGGGTGGCCGCGATGGCCGGGCAACATCTTCGGATGGTGTGTTAGATGTAAAATTGGGCGTCCCTAAAGAGATGGGTGGCGCTGGCGGTGCAGTGACAAATCCAGAACAACTGTTTGCGGCGGGTTACTCTGCCTGCTTCCTTGGGGCACTAAAATTTGTGGCATCAAAAGAAAAGGTGAAAATACCTGATGATGCCAATATTGAGGGAACAGTGGGTATTGGTGCTATCCCGACGGGATTTGGCATCGAGGTTCAGTTGGATATTAGCTTGCCGGGTATTGAACGCAGTGTTGCTGAAGATTTAGTGAAGAAAGCCCATGTTGTTTGCCCATATTCCAATGCTACCCGTGGCAATATTGACGTCACGTTGAATATCAAATAAATCACTTTCCCCGTTCAAAAGCCCATGAGAATTATCTTGTGGGCATATCGTGTTTTCCTCCCTTTTTACTGCTGACAGAACAGATAAATCCTTGCTGGGCTTTGCATTAGCCCGCGGATTGAATGACTAAGAATTGTTAAGATAATTCTTGTAAGTAAAATCAATAGCGTGCTTATTAGCTTTGGACTGAACCTGAGGAGGGGTTCACTGTCTGATTGATTCAAGCCGCAAATAGTGTCTTTGGAGACCTTGCGTTATATGGACAGAGTTAAATCTTTATCGCAGCAAAGCATTTCTTTGTTGTTGGCTGTTTATATTGGTATTTTCCTGAATATCTCTGTCTTTTATCGTCGTTTTGACACCTTTAGCCAAGGCATTCAAGGTATAAAAGTCGTGTCTGCTATCACCGAAGTGATGGCCATTATTCTATTTACCTTTTTCGTTATGCGCATCATTTCCCTTGGGGGACGATGGTTTTATCGTGTAGTGGCCACTCTTCTGGTGTTAATTTCTGTTGCGGCCAGTTATTACATGACTTTTTTCAATGTTGTGATTGGCTATGGCATCGTTATTTCTGTTTTGACCACGGATACTGATCTGTCGAAAGAGGTTATCGGATTTCATTTTGTTATCTGGATGGTTGTCGTCAGTGCATTGCCTCTGCTGCTTATCTGGAAAAATACCTTACGGCTCACCTTACTTGAGCAATTCCGGACTCCGGGCCAGCGTATCAAACCAATATTGTTGATGGTGACTGTGGTTGCCTTGGTTTGGTTACCGATTCGCTATCTGGATAAAAAACAACTCGCGGATGAGCAACTGAAAACGGTGGATTTGCCGAGTTATGGCGGAGTTGTCGCTCACTCCTACCTGCCCTCTAACTGGTTGGCGGCATTGGGTTTATACGCTTACACGCAGTATGATGAACAGTATGATGCGGCGACATTATATGACCCCGCCGAGCACCATACTTATATCGCCCCAGCCGGAATTGATGACACTTATGTTGTGTTTATCATTGGTGAAACCACTCGCTGGGACCATATGGGGCTGTTGGGATATTCACGCGATACCACCCCGCGCCTAAGTAAAGAAAAGAATTTAGTCGCTTTTCGTGGCACATCCTGTGATACCTCCACCAAACTTTCATTGCGCTGTATGTTCGTGCGCGAAGGGGGAGCAGAGGAAAATCCACAACGCACACTGAAAGAGCAAAATGTGTTCGCTGTGATGAAGTCTCTGGGCTTTACTTCCGAATTATTCGCGATGCAGAGTGAGATGTGGTTCTACAATAATGCGAATGTTGATAATTACTCATTCCGTGAATTGATTGCTTCTGAGAAACGTAATGATGATAAGCCGGTAGATGACATGTTGCTGGTTGATGAATTGAAAGAGTCACTCGGGCGTTACCCGGTCGGCAAACACTTAGTGATATTGCATACCAAAGGTTCACATTACCTCTATTCCCAACGTTATCCCCGTAGCTATGCTCGCTATCAGCCCGAATGTATGGGAGTCGATGATTTTTGCAGTAAACAGCAACTGGTGAATGCTTTTGATAACAGTGTGTTGTACACCGATTCATTTATTGCGAATGTGATTGATCAAATGCGTGATAAGAAAGCATTGGTGTTTTATGCCGCAGATCATGGGGAATCCATCGACGATAATTCTCACTTCCACGGCACCCCGCGTGAAATGGCACCACCAGAGCAATTCCGCGTGCCATTGATGGTTTGGGCATCAGATAAGTTTTTAGCACAACCGGGCAGCCTCACCGCTTTTGAACAACTGCAAGCAGAGCAGCGCATTGGCAAAAGCCATCGTCAGGTTGAATTGTTTGACTCTATCCTCGGCTGTTTAGGCTATACCTCACCCGATGGTGGAATTAATGCAGACAATAACTGGTGCCAGGCCCCAACACGGCATATTCAGCCCGCAATATAACTAATTGATGCAGGTATAATCCGATATGGATTGAATTTTGATGGCAATCCCCATCGTGAATTTAAGGTTACGGTATACTCCTGTTACGATCCTTTCTCGGCTGGAGTCTTCCGTGATTTACCGCGTTGCTTTTATTGATGATCACGATATCGTGCGCTCAGGTTTTGCCCAATTACTTGCTCTGGAGGATGATATCCAGGTCGTGGGTGAATTCAGCTCAGCGAAGCAGGCCCGCCTTGGATTGCCGAGTCTACAAGCGAATATCTGTATTTGTGATATTTCTATGCCTGATGAGAGCGGGTTGGATTTACTGAAAGATCTCCCCTCAGGGATGGGGGTGATTATGCTTTCGATGCATGATAGCCCGGCGCTAGTTGAAATGGCGCTCGAGCGCGGTGCGAGAGGTTTTCTCTCCAAACGTTGTAAGCCGGAAGATTTGGTCTCTGCCGTCCGGACGGTAGGCAGTGGTGGGGTCTATCTGATGCCTGAAATTGCCCAACAATTAGCGCGTATTGCTGTTGACCCGTTAACTCGCCGTGAGCGCGAAGTCGCTGTGTTATTAGCACAGGGTAGGGAAGTGCGCGAAATTGCCGAGTTGCTGGGTTTATCACCCAAAACTGTTCATGTGCATCGCGCTAATTTATTTGCCAAGCTGGGGGTCAGTAATAATGTAGAGCTGGCCAAGCAGGTATTGAATTTATGATGCAGCGTTTGATAATGCTGTTGGCATTATTCTTTATTTATATCACCGCCGCTTTCTGTTTATGGTCTGTTGGCACTCAATTGGTTGACCGGCCCTTACAGGCGCTACTGCTATTTCCGTTCGGCCTACGCATGGGTATTTTATTGCAAAGCCCACGGCAATACTGGCCGGGAATTCTATTGGGTGACGCCTTATTATGGTGGCTGCTAACGGACCAATTTGGTTTCCCTGAATTATTGTGGTTCGCTATTCCACTGTTGCTGGCGACGACCTTATTAGCAGTTTTCACATCCCCCTGGCTATTACGCCATCAGAAAAATGACAGTGAATGGAAATGGCCCTTAATGCAGGGCGCAGTTATTATCGGGGCTGCGTTGATACAGGCATTGGGATGGCAAATTGCCAGTAAACAGGGCGCGATGGCGTTATTATTGGGTTTGGTTGGCGGTTTTACTATTGCGCCGATTTGCCTGTTATTGTGGCATTACCTAGCGCGCCAAATCTGGACACCATTGGAACCGGGGCTGATTCATAAACCTATTAATCTGCGTTTGAACCACATTATGTGGTATCTGCTGTTGTTTGCGTTGAGTATTTGGCTGCAACATCATATTACCGAATCGGATTTATATTTATTCGCTCCTTTCTGTCTGGCTATTCCTATTGTATTTATGTCTTACCGCTATGGCTGGCAAGGGGCCGTGGTGGCGACTCTGCTCAATGGCATGGTGTTATTAATTAATACTCCGGTCGAATTAGATTCACACCGTGATTTACTGTTGTCATTATTGGCGCAGAGTTTGACCGGCTTATTATTAGGGGCCGGAATCCAGCGGCAACGCGAGTTAAACCAGCAATTGCGAATCCGGCTGAATGAAAATCGAGAATTAGCTAAAGCTTTGGTAGTGGCGGAGGAGCATGCTCGCCGCGATGTTGCACGTGAGTTGCATGATGAGGTAGGGCAGACCGTGACGGTCATCCGCACTCAAGCCAGTATTATCAAGCGGTTAACGACACAACCTCAGGTTTTAACCAGTGCCGAAATGATAGAGACGCTGGCTTTACGGGTTTACGATGGCGTTCATGATGTGTTAGCAAAATTATGGCCTGCAGCATTAAATGACTTACCGGTTTCGGCGGCTATTGCAGGATTGATGCGTGAACTTATCCCACAAGATCAGTCTGTTGTGGGGGTGTTGCACTGGCAACTGGATGATAATCCAATTGATGAAACACTCAAAATTACGCTATACCGGATTTGTCAGGAGGGGGTGACTAATGCCTATCGGCATGGGGCTGCCAGTCGGATTGAGATTAATGCGACACAGGATAATCAGAATATATATCTCACCATCCGCGATAATGGGAAAGGCATAGATTTGGCGACATTAACACCAGGTTACGGGTTGCGCGGTATGCAATCGCGGGTGAGTGCATTAGGCGGCAGCTTTAGTTTAAGTGTTGATCAGGGCACTTGCTTAAGTGTGATCTTGCCCACAGATTCCTCACCTGTTCATGAAAACTAGGAAATATTCTCGTTTGTCATGGGAATTTACCTAATTAGTTTCGCGCGTGCGCGCATCATGATGACCGCACTTATATAATATTCTGAGGTTCAACATGTGGTCTTTCCTCAAAAGTAACGATAACGTGCCGGCGGTAACAAATCAGGAACAGATTGATTCGTCCTATAAATACTGGCGTATCCAGTTAATGTGGACGATGTATATCGGCTATGCGGCTTTTTATTTTACTCGTAAAAGCTTCAATTTCATTATGCCGGCCATGCTTAGTGACTTGGGCCTGACGATGTCAGATGTTGGGATTTTGGGCACGCTGTTTTATATCACCTACGGTTGTTCCAAGTTTATTTCGGGGATGATCAGTGACCGCTCAAACCCACGTTACTTTATGGGTATTGGTTTGGTCATGACAGGGATAATTAATATCCTGTTCGGCATGAGTTCTTCATTGCTGGTATTTGGCACCTTGTGGATCATCAATGCCTTCTTCCAGGGATGGGGCTGGCCGCCATGCTCTAAAATATTGACCAGTTGGTATTCCCGCTCGGAACGTGGCAGTTGGTGGGCAATCTGGAATACTTCACATAATTTTGGCGGTGCATTAATTCCCTTGCTAGTTGGCTTTATTTCTCTGCATTTTAGCTGGCGCTACGGCATGATTATTCCCGGCATTATCGGCGTGGTCATTGGTTTACTGATGTGCTGGCGACTACGTGATAAACCCAGCACTATGGGGCTGCCAAGTGTGGGTAAGTGGCGCAATGATGCAATGGAGTTGGTGCAGGAATCTGAAGGCCAAGGGCTATCAAATAAAGAAATAGTAAAGCGCTATGTTTTAACCAATAAATATATCTGGTTGCTGGCAGTTTCCTATGTGCTGGTTTATATCGTTCGTACGGCGATCAATGACTGGGGAAACCTCTATTTGACGCAAGAGAAAGGCTATTCATTAATGACGGCCAACTCGGCAATTTCATTATTTGAAGTGGGTGGATTTATCGGCTCCCTGGTCGCCGGTTGGGGCTCCGATAAATGGTTCCGCGGTAATCGTGGGCCGATGAATCTGATATTCGCTATCGGTATCTTCCTGTCTGTCGCATCATTGTGGATTATGCCGGGAGTCAGTTATGTCTTGCAGGCGGGGTGCTTCTTCGCTATCGGCTTCTTTATTTTTGGCCCACAGATGCTCATTGGGATGGCCGCCGCTGAATGTTCACATAAAGATGCTGCGGGAGCAGCCACAGGATTTGTTGGGTTATTTGCTTACTTAGGCGCTGCATTATCAGGTTATCCTATTGCTCGCATTATGGAGATTTGGCACTGGAATGGTTTCTTTGTGGTTATTTCCGTGGCGGCTTGCTTATCTGCCTTCTTCTTACTGCCATTCTTACGAGCGCAATCACCACAACTGAGACAAGCTGAAGCTTGATTTTTACTCGAATGATTCAGTTTTAACCGCCGGTGATGCTTTTAACAACAGTCACCCGCAGGTTGTTAAAAAGTGATTGACGGCCTAAATGTGTAGCAGTAAGATGCGCCCCAATTCGGCGAGTAGCGCAGCTTGGTAGCGCAACTGGTTTGGGACCAGTGGGTCGGAGGTTCGAATCCTCTCTCGCCGACCAAATTTAAGAACCCTGACAGCAATGTCAGGGTTTTTTTTCATTTCTATCTTTCCTCAATCTCAATGGTATCTCATTAAGTCTCAATATATTCAATTTCAAATCATCTTTATATTATCAATAATCTCATTTTATCTTATAGATATTAATCATTTCTGACGGTATATGTTTTTTATTATTCTAACATATTATATGTATTTCATCATATTGACTTTATTTTATTTAAAGCCGCTAATTGATATCGGTTCTATCAGTGATGAGCCTAATGTAATAACCACATTAACTATCCTATAAGAGGAATGATATGATTTTTATTAATGGTCTTAAAAGAAGAAGATTATCCGCGTTACCTCTTTCTATCATGCTTTCGTTATGCGGTATTTCCGTATCCCATGCCACAAATATTATTGCGGACGTGGCTGCACCAAGCGGACAGCAAGCCGATATTAAAATAGAGGCTCAGACATTATTACCAGTCCCTTGCCGCTCTGTCATGGGTTGTGGTGAAAAAACCACAATAAATATTCAATCACCAGATAAAAATGGATTGTCACATAATAAATATACTAAATTCGATGCACCCCATATTAATGATGTTGTCATCTTGAATAATAATTTGTCCAACGAGAGTAATGGTAATCCAAATTTGGTAAATTCAGCGGCAAAGATCATTTTAAATGAGGTGAGATCCCCACAAGCCAGTCTTTTAAATGGCAGCGTGACACTTTCTGGTCAGGATGCCCATGTTATTATCGCTAACCCATCCGGCATTGATTGTAATGGGTGTTCATTTACTAATATATCTCATCTGACTCTAACTACGGGTAGCTCATATTTCAGTCATAATAACAAACTCCTGGGCTTTAAGGTCTGGGATGGGAAAATTAATATTAATAGAGGAAAATCAAACAATCCGGGTTTAAGTCACAAAGGGAGAGATAAAGGCTCGGCCTATCTCGATTTGTTCACTAATTCATTAGAAGTAAGAGGTTATCTTCAGGCGGATGATCTTTTTGTTATTGCGGGGAAACATAAAATAAGATTGGCATCCCCTGGTGAAAAGATGGGCCTCGAGAAATTAGTTGCCTATCTTAGCCCGCCAGATGACATCGACAGTGCTAATGTCAGAAATATGGACGGAATGTATGCCAATAAGATACGAATTATTGCAGAAGAAAATATTATCAATAGAAATGTTATTCAATCCAAAAATGCACTCCAGATGGTATCAGGTGGAAATATTGAAAATAGTTTTGGTGCGAACATAACTGCTGGAACCGTACTGCTATATAGTGGCGGCGTGCTCCACAATGTACATGGAAAAATAAAAGCCAGTAACTCAAATGATAAATCAACTATGAATATAGTTGCAAAAAGATTGTTCAATAATTATGGAAAAATACACTCACACGGTAAAAGTATAAAAATAGATCTTGATAACCCTATCGAAAATCATAAAGGCGATATAGCTATTATTGGTAAAATAAATAAAAAACAGTTAAAAGTCTAATATTACCGTTTTGCATTAAATATATCTTAGTTAACTACGTCATTTATTAAGCAATTAGTCACAAGGTGTGGCTAATTGTTTGAATGACGTTATCCGCCTATGGTTTAATTAAAGTGGGGTTTATTGAATGAAATTGAGAATAACAAGAGGGATCCTTTCAAATAATGATAATAAATCATGGGGAGTAACATCTTTATTATCTCTTTTGTTTTTTATATCCGCTTTATCTTTTACGACCAATGCAGATATTAACCAAACTCAAACTACTATATTAGAACCGCAACACAGAGATTTAGAAAATAGTCTTACACCAACACCGAAAACTGTACAGATGGATAGCCGACCTGTTGCACCAACAGAAAAAAATTCTTCAGATAACGTGCCATGCTTGTTTATTAAGCGCGTTAAGCTAATCAATATTGATACTTTTCCTAATGCGAGGAATTTAATACAACGAGCAAAACAGGTTGAAGGCAATTGTTTGGATGAGAAAGCACTATCGTTATTGCGCGAGACACTGCAATGGCAACTGGCTGCTGATGGGTATATAACTTCGCATGTCGCTTTCACGGAAGACAGTTACACAGATGGTGTTTTATTACTGACTTTAATCCCTGGCAGCTTGAGTGGTATTGAACATCATGAAGACAGTGATGGCAATGCACAGTTAAATTTAGCTTTCCCAAGTAAGCAAGGCGATTTGGTTAATTTGCGTAACCTTGAGCAGGGGCTGGAAAATTTGCAGCGCTTGCCCTCGGTGGATGTCACGATGGATGTAGTTTTAAATCGCGAGGATTTAAGTAGTCAGGTTGTCGTGAAGCGCCAGCAATATCGCTCTTGGAGAATAAATGCTTTTCTTGATGATGCTGGGCATTATACCGTCGGTCGCTATCGTACGGGAGCAACATTATTTCTTGATAATCCATTTTCCCTGAGTGACTTAGCTTATTTATCTGCCAGTCGTGAGTTAGATAATCATTATGATAAAGGTAACAGCAATTTGGCCCTGCATTATTCAGTCCCTTTTGGTCATTGGTTATTGAACCTGACAGGGAGTCAGGGAAGCTATTATCAATCTTTGGTGGTGGACAATTCCGCGTTTAAATACCGCACACGTTGGCGAACATTGGATATGCAAATTCAAAGGTTGTTAATGCGAGGATATAACTACAAAACAGTTGGAACCACGGGCGTATTAATTCGAAAATCAAACCGTTTTTTTGCCGATACAGAACTGGAGATTCAACGGTTGGACACCGTTGACTGGCATCTCGGGCTACAACATGTCTACTATACCCATTGGGTGACCATGACAGGTGGGGTTAATTATCAGCAAGAGACTCGATGGTTTGGTGCGCAATCATCGCCAGGTAGAGAGGCATACCCCGCGACCAGGCTAATTAATCTCACCGCGTCACTGGATATTCCTTTTGTGTTGGGTGGGCAGCGTTTTCATTATCAACCGGCATTCAACCAGCAATACACTTATTCAAATCTCACGATACAAGATAACTTTTCCATTGGGGGCCGCAATTCTGTACGCGGGTTTTCCACGGGGAGTGCCTTGGTCGGGCCACAAGGATGGTTTTTAAAAAACGATATTGCCTGGATAAATCAAAAATTTGCTAATCAACTGTATGTGGGTGTGGATTATGGTGAGGTAAGAGAAAGAGGAGAGCAATTTTTGTTGGGCAACCGCTTAGTTGGCGGCGTATTAGGTGTTCGGGGCAGTTATCATAATATTGGATATGACTTTAATATTGGCTTGCCACTTGATAAGCCAAGTGGATTGAATACTGATCCTATAGTGTTAGGGTTTATAGTAAGTTGGCAGTATTAGTTTTTATATATAATGGTTAAACATAACTCATATATATAATGTGTTTCTAAAGTTGTGGCAATGTATTAATTGCCAGGGTATAAATGCCATTTTATTGTTAATCAGACAGGGGTGAAATAATGATTATATTATGCTTTCGCTCCGGATTTAATCTTAAAATTAGCATAATTAAATTATATTGTAGTTTTCTTGCTTATATTTTTTATTCGATTATTTCATTTTCATATGCTGAAATTATTGTTGATAAAAATGCTCCGCAACATCAACAGCCAAGTTTATATTCGATACATATAAAGGGAAGTGAAGGGCATTGTAAGGCCTTGAATGAAAATTGCCGTGGTGCTAATTATACTACAGTGAATATCCAAACCCCCAATGAACAAGGTGTATCACATAATAAATATGTTAAGTTTAATGTCCTAAAAGGGGTTGGATACGATAAAGTATCACTTAATAATTTCCTTGCATCGAGTGCAACAGGAAATCCAAATTTAACAACAGTACCCGCAAAGATTATTCTCAATGAAGTCACGTCAAGTCATCGGACTTTGTTAAATGGCTCTCTGATTGTTGCAGGTGAAAAAGCACATGTCATCATCGCTAATCCAGCAGGAATTCATTGTAATGGTTGTAATTTTAGTAACACTGATCATGTGACGTTAACATCGGGATTAGCTATATTTTCAGGTGGTTATGTGCGTGGGTATAATGTTACCGAGGGAGTGATAGACATTGGGGTCGATGGTTTAACGTTTATTGATAATACTGATGCTTATCTGGACATTTTCTCTCGTTGGCTAAATGTAGGTGGCGAAATAAGAGCGCATGATATCTTGTCTATTATTGGTAAACACGCGGTAGGTTATGCCCCCATCGGTGGATATGTCAATGTGAGTTCGTTAGCTGGGTATACCGCCAAGAATGAAGATAATATTGGCATCGATGTTAATAATTTAGGCGGAATGTATGCGAATAAAATTTTTATATTCTCTAGGGATGGTGGTGTAAAGAACTCTGGTATCATTCAGGCAGATACAAAAATTAATATTACATCAAAAAAATCTATTGTAAATAATGGCAGAATATCTGCTGGCGATATCAGGCTACATAGCTTGGCGTTAATTAATAACCAGCAGGGAACAATAAGAAGTATGCGGTATTTTTTGGACATTAATACCAATGAAAAGTTAGGGGTTAACATAATTGGTAATATAATTGACAATCAAAAGGGCTATATTTATTCAAATTTAGGGAAGGTTGTTATTGATGCGAAAGGTAAATTTTACAATGCTTATGGGTTAGTGAAAACTATTGGTTCAGATAGTGTCGCAGATATTAAAATTAAATCTGAAACAGTT
Organism: Yersinia canariae; assembly: GCF_009831415.1. Classification (NCBI taxonomy): domain Bacteria; kingdom Pseudomonadati; phylum Pseudomonadota; class Gammaproteobacteria; order Enterobacterales; family Yersiniaceae; genus Yersinia; species Yersinia canariae. The sequence continues at coordinate 4,570,679 of NZ_CP043727.1, read as the reverse complement.
CATAATTTTAGTGGAGTCATAACAACAACAAATAATATCTCAATCAATACAGATAATTTTAAAAACAATCAAGGAAGGGTTGTCAGTGCTTTTGGTTCAGTGAATTTACGCTATAAAACGTTAGAGGACACGATGGGAGTATTACACGGGGGAATGGGGGTTAAAAAAACCATAAAGTAGCCGATAAAATGTGTTTTTTAACTGACTCGTCAGGTTATGCACTGATTTGGGGCGCGATGGTAGTGCGCTCTGATTGGGGAACAATTCTCACCTCGTCAGGATGAATAAATGAGTCGATATTTCGCTTTTTTAACAGCACGCAAAATGTTTGAGATTCCGGCTGTTTGTGACAAGGTTCACGTCACATATCGGCTGTCACAGTAGCATTTCTCTCTATTTTCTATCGTTATTACAAAAAAATCTGAACAGATATACATCATTTAGCAACAAAGTTTTTGGGTTTTTCATTGGATGTTACAACTGCTTTATTTTATTTAGCCAGTTTATACCGCTAGATTATTGCCGATAGCATAAATTTTAATGCTGATAATGTTAATGGGAAGTTTTTTTTATGTTTGCATGCTGTTTCTCATTGTCTTGATAAATCCACTTAGACCATATTGACGTTGCCACCAACTGTTGCCAAATTGGTACCCTCAGGGGTAGTAATCGAGAGCAATTTGGGGTGATTCCATACACTCAATATTGCCGTCGCGATAACATTTTTCCGGCATCTCAATCCCGCATCCCTGCGGCAAATAGGCCAAAACGGTACAGTCCACTGACTAAAAAATTATAGGGCCTGGCCGTACACACAACACACATCACCATAATGGAGCACAAGCGATGACGATTTCCTTGGGAAAAACAGGGATACTGAAATTCGGTATTGGGCTGATTGCACTGACCGTAGCGGCCAGTGTTCAAGCGAAAACATTGGTTTATTGTTCTGAGGGTTCTCCGGAAGGTTTCAACCCGCAGCTTTTCACCTCTGGCACGACTTATGACGCAAGCTCGGTTCCTATTTATAACCGTTTGGTAGAGTTCAAACTCGGGACGACCGAAATTGAACCCGGCCTGGCTGAGAAGTGGGAAGTGAGTGAAGATGGCAAAACTTACACTTTCCACCTGCGTAAAGGGGTGAAGTGGCAAGATAATAAAGAATTCAAACCGACCCGCGATTTCAATGCTGACGATGTGATTTATTCATTCATGCGTCAGAAAGATGATAAACACCCGTACCATAAAGTGTCTGGCGGCAGCTATGAATACTTCCAAGGTATGGGTATGGGTGATTTAATCACTAATATCGTTAAAGTTGACGACAACACTGTGCGCTTCGAGCTGGCGCGTCCTGAATCTCCATTCCTGGCCGACCTGGCAATGGACTTTGCGTCAATTTTGTCTGCCGAATATGCTGACAACATGCTGAAAGCCGGTACACCGGAAAAAGTCGATTTGAACCCAATTGGCACCGGCCCGTTCCAGTTACAACAGTATCAAAAAGACTCCCGTATCCTGTACAAAGCATTTGATGGCTACTGGGGTACCAAACCGAAAATTGATCGTCTGGTCTTCTCTATTACTCCGGATGCATCAGTCCGTTACGCGAAATTGCAGAAAAATGAATGTCAGGTTATGCCGTACCCTAACCCGGCTGACATTGCCCGCATGAAAGAAGATAAAACCATCAATTTGATGGAGCAACCGGGCCTGAACGTCGGTTACCTCTCTTTCAACGTTGAGAAAAAACCATTGGATAACGTCAAGGTTCGCCAAGCGCTGACCATGGCCGTTAACAAGCAAGCGATTATCGATGCAGTTTATCAAGGTGCTGGCCAGGCGGCTAAGAACCTGATCCCACCAACAATGTGGGGCTACAACGATGAAGTGAAAGATTACGCTTACGATCCGGCTAAAGCGAAAGAGCTGTTGAAAGAAGCGGGCTTGCCAGATGGTTTCGCCATCGATTTATGGGCAATGCCAGTTCAGCGTCCATACAACCCAAATGCGCGTCGTATGGCTGAAATGATCCAGTCTGACTGGGCGAAAGTTGGCGTGAAAGCCAAAATTGTGACTTACGAGTGGGGCGAATACCTCAAGCGTGCTAAAGACGGCGAGCATGAAACTGTGATGATGGGTTGGACTGGGGACAATGGGGATCCAGATAACTTCTTCGCGACTCTGTTCAGCTGTGATGCAGCCAAACAAGGTTCCAACTACTCCAAGTGGTGTTATAAGCCGTTTGAAGACGTGATCCAGCCAGCACGTGCTGAGTCTGACCATGACAAACGTGTCGCACTTTACAAACAAGCTCAGGTTGTTATGCATGATCAAGCGCCAGCGCTGATTGTTGCTCACTCAACTGTGTACGAGCCAGTACGTAAAGAAGTGAAAGGTTACGTGGTCGATCCGTTGGGTAAACACCATTTCGAGAACGTGTCCCTGGATTAATTTTAGCCTGTTAGACGACCGGTGAATGTGCAAACTGCATGTTCACCGGTTTCTTTGTTTAGGTTAAGACAGATACAGATGTGAGCCATATAAGCGGGGTTGCCCACGAGCAGCCCGGCATTCTACACAGAGAGTTCGGGATATGTTGCAGTTCATACTCCGACGTTTGGGGTTAGTTATCCCAACGTTTATCGGCATTACTTTGCTGACCTTTGCTTTTGTCCATATGATCCCGGGTGACCCGGTGACCATCATGGCTGGGGAACGCGGTATCTCCACCGAGCGCCATGCTCAAATCATGGCGGAAATGGGGCTGGACAAGCCTCTATATCAACAATACTTCCATTATGTGAATGGCGTATTACATGGTGATCTCGGCATTTCACTGAAAAGCCGTATTGCTGTTTGGGAAGAGTTTGTTCCCCGCTTTAAAGCAACACTGGAACTTGGGATCTGCGCGATGCTGTTTGCTATCGCCGTGGGTATCCCAGTCGGTGTGCTGGCGGCAGTTAAACGCGGTTCTGTATTCGATCACACCGCCGTGGGGATCTCCCTCACCGGCTATTCGATGCCTATATTCTGGTGGGGCATCATGCTGATTATGCTGGTTTCGGTGCAATGGAACCTCACCCCGGTCTCGGGGCGTGTCAGTGACACTGTATTCCTCGATGATAGCCTGCCGTTAACCGGCTTTATGCTGATTGATACCCTTATCTGGGGCGAGCCGGGTGATTTCAAAGATGCTGTGATGCATATGATTTTACCGGCCATCGTCTTGGGCACCATCCCTCTGGCCGTTATCGTGCGCATGACCCGCTCCTCAATGCTGGAAGTGTTGGGCGAAGATTATATCCGTACGGCGCGCGCTAAAGGCCTGAGCCGGATGCGAGTGATTGTGGTCCATGCCTTGCGCAATGCCTTGTTGCCAGTTGTCACCGTGATTGGCTTGCAGGTCGGCACCATGTTGGCGGGGGCGATTTTGACGGAGACCATCTTCTCTTGGCCGGGTTTGGGCCGCTGGTTGATGGATGCTTTGCAACGCCGAGATTACCCGGTGGTACAGGGTGGGGTGTTGCTGGTCGCGATCATGATTATTTTAGTTAACTTGCTGGTAGATGTGCTCTATGGCGTAGTTAACCCGCGTATTCGTCACAAGAAATAAGGGGCGCAGAATGTCTCAACTTACTGAGTCTACAGTAAAAAGTGCGCCGAAGCCGATGACTCCTTTGCAGGAGTTTTGGCACTATTTCAAGCGCAATAAAGGGGCTGTTATCGGCCTGTTTTACATCATTATCATGCTGGTTATTGCTGCTGGTGCCACCTGGCTTGCGCCACATGGGCCAGCGGAGCAATTTCGCGATGCATTGCTAAAACCACCGGTCTGGGAAACAGGCGGTAGCTGGAAATTCATTCTCGGTACTGATGATGTGGGCCGCGATGTCTTGTCCCGCCTGATGTACGGTGCCCGCCTCTCGCTGTTGGTCGGCTGTCTGGTGGTGGTGTTATCACTGGTGATGGGCGTGGTTTTCGGCTTATTGGCCGGTTATTTTGGTGGGATTGTTGATGCCATCATCATGCGTGTTGTCGATATCATGCTGGCACTGCCAAGCTTGTTGCTGGCATTGGTGCTGGTCGCGGTGTTTGGGCCCTCGATTGTAAATGCCTCGTTGGCGCTCACCTTTGTGGCCTTGCCGCATTATGTGCGTTTGACGCGAGCCGCTGTGCTCGTTGAGGTCAATCGCGATTACGTCACGGCCTCAAGAGTGGCCGGCGCGGGCGCGATACGCCAAATGTTTATCAATATTTTGCCAAACTGCCTTGCACCGCTGATCGTGCAGGCTTCTCTCGGCTTCTCTAACGCCATTCTGGATATGGCGGCTCTCGGCTTCCTCGGCATGGGTGCACAACCGCCAACACCAGAGTGGGGCACCATGCTCTCTGATGTGTTGCAGTTCGCACAAAGCGCTTGGTGGGTCGTGACCTTCCCCGGTGTGGCGATTCTGCTGACGGTTCTGGCGTTTAACCTGATGGGGGACGGCCTGCGTGATGCTCTCGACCCCAAACTCAAGCAGTAACAGAGGTAGAGAGAGATGGCACTTTTAAATGTAGATAAATTATCGGTGCACTTCGGTGACGAAGGCGCGCCGTTCAAAGCCGTAGACCGCATCAGTTACAGCATTGATCAAGGTCAGGTGGTCGGGATTGTCGGTGAATCCGGCTCCGGTAAATCAGTCAGCTCATTAGCAATCATGGGGCTGATTGATTACCCCGGAAAAGTGATGGCCGATAAACTGGAGTTTAATGGCCGTGATTTGACTAAGATTTCTGAAAAAGAGCGGCGTCAATTAGTGGGCTCGGAAGTGGCGATGATCTTCCAAGACCCCATGACCAGCCTTAATCCGTGCTACACCGTCGGCTTCCAGATAATGGAAGCGCTGAAGGTGCATCAGGGCGGTAACCGTAAAACTCGTCACCAGCGGGCGGTGGACTTACTGACATTAGTGGGAATTCCTGATCCGGCTTCGCGTTTGGATGTCTATCCGCACCAGCTTTCAGGCGGGATGAGCCAGCGAGTCATGATTGCGATGGCGATTGCCTGTCGGCCTAAATTGTTGATTGCCGATGAGCCAACAACCGCACTGGATGTGACCATTCAGGCGCAGATTATTGAATTGCTGCTGGAGTTACAACAGCGCGAAAATATGGCGCTGTTGCTGATTACCCATGACCTGGCACTGGTTGCTGAGGCGGCTCATCATATTATTGTGATGTATGCCGGTCAGGTGGTTGAAACGGGTAAATCGTCGGAGATTTTCCGAGCGCCGCGCCATCCATATACCCAGGCATTGCTGCGGGCGTTACCGGAGTTTGCCCAAGATAAAGCGCGGTTGGCATCATTGCCGGGTGTGGTGCCGGGCAAATATGACCGCCCTGACGGCTGCCTGCTGAACCCGCGTTGCCCGTATGCTAATGATCGCTGCCGCCGTGAAGAACCTGAACTGCTGGGGCCAGCAGGGCGTCAGGTTAAATGCCATACACCGCTCGATGATGCGGGGAGGCCGACCTTATGAGCCAATCGACTGAAATGAAAAATGAATCACCGGCAGCTAAGCCACTGTTGCAAGCCATTGATTTAAAAAAATACTATCCGGTCAAAAAAGGGTTCTTTGCCCCGGAACGTCTGGTTAAAGCTTTGGATGGCGTTTCGTTTACCTTAGAGCGGGGCAAAACATTGGCGGTGGTGGGCGAGTCTGGCTGTGGTAAATCCACTCTGGGCCGCTTACTGACCATGATAGAAATCCCAACCGGGGGTGAGCTTTATTACCAAGGTCAGGATTTGCTTAAGCCCGATGAAAGTGCGGAAAAACTGCGGCGTCAGAAAATCCAGATTGTGTTCCAGAACCCTTATGGTTCCCTGAATCCACGTAAGAAAGTGGGGCAGATTCTGGAAGAGCCACTGCAAATTAATACCAAGCTCAGCAGTAAAGAGCGCCGCGAAAAGACCTTGGCGATGATGGCAAAAGTCGGCTTGAAAACCGAACATTATGACCGTTATCCGCATATGTTCTCGGGCGGTCAGCGCCAGCGTATCGCCATTGCGCGCGGGTTGATGTTGAACCCGGATGTGGTGATTGCCGATGAGCCGGTTTCTGCGCTGGATGTGTCAGTGCGGGCGCAGGTATTGAACCTGATGATGGATTTGCAGCAGGAGCTGGGGTTGTCGTATGTGTTTATCTCCCATGACCTGTCAGTCGTTGAGCATATTGCCGATGAAGTGATGGTGATGTATTTGGGGCGCTGTGTTGAAAAAGGCAGTAAAGAGGCCATTTTTAATAACCCACGTCACCCTTATACGCAGGCATTGTTATCGGCCACACCACGTCTGAATCCAGATATGCGCCGTGAACGTATTAAGTTGACCGGCGAATTACCTAGCCCGATGAGTCCGCCGCCAGGCTGTGCGTTCAATGCACGCTGCCGTCGAGCATTTGGTCCCTGTACTCAGTTGCAACCGCAGTTGAAGAAATATGGTGATCAAATGGTGGCTTGTTTTGCCGTCGATCAGGATGAAGCGGAAAAAGCCAGTTAAAACGGCAATAGAACCCAAGAGTATTCATCAGAAAACGCTGGCTATCCGGCGTTTTTTATATTGCATAAATATGTGGGTCACTGGCAACAAATAAAATAATTAGTGTGTAAATAAATAACTCGTAAATTATTTATGAATGAGTGATATTGAAATGAAATAATGTCATAGACAGTATTGATAATGAGAACGAAATCGTGGGATTAAAATGATATAGATCACATATGTTACCCATGGCGGCGAAATGTTATTTGCATTATGGTCTGAATATTCTACCCATCAATTAGTTTCTCTTTATTTGTATCTGGGTAATGTTACTCATACAGCTTATTTTTTAAATAAATAAAAAAAGAGTGTATTAAATACACTCTTTTTTGATCAGCAGCGAAAACCAATAATACTGCACTTATTATTGTGGATAAGGCAGCCAATCACCGCCATTGAGTCGAATATACGACTTGCCCTGATATTGCATAACAATAGCATTATCATTTTCTGAAATAGCGGCAGTTTCCGGTAAACCTTGTGTCAGAGTCTGCCAATCAACACTTGGGGTAGTAAATACTTTACCATCAACCATGCGTGATACTAATTCAGAAATAGCCAGGTAGCTGCTGGGGGCGCTAACCACCACCGGGCTGGCGGGTTGTGGTGCTTTCATGCCAATCAACTTAATCCCTACTGGAATATGCGTGATGCTTGGGCTTGGGATATCGCGCAGACCGGACATCTGCATTTTATCGCCAACCAAGGCGGCACCATGCTCTGGCACCACGACCACCATGACTTTCCGACCTGATTTTTCCAACTCTTCAAGGAAGGTATTCAGCTGGTCAAACAGGGTTTGGGCGCGAGCACGATAATCAGCGGTTTTGTTGGTGCCAACAAAACGGTTACCGTCATGTAACGGTATGATATTCATGAATGTTGCGCTGCGGGCATCGCCCCCTTTCTTCTGCTGTTCCAACCAGTGGTTAAGCAATTCCAGATCGTTATAAATTGGCTCACCATCAAAGGAAGCTAATTGATTACTAATGCCTTTTTGCGACATCATCGGCGCATGCATATTGCCGTCATCTTGAATATTTTGCAGATAATTACCAAAGACACCAGAGTGGTCCATCATCAACTGAGAGGTAAACCCGAGTTTGGCTAAATTATCAAACAGATAGCATTGTTGATCTTGTGGTTGATACAGATCTTTATGTGATGATTGGCCACAGCTGGCACGTAGCAGGCGGATAGACGCGGGGCCACTGTAGGCGGTGGCGGAGTTAAAGTTCTTGAACAAAATATCAAACTTACTCCAGAGCGGGTGCTTATCCAGTTGAATTGCTTCAATGTCTGACCATGACAGTGAACAGATATTAATAACTAATAAATCAAATGGTTGCGCGTCGCCTGGCAGAGATGCCGGGAATGTCGTACGGCGCGTTTTCTCTTGCTCATAAAAGGCATTCAGATGGGCTGTCAGGTTAGCATCAGTCGGCGGGCCACTGGCTTCTAGCGGGTTGCTCCCCGCCGCCGGCTGTTCAGTGCTGGCGGGTGCTGCTGCGGCTACTGTCTCTGCGGTGGGGGCCAGAGAAAATGCAGGCCCGGCAATCCCCACGATATTCACCCAAATCATGGCTGCGACGATAAAAACAGTGACGCGAATCCATTGCGAAATAAACAGATAGCCCACCAGAATAACAAAGGCAGTTCCTATCATGGTCCAGTTAATAAAACGACTAGATAATTCAAGGAGATAGTTTACGCTAAAGCCCGTTATTTGTGAGCCTTGGCTCATGATGCTGTTAACGCCCGGCAGCCAAGTATCGTGATAGAGCAAGCCTATACCAATGGGGATGGCTATCCAGTGACGCCAGCGGTGGACGCGATACGCTGGGATTGGAAACAGCAGGAAGGCAAGAAACACCAAGTTAGCCAGTGGATGGAAATTCAGGTAACCAAACCACAGGAGGGCAAATTTTAGCAGAAAATAGTAATTCCATGCGCCCAGACCGCGCCAATAGCGCCACGGGCTCTGCGAGTCTTGCTGTTTATTTTTTGCGTTCATGGTTATTTCTTAATCTGTGAAGAGGAGCCATCACGCAACCAGATTCCTTCTGATTTTAAATAGCGCGCGGATAAGAACAAATGTTGTTTTTTCTCCCACCATCGTGGAAACCTGCGGCGAGCCATATAGCCCAGCGGGAAAAAAATAATGGCACCCAGCAACAAGACTTGCCAAATATCATTGAGATTCATTGGGTATTCTCCTGACGGTGGCCGGTATTCAGTGCTATTGGTGCAGGAACGCGCCGAGCGACGACCGCTTGCTCTGGTACGTCGGCCGCTTGTTTATAAGTTTTTTTATCACCAGCCGTTTGCCCTGCTTCGGGAGTATTACTCATGCGGTTCATCTCTGAGATAATTTCCTGATCCTGATACCACACCAGCCGGTTGCTGAAGACTTCAGTGACGGGCAAGCGGAAAACATGACTTAATGCCGTGTCTAAATCATTGATTCTACAAGTTGAAAGGAACAGTAGCAGCCGATTATCAGAGACGGTCACCACGTCACCATAGCGGCGCAAGTGACACAGTGTCAGCGCCTGACGCGCCTGTAACCCCGGCACAGCTCGCAGCGCAACCAATACACCTTTACCATTTTCCGGTAGCAAAGTGTTGCCCATCAATTGCAAAACAGATTGGCAGAACTCAGTGGGGGGCAGATAGCCTTTGAGCTGAAGTGGGCGCAGGGCTTCCAGTAACGCATTGATATCTTCGGGAACATGACGCGAGAAACGTTGTCCCTGAATCCCTTCCAGCATAGTCAGAAAACGCGATAACGGCGCGACATGAGGCACAATCAGATTGGCACCGCAGGCCAACAACAAGCGCTCATCGCTGTAGCGCAGGCTGGCATGCATTTCGCGCACCACAATTTTGAGAGTATTGCCGCGTTGACGGCGTATGTTATGGATCTGATGCGCCATCTCGTCAATTTGTTCACTTTGATTCAGCGCAAAAATTAATGTTGCGGTATGGGCCGTCATTGCCCGTTGAGCCAAAGCAGTGTTGGATTCCAGCAATTGCCAATGAGTGGAAAGAGGCGGAGCGCCTTCCAGAATGGAGGTTTGTGCTAAATAGAGATGCTCATCATTACGTGACTGTGGCAGTGCTTGCTGGACTTCATCCGCCATGCTCCAGCCCTGTTCATCGGCTTCGAGTAAGACCAATTGATTGGCGGTGACCCCTTTCGCAGTACTCCACCAAGAAACCACATATTGCGCATTATCCTGCTGCCACTGTAGGTCAGCAAGGCCTTGTAAATAACGGTGCTGGCTGACCAATTGGTTCTTTATTTTATTAATGCCGGAACTGTGACAAATCACGAGTAATGTGCAGTTCTGGGCCTCCAGCCATTGCTGAATGTGCTGGAGCCACTGTTGCATCTCTTCACTGGTAAATGTTTGCCATAAATTCGCGGGGGCGAACATAATGAAAAGCCGTTGCTGCGGACGTAATGACCGCATTAAATCATGGGTTAAATATTTTAAGGCGTTTTTTTGAGCAGGCAATGCAAATAGCGGTAATTTTTTGGGGCCAGAATGCCCCATATTAGTCAAGAGATTTTCAGGTTTTTGCCCTGAACAAATCAATGCCGCCCGGGTGTTTTCGGGTTGGTTACGAATAAGTTGCTGACAAAATAAATTGGCATCAATTTGACGTTCAATATTGACCCAATAGAACCCAGGAGCCTGCATTACGGCTAATTCATCCCAGATTTTTCGAACACCTAATGAGAAAGATCGTGACATAGATTCTTTATCTGCTTTCGTTAAAGTGCTATTGGGCCAATCACTGGATAAAATCAAAGAACAATTGTAACATTGCAGTAAGTATTAACCAATGTCCTTGCCTTGATATTAATCTAAGACTCATCTTATCGGGAGAAAGTATACTCCTGTCATTGTTATACTTAATTACCATAGCCTATTTTCTAAAGGCAGATAAATGAAGACTATAATAAATCGCTTTCATGAGAAAACATCACTTGAAGCTCAGGATGATCTACTAGCATTAAGTCGGGCTTTCTCATTACCCACGTTAAGTTATATCGATATTGTCCGTCAGGAACGATTAACTCAAATGATGGCTCGCTGGCCATTGTTGGCAGAATTGGCGCAATCCACAGGGAGCGAATAGTCTATGCCAGTACTGGCGTTACAAGGCGTAAGAGGGGGCATTGGTACTACCTCGGTAACCGCAGCTTTGGCTTGGGCGTTACAGCAACTGGATGAATCAGTGCTGGTGATTGATTTCTCACAGGACAATTTATTGCGCTTGCATTTTAACATGCATTTTGAGCAATCCCGTGGTTGGGCCAAGGCTGAAATTGACGGTGAAGGCTGACAGCAAGGGGCGATGCGCTACACCGAGAAGCTGGATTTCTTACCATTCGGCCAATTAACTCAAGCTGAAAATGAGCAACTCAGTGCTTCTTTGCAAAAAACACCTCACCAATGGCAGCAGAACTTGTCTGCATTACAAGCCAAGGCCGCTTATCGTTGGATTCTGCTGGATATCCCTGCGGGTGATAACGCATTGACGCGCCAAGCCCTGGCATTGGCTGACCAAACACTCATCCTGATCCATGCGGATGCCAGTTGCCATATTCGTCTGCATCAGCAAAATTTACCGGCTGGCTGTCATTTCCTACTCAATCAGTTTGCTGCCAGTAGCCGCTTACAACAAGATCTCCATCAGCTTTGGTTACAAAGTTTGGATAGTTTATTACCGACGTTTATTCATCGCGATGAAGCAATGGCCGAAGCATTAGCAGCCAAACAGCCATTGGGCGAATACAGCGCGCAGAGTTTGGCGGCGGAAGAGGTGATGACGCTGGCGAATTGGTGCTTGATTAATGTGGCGGAAAGCGGCCTATGAATCGCCTAATGCGGATGTTATTTCTGACCCCGGTTTATCAGGGAATGCGCCGCCGCTATCATCTTTATATGCAGCAAGGCTGCACAGTTATCACCGCTTTTCTCACCACATTGGCGCTTCCGCTGTGCTGGATATTCCTGCGCCTTGAGTCCCCAAGTTGGCAGAGCGTGATACGACATCGGACATACTGGTTCCCGCAGATTTCACCTAATCGCCCACGTCTGGGTGATGGTTTACGTTATCTGCTGCAAGGCCTTTGGTTGTTATTCATTCGCCAGCAATCCGACCATGATAAAAAACGTCAGCCCGCAGCCGTGGGTAAGGGCTGGGTAAAAAATAAAAGACAGGGTTATATCAGTTGGTTGGGCAACGTTCCTGAGCGTTTTGAACTCCAGCGAATAGAAACATCAGTGGCGGTTTGGTTAGGCCAACTCCCCAGACGTACTCGCCGTATCCTGTTTATTATTCTGGGGATTTTCACCGGCATTTTGGCTTTGTTGTGTATATCACAGCCATTCGGCATGATGGCACAATTCGTGTTCGTCTTACTGCTGTGGGCCATTGCCATGGTGGTGCGACGCGTCTCAGGGCGTTTACCTACCCTGATGTTGATTGTGTTGTCATTAACCGTTTCCTGCCGCTATCTGTGGTGGCGATATACTGAAACTCTTAACTGGGATGACCCTGTCAGCCTGGTGTGCGGTTTATTATTATTGTTAGCTGAAACCTATGCTTGGGTTGTCTTGGTATTGGGCTATTTCCAGACTATTTGGCCGCTAAATCGCCAACCGGTGCCTATGCCGGAAGATATTAATAGCTGGCCAACCATCGACTTAATGGTGCCGACCTATAACGAAGATCTCGGCGTGGTAAAACCGACCATTTATGCGGCGCTAGGTATTGACTGGCCAAAAGACAAAATTAATATTTATATTCTGGATGACGGCAACCGGCCTGCTTTTAGGGAGTTTGCCGCAGAAGTTGGGGTGTACTACATCGCCCGCCCAACCCACGAGCACGCGAAAGCCGGTAATATCAATAATGCGCTGAAGCAGGCCACCGGTGAGTTTGTCGCCATCTTTGACTGTGACCACGTACCCACCCGCTCTTTCCTGCAACTGACTGTCGGCTGGTTCTTTAAGGATAAAAAGCTCGGCATGATTCAGACACCGCATCACTTTTTCTCCCCCGATCCTTTTGAGCGAAATTTGGGCCGTTTTCGCCAAACACCAAATGAAGGCACGCTATTTTATGGCCTGGTACAAGACGGTAATGACATGTGGGATGCGACTTTCTTCTGTGGCTCCTGCGCTGTTCTGCGCCGCAGCGCGTTAGATGCCGTCGGGGGGATCGCGGTGGAAACCGTCACTGAAGATGCCCATACTTCATTGCGTTTGCACCGCAAAGGTTACACTTCAGCCTATATTCGTATTCCACAGGCCGCCGGGTTGGCAACGGAAAGTTTGTCGGCCCACATTGGGCAGCGTATCCGCTGGGCGCGGGGCATGGTGCAAATCTTCCGGTTAGATAACCCGCTTCTGGGCAAAGGGCTGAAATTTGTCCAGCGCTTGTGCTACGCCAACGCCATGTTGCACTTCTTATCCGGTATTCCGCGGTTGATCTTCCTGACGGCACCGCTGGCTTTCCTATTACTGCATGCTTACATCATTTTTGCTCCCGCGCTGGCAATTGCACTTTATGTCTTGCCGCATATGATTCACGCCAGCCTGACTAACTCCCGCCTACAGGGTAAATACCGCCATTCATTCTGGAGTGAAATCTACGAAACGGTGCTGGCTTGGTATATTGCCCGCCCAACTACGGTGGCATTGCTCAACCCCCACAAAGGGACATTTAATGTCACGGCAAAAGGCGGTTTGGTTGAAGAGCAGCATGTGGACTGGGTGATTACTCGCCCATATATGGCGCTGGTTCTGCTTAATTTGGCCGGTTTGATTGCGGGTTTATGGCGCCTAGGTTATGGCCCGGCGACTGAAATCATGACGGTGGTCATTAGTCTGGTGTGGGTTATTTATAACATGACGATTTTAGGTGGGGCTGTGGCGGTAGCGGTTGAAGCCAAACAAGTCCGTCAATCCCACCGGGTTGAGATTGCTATGCCCGCAGCGGTGGCCCGTGCCGATGGCCACTTATTCTCTTGCACCCTGCGCGACTATTCCGATGGTGGTGTGGGGATTGAGATGCGCGAGGCTGGGTTACTAAAAGATGGCGAAGCGGTGCATTTGTTGCTTAAACGCGGTGCGCAGGAATATACCTTCCCTTGCGAAGTGACTCGCGCCTTCGGGACCAAAGTCGGGATGCGGATGCATCAACTCACTGTGGCCCAACATATTGATTTTATACAGTGTACTTTTGCCCGCGCTGACACATGGGCGCTATGGCAGGATGGTTTCCCAGAAGATAAACCGATTGAAAGTCTGCGCGATATTTTGGCGCTGGGCTTTAGAGGCTATGTCCGTATGGCCAGCTATGCTCCACCAGTAATTCGAAATATATTGATAGGATTTACTTCCCTGATTGCCTGGATTGCATCCTTTGTACCCCATGGCGTGGATAAAAATCAGGCTCCGAGTAGCCAGGGCCAGACAGTGGCTCAACATTGATGATGATATGATGACGAGAAAAATAACCTGGTTTACCGCACTGGCTTTGGGTTTGACGCCATTCACCCATGCCGAAACATCGGCAGTACCGTCGCCTCAATCGGTGGCCTCAATGCCTGCCGCTGAAGCTACCGTGGATTTGGCTCCCGCTGCTCCGGCAGCACTTCCCAATGTGCCGGTTCGCGATGTGGCTTACACCTTCGCCAAAATTGCACCACCGCCGGGAACATTTGCCTTGCGTGGTACCAATCCCGAAGGGGTGATTGAGTTCGGCGTGCGCAGTGATGAAGTCGTCACCAATGCGATGTTGAATCTTGAATTTACGCCGTCGCCGTCACTTATCCCGGTAGAATCACAGGTAAAAATCTTCCTGAATGACGAACTGATGGGTGTCACGGCAATTACCAAAGAGCAGCTGGGTAAACCCACGCGGATCCAGTTGCCGATTGACCCACTCTATATCAGCGATTTCAACCGCTTGCGATTGGTTTTTGTCGGCCATTATCAAAATATTTGTGAGAATCCGGCCAGCAATACGCTGTGGCTGGATATCAGTAAATCCAGCTCGTTAGATTTGCGCTATCAATCATTGTCAGTCAAAAATGATTTGTCCCACTTCCCGGAACCCTTCTTTGATGCCCGGGATAACCGTCCTCTTACACTGCCGGTGGTTTTTGCAACGGCCCCTGATGTGGCCCAGCAGCGCGCGGCCTCTATTTTGGCATCGTGGTTTGGCGACAAAGCACAATGGCGTGGGCAGAACTTCCCAGTTTTGTTTAATCAGTTGCCTGCCCAGCATGCGGTGGTTTTTGCGACTAACAATCAACGCCCTGATTTCTTGAAAGATTACCCGCCAGTCAAAGCACCGACGGTGGAAATAATCAGTCATCCAGATAACCCATATGTGAAGCTGTTGCTGATTTTGGGACGCGATGACAATGACCTGATCACGGCAGCGCAGGGGATTGCGCAAGGTAATATTCTGTTCCGTGGTCAGAATGTGACGGTGGATAAAGTCGAGCAATTGACCCCTCGGCTGCCCTATGACGCGCCAAACTGGGTACGTACAGACCGGCCAATGACTTTTGCTGAATTGCAGCAATATCCAGATCAGTTGCAAACGACCGGTTTGCTGCCGCCACCCATTTCATTATCGATGAACTTGCCACCCGATTTGTTCTTGATCCGCAGCGCGGGCATCGATATGCGCTTGAAATATCGCTATACCTCAACACGTTTGATGGATGGTTCCCGTTTAAGTATCAGCCTGAATAATCAGTTTGTGCAGGACTATCCGCTGTCGCCGAATATACCGGAAGACAGTAAAATCCTGCGCCTGCCATTACTGCAAGGCTTACAAGATTCAGCCAAAAAATTGACCATTCCGGCATTGAAACTGGGGGCAACTAACCAATTACGCTTTGATTTTGATTACAGCACGTTGCTGGCAAGCGGCGCGGAAGGGCGGTGTGAAACATATTCTACTGCGCCGAACCACGCGGTGATTGATGGCAACTCCACCATCGATTTCTCCGGTTATCGCCACTTTATGGAAATGCCGGATTTACGAGCATTTGCCAATGCCGGTTTCCCCTTCAGCCGCATGGCGGACCTCTCCGAAACACTGGTCTTAGTACCGCCAAAACCGGTGCCGTCACAGCTGACGACATTACTGAATGCCGTGGGGAATATCGGGGCACAAGTGGGTTACCCGGCGGTGGGCATTAACATCACTGATGACTGGTCACAGGCGAAAGACAAAGATGTCGATGTGCTGATTATCGGCACTATTCCGCCGGAACTCCGTAATGACCAGAAGATTAATCTGCTGGTGGATCAAACCCAAAGCTGGGTCAAAATGCCAAATCGCCAAACGGGCTTGCCTGGCATGATGGCACCGGCGTCAGATTGGGTGGCAGACAGCAAAGCGACAGTCAGTTCTGAAGGCGCTATGTCGGCCATTATCGGCGTGCAGTCACCTAACTTCCCGCAGCGCAGTATTGTGGCGCTATTGGCTGATAGTCCGCGTGGCTATAACTTACTGAATAATGCTTTGCTCGACAGTGGTAAACGCGAGGCGGTATTTGGCTCGGTTGCCGTTATCCGTGAGTCGGGCGTTAACAGCCTGCGGGTTGGCGATACCTATGATGTCGGCCATTTGCCGTGGTGGGAGCGTATCTGGCACACCTTATCGACTCATCCGGTTCTGCTAGCCGGTGTCGCAGTATTGGTTGTGGTTATTGCAGCAATGATGGCTTGGCGCTTATTACGCCTGATTAGCCGCCGCCGGTTATCACCTGATGAGAGAGATTAATTCTGATGGTCGTGATGTTTAAACGGCTGGCATGCATCCTGCTGCTGCTTACCAGTTTTGGTGCAGCAGCCGTGTGCGATTGGCCCACATGGCAGCAGTTCAAACAATATTATATTAGTGAGGGTGGGCGGGTTATCGACCCCAGTAACCCGAGGCGAATAACCACGTCAGAAGGGCAGAGTTACGGATTATTCTTTGCTTTGGTGGCGAATGATCGCGAGACATTCGATCGGCTATTAGCTTGGACGGAAAACAACTTATCCGCGGGGGATTTAACGGCCCGCTTGCCTGCATGGCTATGGGGGCAACACAGAGAACATAACTGGGATATCATCGACCCAAACTCGGCCTCTGATGCCGATTTGTGGATTGCTTACAGCTTATTAGAAGCTGGCCGGTTATGGGATAGCCGCCAATATCAGACGATGGGCACTTTGTTGTTGCAGCGTATTGCCAAAGAAGAAGTGGTGAATATTCCGGGCCTCGGAGAAATGTTATTACCGGGCAAAATTGGCTTTAGTGATAATGATAGCTGGCGACTCAACCCAAGCTACTTACCCCCGCAATTGCTGGCCCGCTTTGCTGCTTTGGCGGGGCCGTGGAAAGAGATGGTTGATGTCAATCAGCGATTATGGCTGGAAACAGCACCTCACGGTTTCAGCCCTGATTGGGTCGTGTGGCACAAAGATAAAGGCTGGCAGCCGGATGAGACGCAACCGAATGTCGGCAGCTATGATGCTATTCGTATTTATCTCTGGGCCGGCATGTTACCTAATGACAGCCCGCAAAAAGCGGCTCTTATTCAGCACTTCCAGCCGATGGCTGACGTTACTCAGCAGCAGGGCGTGCCACCGGAGAAAGCAGATGCCCTCACCGGTAAAACCACGGGTCATGGGCCAGTTGGTTTTTCGGCGGCATTATTACCATTTTTAGCCAGCAGTCCTGCGCCGTTGAACCAGCAGGCGCTTAGCGAGCAGCAAAAACGGGTACAAGATTCATCTTTGGGAGCTGATGCCTACTACAGTGCGGTGCTGACACTGTTTGGTCAGGGATGGGCACAGAAACGTTATAGTTTCAACAGTAAGGGGGAACTTCAGCCCTCATGGAACAGTCAATGCGCAACATTAAAATAAACTGGCTGCTAAGCTTGGTGTTGTTGCCCCAAGCCTTTGTTGGTGTGGCGCGGGGGGCCGAAGCTGTCTCGCCGACCCAGTTTTTACTTGAACAGGTACGTTTGGGGGAGGCGACTAATAAAGACGAATTAGTGAAGCAATCACTGTATCGCCTGAACATGATGGACCCCAATAACCCGGAAGTCATCGCGGCAGGGATTCGCCAGGCGCTGCGCCAAGGGGATCTGGCGCAAGCACAGAAACAGCTCGATAACTTGCAAAAATTGGCACCTAACTCCGAGGTGTATCGACGCGCTCAGTTGATGTTCGCAATGACTAAACCTGAAGTGCGCCAGCAATTGCAGGAAGCACGTTTACTGGCAACGGCCGGGCGGCTGACTGAAGCCAAAGTTAAATATGATCAATTGCTGCAAGGCAACCCACCGACACTGGACTTGGCGGTAGAATATTGGCGGCTGGTGGCACGGTTGCCGGGCCAGGAAGCTTTGGCTACCCAGAAACTGGCCTCTCTGGACCAACAATACCCCGGCAATGTCGCCCTGCGCATGGCACTGGCGCGCATATATTTCAGCCAGCAAAAAGCAGCGCTTGGTTATGCGATGTTGGAAAAAGTCGCCTCGGACCCTAATGGGGCGTCAGATGCTGCTGACTTGTGGATGGACACCATCAAAACAATGACGGTCAGTCCAGAAAGTGTCGCCGCATTAACCCATTTCCTTGATGTCTTCTCAACCGGACCTCAAGCTAGTATTGCGCGTAAAGAATTAGCGAATCAGCAAGCTATGTTGGCGGACCCGGCCTATCAGGCGCGGTTAAGCGGGTTGGCAAAAGTAGACAGTGGTGGCGGGACTGCCGCAATACCGGCCCTGAAGCAAGCATTGGCGGCCTCACCCAATGACCCGGAGATTCTGGGCGCGCTGGGGTTGGCATATGCTCGCGGCGGCTCACGGGCACAGGCATTGCAGTTGTTTGAACAAGCGCAAAAATCAGATAAAGATGGCCTGAAGAGTGATAAATGGGCCAGTTTGATCAAGACCAACCGTTACTGGCTGTTAAATGATGAAGGTGACAAAGCACTGAAAGCGGGTAACACCACTCTGGCACAACAGAAATACCAGCAGGCGCGGCAAACTGATCCCAGCGACAGCTATGCATTGATTGGTTTGGGTGATGTGGCTGTTGCTCGCCATGATGATAAAAGTGCTGAACAGCATTATCAGCAGGCGTTACGTCTTGATCCAGCTAACAGCAGCGCAGTGCGAGGGCTTACCAATATTTACCAACGCGAATCACCGCAAAAGGCACTGAATTACCTGAATAACCTGCCGCGCAGCCAACAGGCCAAAATGCGTGACACATTAGATAGCCTGCAATTGGATATGCTGAAACAGCAGGCTGAAACCTTGGCAGCACAGCAACAATGGCATCAGGCGGCGGAGAAGTACCGGCAGGCGCAAAAGATGGCCCCGGATGATGTCTGGATAACCTACCGGCTGGCGCAAGCCTTGGCACAAGAGGGCCAATCGGCGCAAGCTGATGCACTGTTCCACCAACTGGCGAGCCGTAAGCCGGGTGATCCCGAACAGGTCTATGCTTATGCACTTTACTTTTCCAGCACGGGTCGCAGCAGTCAGGCGCTAGCGCATTTATCCACACTGCCAACGGCACAATGGAACGATAATATCCGAGAGTTAGATCAGCGTTTGAAATTGGATCAGGTGCTGACTTTGGCTCGCCAACTGCGGGCAAGTGGTGATGAATCGGGGGCAATAACGGCGCTACGCCAGCAGCCGGCCAATACGCAAATTAACCTGACACTGGCAGATTGGGCTTTGGAGCGCGGTGACTACAGCGAAGCACTGGCCGGATATCAGCAGATCTTGGCACGTGAGCCGAAAAATCCTGATGCGCGTCTGGGCGAAATTGAAGCTTATATTGCCGAAGGCCGTCTCAGTGCTGCGCGTCAGCATTTGCAAACGGAGCCGCTGACGGGCGATGGGGACACCTTGAATACTCAACGGCGAGTCGCTAATGCCTGGAGTGGCGTGGGAGAACCACAAAAAGCGGCCGAAATTTTCCAGCGTTTAAAACCGGTTGCGGCCAAAGCTGCTCCGTCGCAGGATAATGCGCTGGTATTTCGTGACTCGGCCCGCCTGGCGCAATTACAAGGGCAACCGGCAGATGCTCAGGATGATTTTAAACATGCGATGGTAGCCAGCGGCATTGCGCCAGTGCTTCCCGCCGATAATGACAGTTATACTTTACTGACACGTAATCAGGCCACAGATGATTGGCTTAAACGCGGTATCCGCGCTGATGCGGCTGATCTCTATCGCCAACAGGATACCCGCGTCACACTGGATCACGACTATTTGCGATCAAGCGGAACTGAAGGGATTTCTGATCTCAGTGCGCATAACACCATGTTGCAGGTTGATACCTCGTTGGCTGATGGCCGGGCTTTCTTCCGAACGGATACGGTGCAGATGGATGCGGGAACCTTTGACAAGAATACCCGATACAAAGCAGGGACTTGTTTCCAAACGCTACTCCCTTGTCAAACTAAATTACACCAACGGGCAACGGGTACCAGTGTGGCGGTGGGCTGGCAGAATGACAGTTGGGCGACGGATATCGGCACCACTCCTATGGGGTTTGAGGTGGTTGATGTTGTCGGTGGTTTGGCGTACAGCAACAGCTGGAACCATATTGGCTGGACGGCGACGGCTTCACGTCGGCCGATATCCAGCTCATTGCTGGCGTTTGCTGGTGCAAAAGATCCCAATACCAACATCACTTGGGGCGGAGTGCGAGCCAATGGTGTCAGCTTAGGGGCCAGCTATGACCGGGGTGAGGCTAATGGGGTCTGGAGTGACTTAAGTTATCATTACCTGACCGGACAAAATGTGGCCGATAATCAGCGGCTGCGCTTTATGACGGGCTATTATTACAAGCTAATCAATGAAGATAACCGTCGTTTTACCGTTGGTTTGAATGGCATGTGGTGGCACTATCAAAAAGACCTCAGCGGCTACACGCTAGGCCAGGGCGGGTATTACAGCCCACAAAAATATCTGTCACTGGCTATTCCGGTAAACTATCGCCAACGGACAGATAACTGGTCGTGGGAGTTGGGCGGGTCGGTGTCTGTTTCACATTCTGCGACCAATGATCGGGCGCGTTACCCACTGCAAAATCTGCTGAACAACAGTCTTCAGCCAATCAGGGATCGTAATGCTCCTGATTATGGTGAAAGCAGCAATGGTGTGGGTTACACCTTGCGAGCATTGATTGAGCGTCGCCTGAGCTCTAACTGGACTCTGGGCGCTGGGGTTGATATTCAGCAAGCTAAAGATTACACCCCAAGCCATGCACTCATTTACTTGCGCTATTCAATGGCAGGATGGCAGGGTGATCTGGACATGCCACCGCAGCCGTTAGTGCCTTACTCAGACTTTAAGTAATAGCCACTCGAACTTATTTGCATAAAAAAGCAACTTTAGAGTGATAAAAAGCACTTTGAAGTTGCGATCCTGATAGGAAAAGACCGAAACCCACGGTATTCTTCCCAACCGGTTTGGTTTCGCAAGACAAAATCTCAGGGCGATCGAGTATACTCGGACAGCATCGATGGGTCGCCGCATCACTGTGGCACCATTTTATTTTATTCAGTCGGAATGGGTGGGAGTGAGTTTGCGGGTAAGGCGTTCATTAACGATTAAGCAAATGGCGGCAGTGGCAGTTGTTGCACTGGTCACTATCTGTATTTTTATCGTCCTTCAATTGTTCCACTTTGTGCAGCAGCGCAAGGATGATTACGCCAGGCAGTTGGAGAGTATCGCCTATTCTGTGCGCCAACCGCTGTCTGAAGCAATCTTAAGCGTTGATATTCCGCAAGCCAAAAAAATACTTAATAACCTGTTACCTATTGGTATTCTGAGCCGTGCCGACGTCATTTTGCCCAATCAAATTCAGGTGCTGCACGCCAACTTTCCCACGGAACGGCCTGTGCCCCGCTGGGCTAAACGTATTTTTGCTCTACCCGTGCAGATAACCGTGCCGCTATATTCCTTGGAGCGGGTTTCCGCCAATCCACAGCCGCTGGCACATTTAGTGTTACGTGCCGACTCATTTCGCATGTATCAGTTTATCCTTAGCACTTTGTCGGCGATGCTCTCGACTTATTTGCTGCTGGCATTGGTATTGTCAGTTTCCATCGCCTGGTGTATTAATCGCCTGATTATTCACCCATTGCGGGCGATGGCCAAAGAGCTGGAAGACATTGGTCAGCAAGGTGTACTGAATCATCAACTGACTTTACCAGCCCATCATCAAGACGATGAACTGGGCGTGTTGGTCCACAATTACAATCGCAACCAACAACTGTTAACTGAAGCATACTCGGATATGAGTCGTAGCCTCAGCACTGAATTACCTGCGCAATATGAAACACAAAAGCAATTGGCGCAGAAAAATGACATTTTACAGGCGATTGAAAATCGTGATTTCGTGCTGTTTTTACAACCACAATGGGATATGAAAGAACCGCGGGTTATTGGCGCTGAAGCATTATTACGCTGGCGTCTGGCGGATGGCAGTTATCGTTTACCTTCTGAGTTCGTCCTTGATGCGGAAGAGAGCGGGGCGATGGTGCCACTGGGAAATTGGGTACTGGAGGAAGCATGCCGTATCCTGGCTGACTGGAAGGCACAAGGAATTGACTTGTCACTGGCGGTCAATATTTCCGGCCTGCAAATACAATGCGATAGTATTATTACACACCTAAAAACCATCATCAGCCGCTATGATATCGACCCTCGTCAATTAGTGCTGGAGATTACTGAGACGGCCCGTATTAAGAACCTCGACGAAGCGCTGATGTTACTAGGCGAGCTGCGGGGGCTTGGTTTGTCTATCGCTCTGGATGACTTTGGCACCGGTTATTCAAGCCTGCAATATCTGAATCACCTGAAAAGTTTGCCGATTAACATTATTAAGCTGGATAAAAGCTTTGTGAAGCATTTGCCAGAAGATGATGCGATGGCGCGCATTATCAGCACCATCTCGCAGGTGTTGAAACTGCGGGTGATGGCTGAAGGGGTCGAGACCAATGAACAGCGGCAATGGTTGTTAAAACAGGGGATTCAATGTGGGCAGGGCTTTTTATTTTCAGAGCCACTACCGCGCGAGGAGTTCGAAAACCGCTTTATTCTACGCCATTGATGTGACTGATATTAGCCGTATTCATTTGCTCTGAATCACTGCTATTTGG
Source organism: Yersinia canariae (assembly GCF_009831415.1). NCBI lineage: Bacteria > Pseudomonadati > Pseudomonadota > Gammaproteobacteria > Enterobacterales > Yersiniaceae > Yersinia > Yersinia canariae. Next base: position 4,547,860 of record NZ_CP043727.1, on the reverse strand, counting down.
TCAAATATCAGTATTTTCTTCTAAATAATAAAAACCAAAATATTACCCTTTCTTATATTAAATAAAAAATCACTTTCCATCGAAAATAGCAGTTGCACCCTACTTTATGGTGTATTTACGCGTGTCTCTTTACTGAGAAATTAAGAGAAATATTAGTGATAATATAAAAGTGATTAAAACTAACAATAATACCGCTAAGAAAATATTTTACTGGCATCTATTCGCTTATTTAAATTAGGTCTACAATATTAATGCCTATCTAGTCAAGGTTATTTAATTCGAAAGAAATATCCTTCGAAATAGCCTCAAGCCCCTACTGTATCTACGGTATAACAAAAAAATTACAGTGCCAGTGCATAACTTAAACTATTTACTTTGAACTTCATCACATAAACGGATATTTGTTTTGTTAATTTCGAACTATTAGTCATGGATCTCGGAACTTAATATCAAAATAAATAGAATACCGTTTCATAAGTGTTCTTTGTATTTATCAGGATAATTAATATTATCTATTAAAATAAGGTAACTGTAATGAAATTTAAATTATTATCTCTGGCAGTGGCATCACTTATCAGCACCAGCGCAATGGCCGTGACTATTGACTATCGTCATGAAACACAAGATCAAAGTGGTAATAATCACAAAGACCGTTTATTAATGTCCCACCGCTTTGCTAATGGCTTCGGGTTATCTCTGGAAGGCAAATGGAAAAGCGCCAGTGACAAAGATAAGCCCTTCCACGAAGGCGTTAGCAATGGCACTGAAGTGGTTGCCAGCTATGTGTATAAAATTGATAAAACATTCTCTATCGAACCCGGTTTCTCATTAGACTCAAGTTCAACGGCTAACAGTTATCGTCCATATCTCCGTGGTAAGGCAAATATCACGGATGACCTCTCAGTTTCATTACGTTATCGCCCTTATTACAAACGCACCAGTGCCAATATTAATACGCCAAAAGACACGTCTGAAAATGGCTATAATCTGACGAGTGTTCTGAGCTATAAAATCTACAAAGATTTCCAATTAGACTATGAGTTGGATTATAAGCAAGCCAATAAAGCCGGGGTCATTCTGGCAGATAAAGAAAATTACGATTGGACCCACGATTTTAAATTGACCTATAAGTGGGATAAAAACTGGTCCCCTTATATGGCTATCGGTAATGTTTCCGGTAGCAAAAATACTGATGAGCGCCAAACTCGTTACCGTGTAGGTATCAAATATAGCTTCTGATCCATAAATAATTAAATTCTGACCTCAGGGGTCACACCTCGCTATAACGATTTTTGACAGGTAACGAAGTAATGAAAAAAAGAGCGTTATTTTTGAGTATTGCAGCATTGACCGCGCTGTATATACCCGTCGGGCAGGCAGCGGATATTGACCGGCTGACTGTGGTGAAACAGTATGTCGATAATGTGTTAGACAAGGCATCAGATACCTACCACGGTGATAAGCCTAGCCCACTGCTGGCGGATGGTGTTGACCCTCGAACCGGGCAGCAATTGGAATGGATATTTCCCGATGGCCGTCGGGCAGTATTATCAAACTTCTCAGCTCAGCAAAATCTGATGCGTGTGATGAGTGGTTTGAGTCAACTTAGCGGCGATCCTCGCTATCAGAGGCGTGCCGAAGATATTGTTCGCTATCACTTCCAGAACTATCAGGACTCCAGTGGCTTGCTTTATTGGGGTGGGCACCGGTTTGTTGATCTGAAAACCCTACAGCCAGAAGGGCCAAGCGAAAAAGAAATGGTGCATGAGCTGAAAAATGCTTATCCCTACTATGACCTGATGTTCAGCGTCGACGGTGATGCCACCGCTCGGTTTATTCGCGGTTTTTGGAATGCTCATGTTTATGATTGGCGCATTCTCGAAACCAGCCGCCATGGTGAATATGGCAAGCCAATGGGAGCATTGTGGGAAAGTCAATTTGAGCAGCAGCCACCTTTCTTTGCCACTAAAGGGCTTAGCTTCCTCAATGCGGGCAATGATCTGATTTATTCTGCGTCCCTGCTTTACAAAAATAAGCAGGATCAAGGGGCATTAGTCTGGGCTAAGCGCCTGGCAGATCAATATGTATTACCGCGCGATGCCAAAACGGGCCTCGGTGTTTATCAGTTCACACAGGCTCTGAAGCGCGAAGAACCAACGGACGATGCCGATACCCACTCTAAGTTTGGCGATCGTGCTCAGCGCCAGTTTGGGCCAGAGTTCGGCTCGGCAGCACTGGAAGGCAATATGATGCTCAAAGGGCGTACCAGCACCCTTTATTCTGAAAATGCCTTGATGCAGTTGCAGTTGGGTAAAGATTTGGGGCCTCAGGGGCAGGACTTGCTGAAATGGACTGTGGATGGTCTGAAAGCGTTTGCTCAATACGCCTATAACGATAAGGACAATACCTTCCGTCCGATGATTGCCGATGGGCAGGATTTGTCAAATTACACCCTCCCTCGTGATGGTTATTACGGCAAAAAAGGCACTGTGCTGAAGCCATACAAAGCGGGTAACGAATTCCTGATTTCTTATGCGCGCGCCTATGCCATCGACAATGACCCGTTACTGTGGAAAGTGGCGCGCGGTATTGCCAATGATCAGGGATTGGGTGATATCGGTACTGCATCAGGTAAGGATGTGAAGGTGAAGATGGACACCACCAACAGTGATCCTTACGCCTTGTTTGCTTTGCTGGATCTCTACAATGTCAGTCAGGTTGCGGATTACCGGTTATTAGCAGAGAAAATCGGCGATAATATTATTAAAACACGCTATATCGACGGCTTCTTCATGGCTTCCCCAGACCGTCAATATGCTGATGTTGATGCTATCGAGCCCTATGCTTTGCTGGCACTGGAAGCTTCATTGCGCAATAAACCACAGGCGGTAGCACCTTTCCTCAATGGTGCTGGCTTTACTGAGGGTGCCTACCGAATGGACGACGGTTCAGCGCGGATCTCAACTCGCGATAATGAACTGTTCTTGCTCAATGTGGGTGAGAAGCTGCAACCGAACGGCCGTAAATAGTCCCGACAGCGGCCCGTGCTGGGGCCACTGTTGGTAAAAAGTGCCGAGCAGCGGCTTCCCAGGGTCTGCTTGCCCGGCGCTTTTACCCACGGGTTCTCATCGTCGTGATAAAAAGGATAGGCAGATAAAAATGGTGAAAAACTGACGTTTACCCCCGTGACGGCCAAATATATCAAGCTGGATACCTTCGGGACGGATGTAAACAAATGGAGTGCAATTAACGAAATTGCTATTAATAGTGCTGCTGCTGCTATGCCCAGCCGGGCAATCAAATAATTTCGACTGATAGTATTCAACCGCCCCCTTTATTTCACCCTCAAAAGGGGGGTTACTGCCCGCTAATTATTCCGCTCAAAAATCATTCCTTATGCACACATCACCACATCTTCTGATGGCTTTTTTGTATCCATTCTCATTACTAATCATTTTGGGTTAATTGTCTGGTTGATCTGACTGTATCCCAGCTGTTGCTTCCGTTTGAAGCGTTTCAGTTCTTAGTTTCGCGTTTAGGGTGCAATCCAGTGCAACTAATAATTTCCATATTGTTATGAGGGTGTTATTTTCCGCGCAAGCACGGATAAAAAAGAAGTGTCACTCAATCATCACAGAGAGCAAAGCGACAGGCTGCCGTGTATTACTCCAAAAGGACATAGTTATGAAAGCTTCAATATTTAAAAGTCTTTATTTTCAGGTGTTAACGGCGATTACTTTGGGCGTTTTATTGGGTCATTTTTACCCTGATCTTGGTGCTCAGATGAAACCTTTGGGTGATGGATTTGTTAAACTAATTAAAATGATTATCGCACCCGTGATTTTCTGTACTGTCGTGACGGGTATCGCGGGTATGGAAAGTATGAAAGCCGTTGGCCGCACCGGTGCTATCGCGCTGCTCTATTTTGAGATTGTCAGTACTATTGCGCTATTGATTGGTTTGGTGATTGTTAACGTGGTGCAACCCGGTGCTGGTATGAATATCGACCCGGCGACACTGGATGCCAAAGCGGTTGCACTTTATGCTGAGCAGGCCTCGCAGCAAGGAATTATACCCTTCTTGTTGGATATCATCCCCGGCAGCGTAGTGGGTGCTTTTGCCAGTGGCAACATTCTGCAAGTCCTGTTATTTGCTGTTCTGTTCGGTTTCGCCCTGCACCGTTTGGGTGAAAAAGGTCAGCTTATCTTTAACGTTATTGAGAGTTTCTCCCGCGTTATCTTCGGTATTATCAATATGATCATGCGCTTAGCACCTCTCGGGGCTTTCGGTGCCATGGCCTTTACTATTGGTAAATACGGTGTGGGTAGCTTGGTGCAACTGGGTCAGTTGATTATCTGCTTCTACATCACCTGCATATTGTTTGTGGTCGTGGTGCTGGGCTCTATTGCGAAATTCAATGGCTTTAACATCTTCAAATTTATCCGCTATATAAAAGAAGAGTTATTGATCGTGTTAGGCACGTCCTCTTCGGAGTCTGTGCTGCCGCGCATGCTCGATAAGATGGAAAAAGCCGGATGTAAGAAGTCCGTGGTGGGCTTGGTTATCCCGACGGGCTACTCATTTAATCTGGATGGCACCTCTATTTACCTGACCATGGCCGCAGTGTTTATTGCTCAGGCCACGAATACTCATATGGATGTTATTCATCAGGTTACCTTACTGGTGGTATTGCTGCTTTCCTCAAAAGGTGCGGCAGGGGTCACAGGCAGTGGTTTTATTGTCTTGGCGGCCACTATTTCTGCGGTGGGGCATTTACCATTAGCAGGGTTAGCATTGATTCTGGGTATCGACCGCTTTATGTCTGAAGCCCGTGCATTGACCAATCTGGTGGGTAATGGGGTTGCAACCATCGTCGTGGCGAAATGGTGTAACCAGCTGGATAATGATCAATTGCAAGCTGTGTTATCGAACAAAACATTACCCAATAGCGATATAAAGAACAGCGTTACGCCTTCTTGATAGCGTCATAGCAATATCTTCAGTAATCACTACCGGTGGCGGATTGCCACCGGTAGCACCTTTTCTTTATCCCCCGCGATACCATTTCTTGTGTTAATTACCATTTAGATACTATTTTTTACTCTGATGAGTGACATCGGCAAAAGCATGCGGTCTAACAGAATGGTACACTCCCACCTCGAGTTTTTACGGTGGTGACAACCGTTGATTTTTCGCCCAAAAATAACGGCATAGAGATGCGCGTTTGAAAGCTGGGCTAATTTATTCATGTCTTTATGGCTACCCTATTGCATGGCGCCGGTATATTACGCATTGGCGGATGGCGTGAAAGCACAAGCGGCTTACAGGAATGACATGACGTTGCATTGTTTTAACATTGGATAGTTTATTAAGTAGGGGTTCACATGCAGGGCACCAGAATTCGTCTCATAGTTGGTGGGTTATTGCTGGCTGCCGCCAGCAGTAATGTGCAGGCTGAAGCACTACAACCCGATCCTGCCTGGCAGCAGGGGAAATTAGAAAACGGGTTTTCATGGCAGTTGTTGGCGACGCCACAGCGCCCTAGCGATCGGATCGAGTTACGTCTGGTGGTTAATACAGGCTCATTATCTGAGAGCGCGCAGCAAATTGGCTTTGCCCATCTGTTGCCCCGCCTGGCATTAATGAGCAGCGCGAGTTTTACTCCTGCCCAGCTTCAGTCGTTATGGCAGCAAGGGGTCGATAGCGATCGCCCGTTGCCACCGGCGATAACATCTTATGATTTCACCTTATATAGCTTGAGTTTGCCCAATAACCGCCCTGATTTGATGAAAGAAGCATTGGCGTGGTTATCCGATACCAGTGGCAAACTGGCCATCAGTGAACAGACTGTCAACGCGGCGCTGAATAGTGCAACTGATCCTATTGCTACATTCCCGCAAAATATTCAGGAACCTTGGTGGCGCTACCGACTCAAAGGCTCTTCTTTGATGGGGCATGATCCCGGTCAGTCAGTAGCAAAACCGGTAGATGTCGAGAAGTTGAAGCAGTTTTATCAGCAATGGTATACCCCGGATGCCATGACATTGTATGTGGTGGGTAATGTCGACAGCCGCAGTATTGCTGCTCAAATTGGCAAAACGTTCTCTGAGTTGAAAGGGAAACGGACTACGCCAGCATCCATCGCGATGTTAGCGCCACTGCCACCTGAGCCAGTGAGCTTGATGAGTGAGCAGGCGGCACAAGACACATTATCATTGATGTGGGATACCCCATGGCATCCAATTCAGGATTCTCAGGCCTTAAGCCGTTACTGGCGCAGTGATTTAGCCCGTGAAGCCCTGTTCTGGCATGTTCAGCAAGTGTTGGAAAAAAGTGATCAGAAGAACCTGAAATTGGGCTTTGATTGCCGGGTGCAATATCAACGTGCTCAATGTGCGATTCACCTGAATACGCCGACAGAAAATCTGACGCCGGGTATGAGTTTTGTTGCGCGCGAACTGGCCAGTTTACGTGCGAATGGCCTGAGTCAGGCAGAGTTTGATGCTTTGATGGTGCAGAAAAACGACCAGCTCAGTAAGTTGTTTGCCACCTACGCCCGCACAGATACTGATATCTTGATGAGCCAACGCCTACGTTCACAGCAAAGTGGCGTGGTGGATATTGCTCCGGAACAGTATCAGAAGTTACGGCAGGCATTCTTGTCGGGTCTGACTCTGGTTGAGTTGAATCAGGAATTGAAACAGCAATTATCGCAAGATACCACGCTGATTCTGACGCAGCCAAAAGGTGAACCGGAAGTGAATGTGAAGGCATTGCAGGAGGCGTATAACGCGATTATGACACCACATACCGTGGTGCCAGAAGAAGCGTCGCCTGCGGCGGTAAGTGCTGCTGAAGCTGCCCCGGTTATGCCAACAACAGCCCAATAGGCGTTTTTCTGAGCGGCTGCTGCGCATTGCTATTTTAGGATTGGGCAGTGCTCGTCACCCTCACATACTGCGTGTACGTGAGGGTGACGCAGCTAAATTGTCTTTGTTCTCAATGCTTCTCATTATCTGTGGCAGGCCGTTATCCGCCAACAGACTATTATCAATCACACCGCAGGCATGGCCGCCAGTGGGATGATTGCGCCACGATATTGAATCACGGTGCTGGCGGTTAAGTGCCCGCGTACGGCGGCGTCATGTGCGCTGCCACCGGTCAGGCGAACAGCCAGATAACCGGCACTGAAAGAATCCCCGGCAGCCGTAGTATCGACCACTTTCTCTTTCGGCAGTTTAACCGCAGGAACATCATACTGGTGGGCTTCAAAACCCTCTTTCACCCAGACGATACAGGAGTCTGCGCCGCGCTTAATCACTATTTCGCTCACGCCTAAATTCTGTGTGCGCTCAATGACTTGCTCCAGCGATTTCTCACCCCACAGCATATCTTCGTCATCCAGTGTCAGGAAGGCGATATCAGTGCAGGCCAACATATCGCGGTAGGCTTCTTGAGTCTCTTCTTTGCTCTGCCACAGACGAGGGCGGTAGTTATTATCAAAGATAACTTTGCCACCGTTAGCACGGCAGGCGCGAAGCAATTTCAGTAAGCGCTGGCGTGAAGTACTGTCAAGGATAGCCAGGCTGATACCGCTAAGATACAGATAATCAAACTTTTCCAGGCGCTGGCAGATTTCATCGGCCTGTGGGCTGCTCAACCAGAAACGTGCAGCAGCATCATTACGCCAATAATAGAAAGTGCGCTCGCCTGTGCTGTCAGTCTCAATGACATACAACCCCGGCAATTTATTATCCAGACGCTGAATGAGGGAGGTGTCGATGTTCTCTTGTTGCCAGGCGTTCAGCATCTCGTTACTGAAGCTGTCAGTACCCAGGGCCGTAACGTAATGAACATTCAGGGCCTGCTTTGGCACCTGACGGGCAACATATACCGCAGTATTCAGCGTATCACCGCCAAAGCCCCGGCTAAGGTCGGTACCTTTTTGTGACAGTTCAATCATGCATTCGCCGATAACGGCAATATTTTTGCTGGTCATGGAAAGCTGGCCTGTGAGTCAATGATGGAAATAAGGTTAGTCTCACTGCTGGCTTGGTCAGAGTCAATAGTATTAAAACGACGTTTTAAATTTTTTATGATATAGGTCGGGAAACTGGCAATTTTCCCGCGCTTCAGAAGACAATTATGATGACTTTCGCAAGTCAGTCACACTGTGGCCGCCAATTCCCCAGTTATCCGTATCCACCTCATCAATGACGACGACGGTCGTGGCCGGATTTTTCCCCAGAGTATCGACCAATAGTTGGGTGACTCCGGCAATGAGCTGTTTTTTCTGCTCCGCTGTCGCCCCTTCACGAGTAATTTTAATATTTACATAAGGCATGTTCATCTCCATTAACAGTAATGGCATTATTGAGTTAAGTAATATAAATGGGTTAAATATGTCGCGCTAGTCTGCTTGAGAGCAATAATCTATCATGCTGCTATATAAAGTTCTGTTCACCCGAGTCGATAACATCTCCAGTGGGAAAACCGTTTATCACTGGGTGGCTAAAGTTAGCGGCAATGCCCATTGCCTTGACTGTGTGATGCCCTAAAACATGGCGACTAAACTGATGATGACCAATAAAGTATCAGGTTTACTTGCGCCATCCTTTGCCGCCATTGATCGTAATAAAGGACAGAGCTTCTGGCGGCAATGTCAGCGTCGGTACACTTTTCAACCTATCTATCGCACCTCTGGTGCGTTGCTGGCCATTGAGCTGCTTACGGCTGTTTTTCATCCCTCATCGCCGGATACTCGATTGAATCCAGAGGATTATTTTAGTTCTATCAGCATCCGCGCCCGTCTGGATGTAGTGCTCGAACAGTTGAATATGGTGAAGCAGTGGCATGCAATATTTGTGCATCATTCGGTGCTGGTCTCAATCAACATTGATGGTCAGGCGCTAATGGCGATGCAAGATGATCAGCAGGCTAAAGTGCTCATCGATGCCATGCCTTATATTCGTTTTGAATTGCTAGAGCATGTCGATACCTCTCTGGATACTCCGTTTGCGCGTATTGCTGAAGCAGACCGGCTTTGGCTGGATGATTTTGGCAGTGGGCTGGCGAATTTCACTTCATTTATTAGCTGGCGCTATGAATACATCAAAGTTGCCAGAGATCTGTTTATCGTGCTGCAAGAGAGTGATGTTGGGAATCAACTGTTTTTCACCTTGGTCACCTTGATGGGCAGTTACAGTAAAGGTGTGATTGTTGAAGGGGTGGAAACCTCACAAGAATGGGCGATGGTACAGCGCTCTGATGCGGTTGCAGCACAAGGTTATTACCTCTCCCGTCCCACATCATTTGATCGTTTGCAGAGTCTCCCGATGTTGTTTTGCGGCTAACACGCTTGGTTAATAAACAAGCAGTTCTTTTCCTCAACCTGCCCTCCTGCTTCATTCTCGACTATGGTTAAAGTGGTCTTTAATCCACACTATACTCATCATATTTCAAGCTGCATGTGTGTTGGCTGCTCTCGCTCGCCCTACGGGCTAGCATAAATGCTGTTCAAATCGGTTCCGACCAATTTGTCTCTCAACTTGCCGCCTTCCTGCAACTCGAATTATTTTGAGTGTTTTAACATCATGAGTACTGGCATGGAGCTGTTATGACCAAAACCGGAAAAGTGCTGACGGGCATTGTCGGGGTTATTCTGCTGCTACTGGTAGCAGCCATCGTGTTTATTATGACTTTCGACTGGAATCGTCTAAAGCCAACCATTAATGAAAAAGTCTCTACTGAACTGCAACGACCTTTCGCCATCCGTGGCAACCTTGGGGTGGATTGGTCACGTAAAGGTGATGAACCTGGCTGGCGTGGTTGGGTGCCGTGGCCGCATATCCACGCTGAGGATTTGGTGCTGGGCAACCCGCCAAACTTAGCCAGTGATAAAGCGAATGGTCAGACCGGCGATGCAAAGGACAAGACACACACTACGGCATTTCCTGCCGGAGATATGGTCACCCTGAAGCGGATTGATGCCAGCATTGCGCCATTGGCCTTGCTGGCGAAGGAAGTCTTGATACCGCGTATCTGGCTGACGCAACCGGATGCCAACTTACTGCGTCTGGCAAATGGTAAGAATAATTGGACGTTTAATCTGGCCAACAGTCCTGCTGAAGATAAGAGCGCTTCCTCAGATTGGTCGGTGAACATCAATGATATTGTCTTTGATCGCGGCAATATCACTCTGAAAGATGCTGTGCTGAAAGCGGATTTGCATGCGGTGATAGACCCGCTTGGTAAGCCGCTGCCGTTTGCTGAGGTGGCCGGTGCGCGTGATGAGAAAAAGGATAAGCAACCTGCTGAAAAGCGGCAGAATAATGCGCCAGATTTTGTGTTCGGTTGGAAAGTTGATGGTAAGTATCAGAGCCAGCCTTTGACCGGCAGCGGCAAAATCGGCGGTATGTTGTCGATGAGTGACGCGAGCATTCCCTTCCCATTGCAGGCGGATGTTCGCTCAGGTTCCACCCGCGTCGTAGTGGCCGGTACATTAACTGACCCCGGCAATTTAGCGGGGTTAGATCTGCAATTGAAATTCTCTGGTGTCAGCCTGGATAACCTCTACCCGTTGATTGGGGTGCTACTGCCCGCCACTCCTCCTTACAACACTGATGGCCACTTAATTGCGAGCCTCAAGCAGGCGGGGGGAGCCGTTTATCGCTATGAAAACTTTAATGGAAAAATTGGTGACAGTGATATCCATGGCAACCTGACTTACACCAGCAGTCAGCCTCGCCCGAAATTAATCGGCAATATGTCATCCAATAAATTGCGTTTTGCTGATTTGGCTCCTTTGATTGGTGCTGACTCCAATCAGGAAAAAGCCAACCGTGGTGAGCGCAGCCGCCAACCCAGCAATAAGGTGTTGCCGACTGAGAAGTTTGATACCAAAAGTTGGGCTGTGATGGATGCTGATGTCACTTATGCCGCTAAGCGTATCGATCGTGATAAATCATTACCGCTGACTGACCTGTCCACTCACGTGGTGCTTAATAATGGGGAATTGCTGCTCGACCCACTACGATTTGGCATGGCGGGGGGGAACCTCAATGCCACTCTGCGCCTCAACGGCAACCAAGACCCCATGCACGGAAAAATTGATTTACATGCCCGCCGCTTGCAACTCAAAGAGCTATTGCCACAGGTACAGGCGATGCGAAACAGCTTGGGGCAATTAAATGGCGATGCGTCATTTACTGCCACGGGCAACTCGGTTGCTTCTCTGCTTGCCACCAGTAATGGCAACCTGCGTTTGTTACTGAATCAGGGGTTAATTAGCCGTAGCTTGATGGAGTTACTCGGTCTGAATGTGGGTAACTATCTGGTGGCGAAGCTGTTTGGTGATGATGAGGTCAAAATTAACTGTGCGGTGGCGGATGTTCAAATACGTCATGGTTTGGCCACGCCACGTTTGTTTGTCATTGATACCGAGAATGCCATTATCAACATTACCGGTAATATCAATTTTGCTACTGAGCGGCTGGATTTATCCATTGATCCGGAGAGTAAAGGGCTGCGAATCCTGACCTTGCGTTCTCCGCTGTATGTGAAAGGAACATTTAAACAGCCGGATGCGGGGGTCAAAGCGGGGCCTTTGCTTGCTCGTGGCGCAGTTGCCGCCGTTTTGGGGGTGGCACTTACTCCCGCCGCCGCGTTGTTAGCACTGATTTCCCCTAGTGAGGCAGAGGAAAACCAGTGCACGCCATTCCTACAAAAAATGAAGCAGAAAAAATAATGCTTTAATGTCTCGGTGGTTGGGGGAGCAGTTTACAGCTGTGATCTTGCAACTCCTCCACCGATGCCCGATGCAATTTGGCCAAGCTAGCTTTGCTGGCGAGGAGTAAAAAAGTGCCATCCGGTAATGCTGTCATAGCTAAACCATAACGGCCCATTTCATTTTTCGCTTCTGGTATCTCATCCGCTAACAGACGAAAAGCACCTGATTGTTGTAATTCCTCCGCCGTAGCCCGCCGTACCAGATAATCATGGCCCAATAAGCCCCCCGGCAAGGGTTGCCACTGCTGACGGAAATTGGCGGCTTGTGCCTTCAGTGCGGCTTTTACCTGCGGATTTAGGCAAGAAATATGAATATGTAATTGATCCTGACTGCGGCCATATTTTGAGTTTATGGCGAGCGAGATATCCGCATCATCAATGGGAGCGCCGTACTTATCCGCCATAAAATGGCGCGCTTGCCAGGCATCAAAAAAATAGTTTGGCGCGCTGGAGTCTAATAACGGTGGGCTTTCTATGCCGCTGATTTTCGCCGTCGGCATCAACAAATACTGCAATGGCCCGTGCATGTCTTTATACACCACGAAACCCGCTTGTTTATCGACCGCCACGCAAGGTTGTGGATTATGCTCCGCCTCCATATGGGGAACACATTGCTGGCTAACGATTTTCCACAGCGCGTCCGCATTGCTAAAGCGCAACTTATACCCAATGCCGAGCAGAGTAATTATCAGCAATATGAGTAAAAACCACGGCTTTTTTATATAACGAGACATGCTTTCCCTTTCATTATCAATGACGAGCCATCAGTGTAGTGAGAAATCTGTCGCGCGGGCAAACCCCATAATGCTTATTTCTCATTATGGGGCATTAACCTTATCCGGTGGAATTTATAGCGAGATATGGCGAGTTTCTTTGGAGAATAACATGCCAGTTAATGAGTTCTAACTGGCATGTTCGAACTATTGTGGTTCTTTATTGCTCGACTCTTGAGGTAAGGTTCCGTCCTCGGCATAGCGGGCTGTTGCTATCCAGGCAGCACAAAATAAGGTCAAGCGCGCGAAAAAGTAGAAAAAGGCCATTAAGCCAATCACGGAGCCAAAGGCTGCTCCCGATGGAGAGCTGGCAAGGCGCGGTAACATCATGGTCATGATGAATTTGATTATTTCAAAGCCGATAGCAGCAATCAGGGTGCCCCGCAGCAGCGCTTTTTTCTTCGGTTTATGTCGCGGCAGAATCCAGAATATCCACAGGAATAACAGATAATTAGCCGCAATAGAGATAGACAAGGCAATCAGTGTCATGACCGGGCGCAACCACTCAATCCCTCCCAGCCCTAATGCATCGACAATTGCAGACTGTGCCGCACCTGCAATTGATGTGAGTGAAAGGGTAATAATTAGCGCGATAACCAACCCGGTGAGTGAGATAAAATCACGGGCATAGCGGTAATAAAACTTTTCCTGATCTTGTGGATTGCGTTCCCATACATCCCGTGACTGCGCACGAATAGCTTCGCGTAGGTTTCCCATCCAACTGATACCAGAATAAAGCGCAATCACTAAGCCGGTTAATCCCACGGTCGTGCGCTGCTGAATAGCGGTATTCACGGTATTTTTAAGGGTGGCGGCCAAACTTGGGTCACTGATGGTATTAACAATTTTGTTAATTAATTCAGCCAATAAGTCGGGGTTAGAGGCTAATACAAAACCCACGGCGGCAAAAGAAACCATCAAAATAGGAATAAGTGACAGAAATGAAAAATAAGTAATAGCGGCGCCAAACTGACTGCCCAGCCTATCATTGAAACGTTCTGTTGCACGGATAATATGGGCTATGGCGGGGTGCGCTTTTACGCAGTCAGTTATCCGTGCCATGAAGGAAATTGCTTTTTTGCCAGTTTCAATCCCAGCGGTCAGCGGTGCTGGGTTGTCTCGCGGTGCGTTCGGCATAATTCTCCTCGAATATGTTAATCCATGCCTTATGCAGGTGATTATTCTACAAAATATGACACAAAATGGCGGCTTATCTGTTGATAATAGCAGAGTAGACGTCTATCACAACCGCAGCAGATAAATTCCAGTGTTTTACAATGCTGAAATTAGCATCAATATCTTTTATTAAGTCACCTTAACGTGCTGATTAAGCCTGTATTTATATTGAGTAGGAAATTACCTACAAATGGCGTGGCGTGTTCCCATATTAAATGTCTTTTTTAATACATATATTACTAATGCGCTAGGTTAATTATTTCTTAAAGTTAAACCTCGCGAATAAATATAAATAATACAAGCAAAACAAGACCCATAAATAATTTCTCTATTTGATATTTCTTTGTAAAACCAGGTTGTGAACATGAACATAAATAACATAATACTCTTACCCTGCTTCCGTAAAACGCTGCTGGCCAGCCTTCTCATTCCTCTTTTTAGCCCTATTTATAGTTGGGCCGCTCAAACTATAAGTGTTACGGATGGTACTTCCACTTCCATTTCTGGTGAGTATGGTACTGACGGTGACTACCTGTCAGCAGTTGCTGTTCAAGGGCCTGATAGCGCCATCACGGGCGAATCTGACCTCACTATCAATACGGCGGGCCGTGGCGCTGATGGTGCTAATGTCACTAATGGCGGCTCGTTGCATTTGAACGGCTCCTCGATAAATACTCAAGGTGTAGTCGCCTATGGCATCAGTAATAATAAAGGCACGGTGATAGTAGAGGATGGGACAATTACCACTGTAGGCCAACAAAGTTATGGCATTTCCTCTACAGGCTTAGGGAGTCGCACCGAAATTAATGGTACTGAAATAACGACCAGTGGGACATCTGCTTACGGGATTTCAGGAAAATCTGGAACGGCATTAATACTGAATAATTCGATATTCAACGCCGGTGGTGGTGGCAGTTATGGTATTTATTTGAGTGACTTGGGCAGCACATTAACCGGTGCGAATAATGTGATTAATAATACCGGGGTTGGCGGTGGTACGGGTGTTTATATTGGTGATGGTGGCGTAAATGCTACTCTGAACGACACAACTATTAATATGACCAATGGCTCTGCCGGTGTGAGTGTCGGCCGGGGTTCGAGTATAACGATGGATGGCCTGACGGCCACGGGAAATATTTATCAGGTACTTGATATTACAGGCTCGGCCACAGTCAGTAATGCCAATATTGATTTAGCTTCTGGCGCGGTATTGCGTGCAATGGGCAACAGCTCGACCAATAAAGCAGTAATCATCTTAAATAACATCAATGCGATTTCTCGCAGCGGCACCGCAACGATGGTTAACGTTAATATGAATGCTGATGTCACGATTAATGGTGGTTCCTACCACTCCCAAGGCACTTACGCCATGGGAATTTGGGTGCCGGATAATACGTCATCAGTGAAAGTTAGCCACTCTGAAGTGATTACTGAGGGAGATGGTGCCACGGCTATTGAGAACCGAGGCAAAGCAGTTGTTGACAACACCGTCGTCAAAACGACCGGAAATAGTTCGCATGGTATTTACTCAGAATCGATTTTTAATGCCACCAATATGACTATTTCGACTGCGGGGGTCGGCAGCATAGGCACCACCGCAGCTCGGGGCGGTAACCTCAATCTTGATGGGGCGACAGTCGATACCACGGGTGACTCCGGTATGGTTCTTGGGACCTTTGCCAGTTCCTCTCTTAATGTCAAAAATATGACCGGAACATCCACCGGTGCCAGTGCTTATGCTTTGTGGTTGCAAACCAGGAGCAGCATTTTGTTGACGGATAGCCAAATCAATACCACTGGTGTGAATGCCGGTGGGATCTACGCGACCAGTTCAACGACTGATTATAGTCAGGCTACATTGGATAATGCCCAAGTCGTCAGTGAGCAGGGGGCGGGGGTGCGGGCTTATGGCGCAAGCATTAATATTGATGTGAAAAATGGTTCGCAACTGAGTGGCGGTAACGGCTTGCTGGTGAATGCCTCGACCAATACCGGCACCGTTTCTGCGCCATTGAACCTTGTTAGTCATGTGAATCTGAATGCTGATAACCATTCTGTGTTGGTTGGCGATATTCAAGCCGATGACAATAACAATGTTAACCTCACGCTGAAAAATAATTCGGTTTGGCAGGGTGCTGCCCGTAATGCCAAGAGTATTGATATCGATGACAGCAGTATTTGGAATTTGACAGGCGATGCTGATGTTGAGTCAATGAATGTATTGGGGCAGATAAACTTTACTCAAGCCGCCAGTCGTATTCAGGCTCGTACACCATATAGTTTCAGTACGTTAACCGTGAATGGCAATTTAACCGGCAATAGTACATTGACCTTTAATGCACAATTGGGCGATGACAGTTCTCCAACAGATAAACTGCATGTGATAGGTGATGCACAGGGTAGCCATGCCGTACAGGTTATTAATCAGGGTGGTTTGGGGGCTTTGACGACCGGAAACGGTATTAATCTGATTACTGTTGATGGTGATAGTAGCACTGGCCATTTTGCGATGAACGATTCAGTGGTTGCCGGTGCTTATGAATATTTCCTGTATCAACTTGATGCGCACAACTGGAATTTACAATCTAACTTGGCTCCTGTTATCCCTGTCGACCCGATAGCGCCGCCAGTAGACCCGATAGTTCCAGTAGACCCAGAAGCGCCAGTGGACCCGATAGTTCCAGTTGACCCAGGAACACCGGTGATTGCTTATCGCCAAGAAGTACCGGGTTATATTGCCGCTCCTTGGTTAAATGCTTTCTACGGTTTTACCACTTTGGGTAGCTTACATGAGCGCCGAGGGGGCGTAAGTGGCTCCGCGAATGGCTTTAGCCAGGGGTCTTGGGGCCGAATCAGTGGCCAACATAATAAGTTTGAGGCCGGCCGTTTTAACTACGATTCCGATATCTGGTTTGCGCAGTTAGGACATGATTTTTATCAGGCTGAAAATGCAGCGGGAACTGAAGTGACGGCCGGTGTAATGGTGACATTGGGTAAACAGGATACGGATACTCAAGATACGGCCAGGGCGCTGCGCTCAGACCTTTCAATCAATACCGGAAAAATTAAAACAGATGCCTATGGGCTAGGCGGTTACTATCAAATGGTGACCCAGCAAGGCGGCTATGTTGATCTCGTCGGGCAAGGAACGTTATACCGCAACAATTACCAAAGCCAGCATGACGCCAAACAAAATGGCTATGGTGTGGCGCTCTCCGCCGAAGTCGGTCAGGCGTATTCCCTTGCGGGAAGCTGGAAGGTAGAACCTCAAGGGCAACTGAAATATCAATATCTGAATCTGAACAGTTTCAGTGACGACATTTCTGGTGTGAGCGGTACATCCTATTCTGTCGGGCAGGCCCGTGCTGGGATGCGAGTTTTCAGTGAGGCCACCAAACAGCAAACGATTAAACCTTATCTATCTGCTGATGTGGTTTACCAATTGGGTCAGAATCCACAGGTTACTGTTGATACAGCCCGCTTCCGCCCTGAATTCAGTAAAACCTACTGGCAAGGTGGCGCTGGCGTGACCGCTAAAGTGAATAATAACGTTGATATTTATGCCGATGCCAAATACCAACGTGCTTTTGACGGTAAAATGGACGGTTACACCGGCAACCTCGGTGTAAAAGTAAGTTTCTGATTAATAAAGTTAAAAAGTAATTAACAGGCTAGTATTGAGTTCTGGCCTGTTTTATTTTAGCTATTACAGCGAATCAGAACTTTACCCTGAGAAAAATTCTGGCTGATGGCATTTAATGCAACGGGCAGTTCATTCAAAGCAAATTCCCCCGCAATTTGTGAGCTGGCGATACCCTCGCGAATTAAAGGGAAGATTTCGTCCAGCTTAGTTGCCAGCGCGTCACGGCCTGCGTTATGAATCCATTGGCGTAAATGGAAATAACTAAAGCGAATATCGGGCCGATATTGCCAGAATGAAAGGGGGATTGGTTCACCAGAAAGTAACCCGTAAGAGATAAATTCACCACCTTGCCGAACTCTCTCTGCCAACCTCATGGCGCTATTACCTCCGACACAATCGAGCACGGCATCAGCACTCCTGATGGCGCGTATTGTGCTGACAGAAATACTGCTATCCGCATCCGGCAAGATAAGCAGTTCATCGGGTTCAGCATGTTCAAATGCGCTTTCAACCCCCGCACGACGGACAACCGCTGTGACTGTCAAGCCCAACAGCTTTGCCATTCTGATCAGCATCAAGCCAATCGTCGAGTTAGCCGCACTGATCACAATCTTCATTCCAGCAGTGGCGGCGAGAGTCTCTGTTAGCATCAGCCAGGCGGTCATCGGGTTAACATAGCTGGTGGCGGCTTGTTCATCGGTGAGCCAGTCGGGCACGGCAAAACACCATTGTGCATCACAGTGCTTATATTGTTGCCATGCGCCAGCACTCCCCAGCGGGAGCACACGTTGGCCAACAAATTCGCCACCGGACTCAACAACACCCATCCCTTCAAAGCCGGGCACTAGTGGCAACTGAGTTCGCGCAGAATATGCGCCAGAAATGGTAATCAGATCTGATGGATTAATCGTGCTGTAGCGCATTTTTACCCGCAGTTCACCGGCATTAAGCAGGGCGGGTGTATAGGATTCCAACTGAACACATTCGCTGGCGGGGCCAAATTGGTGAACTACCGCCCGTAAATGGCTTTTCTGTGTCATATATTCCATCAATGCTATGCGTGCTCAATCATCATTACCGCAGTAGTATCCGCCATCAGCGCTTCAAAAATATGCTCCACATCAGCGGAATAACTGATGTAATCGCCGCTACTTAATTCAATTGCCTGATCAACCGGCCCGACTCTGGCTCTCCCTGAGCCGATAATCACATGTTCAATGGTGCCGGGCATATGTGCGCGGGAGCGCCTGGGTTCACCGGGCTGAACATTAATCCGATAAATATCGCGCTGTACACCCGCAGGGCAGGCCGCGAGTAACGTAGCGGTGTAATTTGCCTGTTCAGAAACGGCTGCAATGCCCTCATTCGCTCTGATCACCTGAACATGTAGGCGCGGTTGGGCGATTAACCGACTGACCGGGACATCCAGTGCCATGGCTAGCGACCAGAGGGTTTCCAGACTAGGATTACCGGCCCCGCCTTCCAGTTGCGATAACGTCGATTTCGCGATACCTGCACGTTTAGCTAATTCTGTTACCGTCAGCCCCAACTTCTCACGTTCCCGGCGAATAGAAGCAGAAAGCAAGCCAATAGGCGTTGCGGCATGGTCTGAATTATTAAGCACAGAATGAGTCATTGTTCACCATATCATCTATTTGTTCATCTTGACGAACAGCTGTTTGTCGTTCACCATAATAGTCACTTGTTCATTTTAATATTTTTTGAGTTGAGTGCCAAGCATTCAAATACAAAAGCATCCAGACAAAACTATGGCGGAGAAAGGCCAATGAGAGTGAAAACGCGCGGTGCAATTGAAATGATTGCAGCCATGCTTATTTCTGGCACGGTCGGCTGGCCGGTGATTGCCTCCGGCCAACCCGCGATAACAGTCGTATTCTGGCGCTGCGTGTTTGGCGCATTCGCCATGTTTATGGCCTGCGTCATGCTAGGGTTGCTCAAGCGCGGTGCGCTTACCCGACAGCACATCACCATTGCCGTTATCGGCGGTATTACACTGGTGTTGAACTGGATTTTACTGTTTGGCGCTTACTCTTATGCTTCCATTTCGGTGGCAACAGTGACCTACCATACTCAACCTTTTATGCTGGTTGGGCTGGGCGTGCTATTTTTTGGTGAGAAATTAACGGCGAATGCGTTTTGTTGGTTGCTGGTGGCTTTTGGCGGGATGCTGCTTATTATTATCGGACAGCAGGGGGCTATCACCCTGGGTTCCGACTACCTCATTGGCGTGGTGATGGCGTTAGGGGCGGCATTTATGTATGCGGTCACGGCGGCGATTATCAAGCGCCTAAAAGGCCAGCCGCCGCATCTGATTGTGCTGATTCAGTTGGTGGTTGGCGCGATTTTATTGGCACCTTTTGTGAGTTGGTCTGGTTTATCGCTGCCAGCAAGCACATGGGGATTACTGTTAATTATCGGCGTCATCCACACCGGGTTGATGTCTTCGTTGCTATATGGTGCGATTCAGAAAATCCCGACCAGCTTGGTCGGCGCACTCTCTTTTATCTATCCGGTGGTGGCAATTATTGTCGACTGGTTAGTATTCAATCACCACCTGAGCGCCGTGCAAATGGCGGGTGCTAGCGCAATTTTGCTGGCTGCTGCGGGTATGAATTTTGGCTGGAAGCTGGCGGGGAGTCGCCCGCGCGAAAGTAAAAAATATTCCTGATGATAAAATTAAGAACAATAAAAAAGGCTATAAACCCTGCGGATTATAGCCTCTGACGATTTTTTGGGTGACCTTAGCGCATTGTCACAAATTCTTCGGCAGCAGTTGGGTGGATAGCGACAGTGTTGTCGAAATCTTTCTTCGTTGCGCCCATCTTCACGGCGACAGCGAACCCTTGCAGGATTTCATCCATACCGAAGCCGATGCCGTGGATACCGACAATCTTCTCTTCCGCGCCCACGCAAACTAATTTCATTCGGCATGGCTGGCGGTGCTGGGTCACTGCACTGTACATCGCGGTGAATGACGATTTGTACACTTTCACTTGATCATCGCCAAACTTCTCGCGTGCTTGCGGCTCAGTCAGACCAATTGTGCCGATTGGTGGGTGGCTGAATACCACCGTCGGGATGTTGCTGTAATCCAGATGCTCATCCGGCTTGTTATTGAACAGGCGCTCGGATAAACGGCGGCCCGCAGCAACTGCCACCGGAGTTAGCTCAACAGCGCCCGTGTTATCGCCAACGGCATAGATACCTTTGACGTTAGTATTCTGGAATTTATCGACCTCGATATAGCCTTTTTCATTGGTTTTGACACCACTGGCGGGCAGATTCAGGTTATCCGTCGCCGGTTCACGGCCGATTGCCCAAATCAGGTGGTCGACAGTCACTTCAGTGCCGTTTTCCAGTTGTAGCGTCAGGCTGCCATCCGCATTTTTGATAACAGCTTTGGGTACCGCTTCAGTATGCAGTTTTGGCCCTTCGGTGTTCATCACTTCCAGCAGGGTTTCGACAATCAACGGATCAAAAGTACGCAGGGGGGCATGTTTGCGCACAAACAGGTGCGTTTCTGTACCTAACCCATTGAGTACACCTGCGATTTCTACCGCGATATAGCCAGCGCCCACCACAGCAACGCGTTTTGGCATCTCGTCCAACTCGAAGAAGCCATCGGAGTCGATACCGTATTCAGCGCCGGGAATATTGGGGTGACTTGGGCGGCCACCAGTGGCTATCAAGATGTGGTCGGCGGTAATCTTCTCACCGTTCACTTCCACGGTATGCGCATCAACAAAACGCGCGAAACCATGAATAACATCCACTTTGTTATTACCCAAGCCGCGCTCATAAGACTGATGGATACGATCGATGTAAGCAGTACGATTGGCAATCAGCTTTTTCCAATCGAAATGATTCACTGTGGTGTCGAAGCCGTAATCCGGGCCGTATAAATGAATTGCTTCTGCAATTTGAGCAGCATGCCACATCACTTTTTTCGGCACACAACCAACATTCACACAGGTGCCACCGAGCTGTTTAGCTTCGATCAGCGCACATTTCTTGCCATACATAGCAGCCCGGTTGATAGATGCGATCCCGCCACTGCCACCGCCAATTGCTAGATAATCGTAATGTTTAGTCATCAGGGTCGTTTCCAATCGTTTAAAAAATTGCCTAAGAGTTTAACGCCTGCCAGTACTTTGTCGCAAAGATTGCATCAATTGCTCTGATAGGTCGCTTATTCCGGCACTACCCACTTCACCAGAGTATGACCGTGGCCGGATGGCACCAGTGCTTTGTGCAGCCACGGTAACAGCGTATTCATTTGCTGCTCCAGTTTCCACGGTGGATTAATCACAATCATGCCAGAGGCCGTCATGCCGTGTTGATCGCTATCTGGGCGAACGGCTAATTCAATTTGTAAAATACGGCGGATGCCCGTGGCTTCCAGATCCCGCAATAATCGTTTGATTTGCTGACGTAAAACCACCGGGTACCATAATGCATAAGTGCCCGTTGCAAAGCGCTTATAACCTTCCTGAATGCCTTTTACCACGTCTTGATAATCGGTTTTCATCTCATACGGCGGGTCGATAAGCACCAAACCACGGCGTGATGGCGGCGGTAGTTGTGATTTAAGCTGCTGATAACCATCAGCTCGCTGTACTTTGGCGCGTTCATCTTTGGCAAATTCATTGCGCAGCAGTGGGTAATCACTTGGGTGCAATTCAGTCAGATGGATTTTGTCGTATTCACGCAGTAAATGACGGGCAATTAATGGCGAACCGGGGTAATAACGCAACTTTTCACCACGGTTAAAGTAATTGATAGCACTCATATACGGGGCTAAATCAGCGGGTAAGTCATCGCGTTGCCACAGTTGGCCGATACCTTCGAGGTATTCACCCGTGCGTTCAGCATGCTCGCCGCTTAACTGATAGCGACCGGCACCGGCGTGAGTATCCAGATAAAGGAACGGTTTTTCTTTCTCTTTCAAAGACTCAATAATCAGGCTTTGAACGGTATGTTTAAGAACGTCGGCATGGTTGCCGGCGTGAAAACTATGGCGGTAACTTAACATTTTATTTTAACCAATTGATATTCAGTACATTGCGGCGGTGTTTCTTGCGGTCTTTCTTCGTGTATGTGACAAAACATTGTCGTCAGAAACCGCAGCCAACACATTATGGCAACTAGTATAAACTGTCTGGTGCATAAAAAGTGAAAAGCATTAATTTGCGGTGAATATCTCATCGCGATGCAGTCAGTAAAATTACGTGAGTGAAGCCCTCAGCCATTGATTTTCATGCTGACAGACCTCATGTTAATTATTAATACATCATTTATTCTCTGCTGCCAGGCACTGTTTGGCGCTGAAATTCAAAAATAATCAGGACAACCTTATGACAAATCCGCTGTTGACCCCGTTCTCCCTGCCGCCATTTTCTGCTATCCGACCTGAAGATATCGTGCCTGCGGTAAAATCCGCTCTGGATGAATGCCGTCAAGCGGTGGAGCGGGTTGTCGCCCAGCCTGGCCCTTTCACATGGGATAATTTGTGCCAGCCACTGGCGGAATCCGATGACCGCTTATCTCGCATTTGGTCGCCAGTTGGGCATTTAAATTCCGTCAAAAACAGCCCGGAATTGCGTGCGGCTTATGAACAAAGCTTGCCATTGTTATCGGAATACGGCACTTGGGTGGGGCAGCATAAAGGTTTATATCAGGCCTATGTCAGCCTGAAAGAAGGGCCGGGATTTGATGCCCTGACCGCACCACAGCGCAAAGCGGTAGAAAACGCACTACGTGATTTCCAATTATCCGGCATTGGCCTGGAACCTGAACAACAAAAACGTTATGGCGAAATCGTAGCTCGCTTATCTGAGTTGGGGTCGACTTACAGCAATAATGTGCTCGATGCCACCATGGGTTGGAGCAAACTGATTACTGATGTTGAACAACTGAAAGGTCTACCAGAAAGCGCATTAGCTGCGGCGAAAGCCATGGCCGAAGCCAAAGAGCAGGACGGCTGGTTACTGACACTGGATATGCCAAGTTACCTGCCGGTGCTGACCTATGCGGATAACGCCGAATTGCGCGAAGAAATGTACCGCGCCTTTGCCACTCGCGCTTCAGATCAAGGGCCGAATGCGGGCAAATGGGATAACAGCGAAATCATGGCCGAAATTCTGACCCTGCGTCATGAATTGGCTCAATTGCTGGGCTTTAACAGTTATGCCGATAAATCGCTGGCGACGAAGATGGCCGAAAGCCCACAACAGGTGCTGGGTTTCTTAAATGATTTAGCAAAACGCGCTCGCCCACAAGCAGAAGAAGAGCTGGCCCAGTTACGTGCTTTTACCGAAAAACACTATGGTGTCAGTGAATTGGCCGCATGGGATATCACTTATTATTCCGAGAAACAAAAGCAGCATTTGTTCTCCATCAGTGACGAGCAATTACGGCCTTACTTCCCGGAACAGCGGGTGGTAGAAGGGCTGTTTGAGGTTGTGAAACGTATTTACGGCATTACTGCCAAAGAGCGCCACGATGTCGATACTTGGCATCCTGATGTGCGTTTCTTCGAGCTATATGATGCGAGTGGCGAACTGCGCGGCAGCTTCTATCTGGACCTGTATGCCCGTGAACACAAGCGCGGCGGAGCTTGGATGGATGATTGTGTGGGCAGCTTGCGATTGGCAAATGGCCAATTACAAAAACCGGTGGCGTACCTCACTTGCAACTTTAACGGGCCAGTCGGCGGCAAACCAGCGCTGTTTACCCATAACGAAGTGACCACCTTGTTCCATGAATTTGGCCATGGTTTGCACCATATGCTGACCAAAATTGATACTGCGGGTGTCTCTGGTATCAATGGCGTGCCGTGGGATGCAGTCGAGTTACCAAGCCAGTTTATGGAAAACTGGTGCTGGGAACCCGAAGCACTGGCGTTCATTTCGGGGCATTACGAAACCCATGAGCCACTGCCACAAGAGATGTTGGACAAACTGCTGGCGGCAAAAAATTATCAGGCGGCACTGTTTATCCTGCGCCAACTGGAGTTTGGCCTATTCGATTTCCGTATGCATTATGAGTTTGATCCACTGACCGGTGCGCAGATCTTGCCGATCTTGTATGAAGTGAAAAAACAGGTCGCGGTCGTGCCATCACCAACCTGGGGGCGCTTCCCACATGCCTTTAGCCACATCTTTGCCGGTGGTTATGCAGCGGGCTATTACAGCTATCTGTGGGCGGAAGTGCTTTCTGCTGATGCTTTCTCGCGCTTTGAAGAAGAAGGTATTTTCAATGCCGCGACTGGCCAGTCATTCCTCGATAATATTCTGTCCCGTGGCGGTTCCGAGGAGCCAATGACTCTGTTCAAGCGCTTCCGTGGCCGTGAGCCGCAGTTGGATGCTATGCTGCGCCATTACGGTATTAAGGGCTAGAATGTGTCACAGGTAAGTATTTGTTTATTGTCTGAAGCAGGCGCCGATCCCGGCGCCTTGTCTATTCTGGCTGAGCGCTGGGGTTTGGTGTCTGATGAGCAGTCTATTATGGCGCTGGTGTTGACACCTGAGCGGCTCGAACTGCGCAAGCGAGACGAGCCGAAACTCGGCGGTATTTATGTTGATTTCGTCACCGGAACATTGGCCCACCGGCGTAAATTTGGTGGTGGGCGCGGTGAAGCTGTCGCCAAAGCCGTGGGCATCAAAAAAGGTTACCTTCCGCGAGTGGTCGATGCCACCGCCGGGCTCGGGCGGGATGCTTTTGTTCTGGCGGCGCTGGGTTGCCATGTGCAAATGTTGGAGCGCAATCCGGCAGTCGCCGCATTGCTGGATGACGGTTTGCGTCGCGGTTATCAGGATGCTGAAATTGGCCCATGGTTACGCGAGCGATTAACGTTGTTGCATGCATCCAGTTTGACCGCGCTGGCAGGAATAGAACCTCGGCCGGAAGTGGTTTACCTCGATCCCATGTACCCTCACCGGCAAAAAAGTGCGTTGGTTAAAAAGGAAATGCGGGTATTCCAATCACTTGTTGGGGCTGATGAAGACGCCGATGGCTTACTGGCACCGGCGCGGGCATTGGCAACCAAACGTGTGGTGGTTAAGCGGCCAGATTATGCTGAGCCGCTGGCCGGTATTGCAGCACAAGCCGCAGTAACCACTAAAAGTCACCGTTTTGATTTATATACTCATCTCCCTTGATGCCGCGAGTGCGGCATTTATCATCCCCATGATTGTAACGATATGACACTATGCTATTTGTTGCGGGCTGGTAATGAAATTATTTAATGTGAGTTGTTGCTTACCGGCAATTTTTATCATCATATCTGTCTCATAAATATTATTATCAAAGTCAATCATCAAATAAGTCATATTTTTTATTTTATCGTATTTTTCTATTATTTCTGTTTGACCACTAAAACTGAACCTGTCGACCAGATAAATATCATTTTTGCCATATATAATAGGCGATAAATCAAGTTTATCCTTATCAGAATTAAAGTCATGTAGAGTATCAGCAGAGGTGGTTTCGGAGTCTGTCGTCTTATGATAGCGAAATATATTACTGCCATTCTCTCCCCATATTTGATCGGCACCCAAGCCGCCTACCAGAATGTTATCCGCATTATTACCGATGATTTTATCATCACCACTTCCCCCGATGGCGTTTTCAATTGTGACCCCAAAAGCAATAGAAACATTGCCTTTTAGCCCCCCGACATGAGAGAAATGGCCAGCATTCAGATTGATGATTTGATCCTGCGCATAACCGGAGAAATCAAATGTATCAGTGCCACCCGCATCCCATGCGCAGAAGATTAAAGTGTCATTGAATCGGGTCGCCGTCAGATACGCGCGGTAGGTATTGGAATTGAAACCATAAGTGGTATCCCCGGTTCGCGTGTTCAGATTGACGCCATAGTGATGTTGAAGTGCAGCAATATCATATAGTTGCGGTGATGTGGCATAGTGACCATCAAAATCTGCACCAGAACTGTGTTCTGATAAGTAGCTCATAGTGCTTTCCTGTTTCGTTAAGCCGACGGGATTATGAGTATGTTTTAGACCTAAAGTATGGAGCAGCTCATGAGTTAAAATGTGGCCGCCAAAGTTGGATGCGGAAGGTGTTAAATTGATGTCTAGCCTGGAATTAATACAGATCGGGCTGAAGTTGCTTGCATTAGGATAATAGGCGTAACCGCCGATAGGCTGATTGAGGAATACATTTATAATAGGGACGTTAGCAACATCTTCTGCTTGTGCCTCAATAAATTCGATATTGGCTACATCAGAGATACTTTGCATTGCGCGTTTTGCCTGACGAGCTTGAAAGTTATTAAGAGAAAATACCTTTGAGTGATCATCTGATTTATAATAATGATATTCTTCCGGGATGCTTCGATTAAAAGAATATGTCAAAGTGGCTATGTTATTTATACTCTTCCACTTTTCTTTAGTGATTATTTTTGTTATATCAGTGACGCCTGAATTATTACCGTTATCTATGTTATTAATCCCTTTGGTATTTTTCATAGTGATTTAATCCCTTAATCATTTTTTAAAATATACTTTTGGTTCTATTGATGTGAGGGGGAGATACTACTGATGTATTTATAGATTTAAATAAGTGTATTCTTAAAATAATGAAAACTTTTGAGTCTTATATTATTATTGAATCAATCAGATAAAAACATCCCATATCCTTATAGAATTTATCTCAAGGAATATGGGAGTCTTATTATTTACAACACACCTTGGGCCAGCATTGCATCTGCCACTTTGACAAAGGCGGCAATATTAGCGCCATGGACATAGTGGGTTTGCTTACCTTCGCCACCATATTCAACACAGGATTGGTGAATATCCAGCATAATGTGGTGCAAACGAACATCAACTTTCTCTGACTTCCAGCTCAGGCGCGCAGCATTTTGTGCCATTTCCAGACCTGAGGTCGCTACGCCACCGGCATTGGCCGCTTTACCCGGTGCAAACAGGACGCCGGCATCCAAGAATGCATCAGTTGCCTGAATGGTCGTCGGCATATTAGCGCCTTCGGCAACAGCTTTAACCCCATTGGCAATCAGCTGACGAGCGGCAGGTAAATCCAACTCATTCTGTGTTGCACAAGGCAGGGCGATATCAACCGGTACATTCCACGGTTGCTGGTCGGCCAGATAAACCAGATTGCGTTCGCGAGCATAATCTTCGATGCGGCCATAACGCTTGTTTTTAATCTCTGCCAGGTGGGCCAGTTTTTCCGGCGTGAAACCGGCTTCATCAACCACCGTGCCGCCTGAGTCTGAGGCCGTAATGACTCTGGCACCCAACTCCATGGCTTTTTCGATAGTGTACTGAGCTACGTTACCGGCACCGGAAACTGAGACTTTTCTTCCTTCAAAACCTAAGCCGTGGCGTTTTAGCATAGCATCAGTGAAATACACTAAACCGTAACCGGTGGCTTCTGGACGAATCAGACTGCCGCCAAAGGAAAGCCCTTTACCGGTGAAAACACAGGCGGTGTTATTGGACAATTTTTTCATCATGCCGGACATAAAGGCTACTTCACGGCCGCCAACACCAATATCACCCGCAGGAACATCAGTATCCGGGCCAAGATGGCGGTAAAGCTCAGTCATCAGTGCCTGGCAAAAACGCATAACTTCCGCCTGACTTTTCCCTTTTGGATTAAAATCAGAACCGCCTTTACCGCCGCCCATTGGCAGTGTTGTCAGGGCATTTTTAAAGGTCTGTTCAAAACCCAGGAACTTAAGAATGGATAAGTTGACTGATGGATGAAAGCGCATGCCGCCCTTATAAGGGCCAATTGCTGAGTTAAACTGAACGCGCCATGCGCGATTGACTTGAACCTTACCTTGGTCATCCGTCCAGGCAACGCGGAATTGGATGACGCGCTCTGGTTCGACTAAACGTTCCAGTAGGCTTTGTTCACGGTAATGTGGGTTTTGCTCCAGAAAGGGCCAAAGTGACGTGAAAACTTCACGTACCGCTTGGAGATATTCTGGTTGGTTGGCATCACGTTGTTGTAAAGATTCTAAAAATGACTCCAGAGAGTTTAAACCATTCATCACTAATAATTCCTTGTACCAATTAAGACTCTCCTAACAGATTTTTTGCGGCCTATTATTATTATCCAAAATAGTGAGGAGACGATGTTGTGCATCACCGACTATATCACTGGTTTATATTCATGCCGCAAGGGATTTTAACAAAAACTTAGCAGGGTTATTAATGTGTGGAAATATAGGGCGGGTGCGGGATTTAGCATAAAAAAACGCCCGCTAAGGGCGGACGTCAGAGGTGATGATGCTGTGCTAATGTGACTTAAGCAGCTTAATCGTCTTCACCATTTTCATCATCGCGCAGTGGCACGATGAGCATATCGACATGAACGGTATTGATAAGCTGGCGTGCTGAAGACATCAGCTTGCTCCAGAAATCCTGATGATGGCCGCATAATACCAAGTCCATATCGTATTTCTTAATGGCATCGACCAATACCTGACCCAAATCACCACTGCCACTCAGGGTTTGTTCAATGGGGTAGCCAGCATTTTGTGAAAGTTCGGTCAAAGCATTGTGTGTTTCTTCAGAAATACGTTTTTGCATATCGCCCAGATTCACGTCGATCAGTCCGGTATAGAGATCGGAATAGTTAACATCAACATGGATCAAGGAAACTTTGGCATTGTACGGCCGGGCCATGGAGACCGCTTTTTCCACTAACACCTTACTTTCCGGGGATAGGTCAACCGCAATTAGAATGTGTTTGTAAGCCATAAGTAAACTCCTTCCATAATGTTAATTAATGGGTAAGCAAACATTCAATCTGTTGAACGGGTGCTGACGCGATATCTACATAGTACCATTATGACCCCTAACTGAAGTGTTTCACGGATCACAACACACTGTTTTGATGATGATCACTAAAATCAGCGTCTGTCTTTTACACTAAAAACTGACCAAATTCTACCGCGCATCGCCCTAATGTCGTGCCGCATTGATTGAATTTAAAGCAGATCATTATCCTAAGTATAGCGCTATTCAAGCATCATGAAGGGCGTAATTCCATATTTGTGATGCAAATATAATCCCAAAAAAATGATCGTCTGATTTATATCATTCAGTTAAGAAAGATTAATATTTAGCCACTATGAGTAAGGGAGAAAAGTATTTTCTTGTGAGTAAAGTTCGTTATCAGTTAATACAAATCGATAGTTAACAAACGCCGAATTTGGCTTAATTTAGAGATTATCAGGCTATTTTTCATTTCATTTCCTACACTCATAAAGGGAGTCCTACACGTTCGGAGTGTGTGTCGAGTGAAAAACGCGTCGAGCCACAATCAGAAAGCGAACGATAGGGGGTGGCTTTTGAGGCCCTGGGGGTGTTTATATCGGCTAGAGTGAGCGATGGCGCAAGGGTTCAGAGGAAACTGACCTCATGCGTGTGATATCGCTGGGAGGATGATTATGATCAGTACCGTCGCGCTTTTTTGGGCTCTGTGTGTGGTATGTGTGATTAATATGGCACGTTATTATTCATCACTGCGTGCTTTATTGGTGGTATTACGTGGTTGCGACCCGTTGCTGTATCAGTATGTTGATGGCGGTGGATTTTTTACCTCCCACGGTCAGCCGAGCAAGCAGATTAGATTAGTCGGTTATATCTTTGCTCAACGTTATCTTGATCATCATGATCCAGAGTTTATTCGCCGTTGTGAGAGGCTACGTGGGCAATTTATTCTGACCAGCGCATTATGTGGCTTGGTCGTGGTCAGTTTGGTGGGATTAATGTTGTGGTATTAGTATGAACTTCTGGCATAAAAACATGTAAAAAGGCGACCCAATAAGGTCGCCTTTTATTTAGGGCATAGCCCGGTGCTATCACCGTTCTATATCATCACAGTTACACTCAACGCGCCCTGTGACAGTAATACATTCGCTGGATTTAGATAAATTTCAACGCGATCCAGTACAACCCGCCGGAAAGAAGAATTGAGATTGGCAAGGTTAAGACCCACGCCAACATAATGTTCTTCACCGTCTTACTCTGCACACCACCGCCATCGACCAACATGGTGCCGGCAACAGCTGAAGAGAGCACTTGAGTTGTCGATACTGGCATACCGGTATAACTGGCGATACCAATAGACACTGCGGCCGTCATTTGGGCAGAAACCCCTTGTGCATAGGTCATGCCTTTCTTACCGATTTTCTCACCGATAGTCACTGCTACTCGTTTCCAGCCAATCATAGTACCCAAAGACAGGGCTAGAGCGACGGCAACGATAATCCAGGTTGGTGCATATTCCACAGTTTCTAGCAAATCTGTACGCAGATTATTGAGGAAACGGCGGTCTTCAGCACTGGTTTCTGGCAGTTTGGCAACTGTTCCAGCAGTTTCTGCAACACACATCAGCAAGCGACGCATATGGCTACGTTGGTCGACCGTCAGGTCGTCATAGCTTTGCAGATTTGCTAACAGCGTTTGAGCATGATCAATCGCTATCATGGCGCGTGAGCTATCACAGTGGAACTGGGTTGGTGTATTCGGCAATGTATCTGGTGTCGGCACCAGTGGCTTGAGCGCGACAGCATGAGGTAAGACTTCAACATGCTGCTGATAATATTGTTGCAGATGAGTCACTGCATCGCGGGTGCGGGCAATATCATAGCCTGTTGCATTCATATTCACGACAAACCCAGCCGGAGCCACGCCGATTAATACCAGCATGATCAAGCCAATCCCTTTCTGACCATCGTTAGCACCATGAGAAAAACTCACGCCAATAGCCGATATAATCAGTGCAGTACGGGTCCAGAATGGCGGTTTACGTTTACCGTCTTTCTTTTCACGTTCAGCGGGTGTCAGATGAATACGTTGCTGCTTTTTGGTCCCGTTCCAGTAACGACGTAGCAGGAACACCATCAAACCGGCAATAACCAGACCCACAATTGGGGATAAGATTAATGACAGGAAGATTTGAATCATCTTAGGAACGTTCAGCGCATCGACAACAGATGTACTGGTCATTAATGCATTGGTTAAACCAATACCGATGATTGCACCAATCAGCGTATGCGAACTGGAGGCTGGGATACCGAAATACCACGTGCCCAAATTCCAGATGATCGCAGCCAGCAGCATAGAGAAGACCATCGCCAACCCATGTGCCGAACTGACATTCAACAGCAGATCAGTAGGCAATAAGTGAACGATGGCATAAGCCACGCTCAATCCGCCCAGCATCACGCCGAGGAAGTTAAACACCCCTGCCATCACGACAGCCACCTGTGAACGCATGGCGCGGGTATAAATTACGGTCGCAACCGCATTGGCTGTGTCATGAAAACCATTGATGGCTTCATAAAACAGCACAAACAACAAAGCAAGAACTAACATTAGGCCGGTATGGAAATCCAGGCCAGCGAAAAGATGCAGCATAAGCGTTACGCCAGTTTGTGGACATGAACGCGGCGCATTATCAGTGACAATGGGGGGTGGGGAAAAGGAAAATATGACCTTTTTTTGACATGACCGCAGACGAATTCGTCTTTTCGAGCAATATATGCATGTTATATCAGCGGGTTACTTAGTTTTACCGTCTGAGACATTTTCTTACTATAGCATCCTGACTGTGGGCGACTTACAATCACCCGCCGCGAATTTGTCAGTTGAATGAACAAATAATATGCGAGACGGCGAGAAAGTGGACAATTTTGCAGTGATGATGATTTTACTCAGTGAGGCCCAGTGTGGAACAGTTTGATGTGGTAGTGATAGGCGCAGGTGCTGCGGGCCTATTTTGTGCAGCTCAGGCCGGGCAAGCAG
This sequence comes from Yersinia canariae, assembly GCF_009831415.1. NCBI lineage: Bacteria > Pseudomonadati > Pseudomonadota > Gammaproteobacteria > Enterobacterales > Yersiniaceae > Yersinia > Yersinia canariae. Next base: position 4,515,650 of record NZ_CP043727.1, on the reverse strand, counting down.
GGCGTCGGGTACTCTTGATTGATAATGGTAAAAAAGCAGGGCGTAAGATACTGATGTCTGGTGGTGGCCGCTGTAATTTCACCAATATGTTTGTCGAACCCGCTGCCTATCTCTCTCAAAACCCTCATTTCTGTAAATCTGCTTTGGCGCGTTATACGCAATGGGATTTCATTGATCTAATGAATCGCTACAACATCGCCTGGCATGAGAAAACATTAGGGCAATTGTTTTGCGATGATTCCGCCCAACAAGTGGTGGCGCTTTTGCTGAAAGAGTGCGAATTGGGGCAAGTGACCATTCGGCTGCGTAGCGAGGTTCAGTCGGTTGAAAAAAGTGAGACTGGTTTTTTATTGCAGATTAATGATGAAAAAGTAAGCGCTCACTCACTGGTTGTAGCTTCTGGCGGCCTATCTATGCCGGGGCTTGGTGCGTCTCCATTTGGTTATAAGCTGGCAGAACAGTTTGGTCTAAAAGTATTGCCGACCCGCGCAGCATTGGTCCCTTTCACCCTGCATAAACCTTTGTTAGAGCACCTGCAAACACTCTCCGGTGTTTCAGTTCCGGCGGTAGTGACGGCCGAGAATGGTGTCAGTTTCCGTGAGAGTATTTTATTTACTCACCGCGGTCTTTCTGGTCCAGCTATTTTGCAGCTTTCAAGCTACTGGCAGCCTGGCGAGTATGTGAGCATTAACTTACTTCCTGACACAGATTTAGCCGCATTCCTCAATACCGAGCGGCAAGCGCATCCCAATCAGACATTGAAAAACACCTTGGCGCAGCGGTTACCTAAGCGGCTAGTGGAATGTCTCCAGACGTTGGAACAACTGCCGGATGTCACCTTGAAGCAGTTAAATACTGCGCATCAGGCCGCCTTGATAGCAAATCTGCAAGAATGGCGTGTGCAACCGAATGGAACGGAAGGTTACCGTACTGCTGAAGTCACTATTGGCGGCGTAGATACTCAAGAACTCTCCTCTAAGACAATGGAGGCCCATAAGGTGCCTGGGTTGTACTTCATTGGCGAGGTTGTTGATGTTACTGGCTGGTTAGGGGGCTATAACTTCCAATGGGCCTGGAGCTCAGCCTGGGCCTGTGCGCAGGCATTGGCGGCCAAGGAGGGGTAACAGCGGTTGTCACTCAGATATGTATTTTATCCACAGTATAAAAATGAGTGCGGCGAGTCAGTCATCTACCCCAAGCTTATATAAGCTTGGGGTTTTTATTTCCCTGATGTGATGTAAATACATCGATGGCGTTATTTAGCTTGTACCTCAAGAGCGAAACTCTCTTGCACGGCAATGGTTTCTTGAACTACCGCAGTTTCGGTACAGATTTTCGCCCTACCACGGCAACCTTCACCGTAATGTTCACCTTCCCAGCGGCCAACGAGTGCTGCGCCAATCGCATTACTCATCACATTCGTGGCTGAACGGCCCATATCGAGGAAGGGATCAACGCCCATTAATAGGATTAAGCCAGCTTCCGGGATATTAAATTGGCTTAAGGTAGCGGCGATGACCACCAATGAAGCGCGCGGTACACCTGCCATGCCTTTAGAGGTCAGCATCAGAATTAACAACATGGTGACTTGCTCGCCCATGCTCAGATGAATATTACATGCCTGAGCAATAAATATGACGGCAAATGAGCAATATGCCATTGAACCAACCAGGTTGAAGGAATAGCCGATAGGCAGAACAAAACTGGCAATTTTGTTAGAAACCCCAAACTCTTCCAGCTTTTCTAATGTGCCGGGAAAGGCGGCTTCAGAACTTGAGGTGGTAAATGCTAACAATGCAGGTTCGCTGATACCTTTTATTAATCGAAGAGTACAACGACCAATCAAAAGAATTGAGCAGCCAATCAAAATAAGCCACAACAGGCCGAGTGTCAGATAGAACTCGCCCATAAAGATACCGGCACTGACCAAGACACCTAATCCCCGTTCAGAAATCATTGCGGATATGGCAGCGAATACAGTTAACGGAGCAAATAGCATGACATAGCCTGTGAGTTTCAACATTAGATGTGCTAGTGAATCTAATACGGAAACAATAGGTTGTGCTTTTTCGCCGATGGCGGAAAGGCTAATCCCCATGAAGATGGAGAATACGACAATTTGCAGGATTTCATTGCGTGCCATTGCATCAACAATGCTGGTTGGAATAGCATGCGAGATAAAGACTTTAGCGGAGAATGGAACAGGTTCAATACCGTCAACGGCGTTGGCTGTGGCGGCTACGAAATTAATGCCATCACCCGGTCTTAATAGGTTAACCACCACTAAACCGAGCAGAATGGAAATGAATGCTGCGCAAATAAATAGGAACAACGTTTTTGAGAAAACGCGGCCTAATGTTTTGGCATCACCCATTTTTGCAATCCCAACCACTAATGTTGAGATGATTAACGGAGCAATGATCATTTTGATCAAACGGAGGAATATGTCGGTAAAAATAGATATTTCAGATGCGTACGACTTTGCAAAATCAGGGCTGCTAAAGGAATTTATTAAAAACCCGACAATAATACCTATTATCAGACCCAATATGATCATTGTGGTCAAATTTTTTGATTTCATAATGATTCCATTTATAAGTAGGGTGGTATTGTTTTTCTAAAGTCATTTAATAATGTTACTGATGTTGTATTTATCGCTATATTGATGAAAGCGGTGCAGGGCGAAGCACATAGCGCAGCACAATGCACCGAATGACTTGGATATTTATGTGTTTACTAATACAAATAATGTAAAACTAAATATTGAACTCAAGTGTCAGTAATGGCGCATGTTGTTGAGCACCATAGACATCCGTGTCGCCCACTGCACCAGACACGAGGCTACGCGGCATCACTATTTTGACGGCGTTTGCCGGGTCAAACCAAACAATACGATGAACAAGATCAGGTTCAATTTTATAAAGTTTGGCTATTAACTCCTTTTTAAATTGGCCGGATTCTTTAATGGATGAATATATTTTTTTGTCCTTAAATAAAATATCCAGAACTAACTCATATGGCCCAGCATTTTTTGACCTGACGACATGAGCTAAATCTAAAATTGATATTTTCATGCCATCACTCCTTCAGTTGTTACATTTTCCAGACGGAACTTAAAGGCAACTTCTGGCGTATATTCCATTAAGTGATAAATGGAGAATTCATAAACCAGACCAGCCCTAATATCTGATGGAGAGAATGGGAAAGCTAAATTACCTGCCGTTGCAATGCGGCCAGCATAACCATAATGAAGCAGGGTAGAACGGGCCAGTGAGCAAATACTGTCGGCCGTTGCTTGAGAAGGTGCCACGACATCAAGCAAAATACCCAATTCGTAAGATGTGGTATCCGGTTCCGGCTCCATTTTCCCCATTACGCCATTTTTGCCATAGAGATGAAAATTGAGCTTTACTGAGTCCGGCTCGATACTCAGGTTTTTTTCCACACTTTTCCGCACTTCGAGCAAAATGTTATCGATGTCGGCGATCATAATAGAGTCGCGGGTCCCGGCAATACTCAGTGTGCGATAACCCACCGGGCGAGCCCCTTCCAGTTTCACCGTGTAGGGAGTGTGCTCATGCACCGAGCCGCTGACACGAACCTGACCATTACCCACATCTTTAAAGCTGCATGCTCTCAGATTCAATGCTCCACCGGGGCCGGGTAAAAAGTAAGGGTCTGATTTTTCATACAATGTATGTGCGGCAGCAGAGGTTTCAGTGAACTGCCGCTTCTTGTTGAAGGTTTTCAGTGTAAAACCAGTTTCATCCAAAATACCCATTGCACAATCAGAACCTGAGCCTGGCGTTGCTGCAATGGCGGCGCATTCCAGAATCTTGCCGCAATGTAATGCCAAACCTTCGTCGAACCCCATCATGATAGGTAACGCGGCAAAGCATGCCGGGTCATATGCGCGGCCGCCTAACACCACTTGTGCGCCTGCTTGTAACGCCTCCTGAAAGGGCTCAATACCCATCTGTGCAACAATATAAGTTGTGGCGTCAATGGTTTCATGGGTTAGCTCAGGAACAAAATCCAGGGCCTGAATTTTACCTGCATCAAGGGCCGCGTGAACCACTTCTTTGCTCACATCAGCGGGAATCACCGCCAGGGTAAAGTTAAGAGATTCCTCTTTGGCAATCTCTAAGATTATCTGGCGACACCATTCCAGATGTGGTGCCGCCCCTGAACCACCAGCGGTGCCAATAACCACGGGAATACCATTCTTCACACCCGCGGTTATCATGTAACGCAGATCCCGTTTTACCCCCGCCCGATCGGTAAATGGCTTTCCTGAACCCAAATAGTGGGGGCCGGGATCGGAAGAACCCGCGTCCACGGCGATTAAATCAGGTGATTCCTCCATCGCCTTCATAAAGCTTTCTTCTGGAAATCCATACCCCAGAATGGCTGTTGGCGACAGAATTTTAAAAGTTTTAGACATATCAGTTAGCCTTTGTATTCAGTTGCGCGATGGTACGAGTCATCTCGTTAAACACAATGTTCATCCCTTCATCAAAACCCATACCCGGTTTGATCAGCATGCGCATTGGGCGGGAGGCGATAGCAACATGTACGCAGGTGCGGGCACTGATATCAGTTTCGTTACAAGTCCCGCCTTGATATGCTTCCATACCTTTTTTATTACAGTACAAAACAGCATCAACGATGTTATGAATACTGCCCAGATCAGGGGTTTTGATCTGCACCATGTGGCAGCTACCCGCATCAGTAAAATCAATGATGTCTTGGTAGGTATTACACCATTCATCGGCCACGATTTTGACGTGAGAACCCAGCTTTTTCAGGTGGCGAGTGATTTCAGTTAATAAGCGGATTTGGTCTGGTTTATTGCCTGCATCCACCGGCCCTTCGATATATAAATTCAGGTCACCGGCCTGTTCTTGCAAACTGGCGATATACTCTGCGCACAATATTGGGTCCATGTCGAAAATCAGACCAATAGTGCCGTAGACGTCAATATGTAAATCTGGTTTGTAGTTAGGATCGACGCGCAACTCACTGATTCGCTTGGCTAACCAACTCACATATTCACGCAGTTTTTCGCCATTGCGGCCCAGCTTTTCATCAACATTATTGATAAGGCCATGTGGCAGAACATCCACGCCTTTCAGAATCATTTTATCTACCGCGATGTAGCGGTCGTCACCACTTTGCCCAAATAGGGGGATCGGCTTGGCAACCAGCGGCAGATGCCACTCATCACACACCACTTCAGCTTTTAAGCGGCCTGTCGCTAACGCAGTTGCATCCAGCAATGCTTGAGAAAGACCATAACGGATTGCCGTATGCAGCGGTTTGCCATTGATTGTTACTTCATCAAAGAAGCTGGCATTTAGGCGAAACTCACTGATATCGCGCCCTTCCAGCAGCGGTTTGATATGTTTTTCCAGAAAAGGCACGAAATTTGCGGCGATAAACAAAGGATCTCGACCACCGGCACCGGAGTATTGCACGGCGGCACAGTCGCCCACAGCAACAGCACCATTTTCTAAGATTAATTGGATGTTGACGCATTCACCCGCCTGACGAATAGCGCTAAACCCCTCAGTTACAGGTTTACCTTGATAGATAAATCCATCCAATTTTGCGCCATTTTTGATTGCCTGCTGGTCATCGAAGTAGAAAGATGAATTACCTGCGGTGAACAGCGCGTGTTTGATTTTCATTATGGTCTTCCTATTAATTTGCTGTGGGATACGGCGTTAATATCGTCAATAATCATTTGGAATGACGGCGTTCGGCCCTCTTCTTTTGCCCGTTCAGCGACAAAATCATGGTGAAGTGTCAGCACATCTTTAGGCAGAGGGACGGAACCTGGGTCGAACACACGAATGGCGCCGTGGTTATCACGGATTGGCAACATTTTGCCGGAGTTGCAGGTGGCTGGCGCAAAAGGCACATCAAGCACGCCAGCTTCAAAGGCACGCACCGTTCCTATCGCAATATCGCCTTGGCCCAGTTCCAGCACTTTATCCATGACAGCGCGAACTTCGCGTTTAATCAGTGCAACTTCGCGATCGACTTCTGCACAAGGCGGGAATTTTTGGTCGCGGACCATGTTTAACATCTGGTTTGAGGCTCTTAGCCCTTGACCATTCGCCTCGGCGGTAGGGATGCCGTAGGCTTCATGTGGACTTTTGGTAATTACCTTGGTGGCACCGGCCATCCCGGCGACCGCTGATCCCCAAGAGATAACAGCAAAGGCGCGAGATTCATCTTCCGGGAACCCCCCCATCCATTGATGGAACACGGTGCTGAGTTCGTAATTTTCGTAGCCATTGGCACGGAAATACTCATTTGCCAGCTCGCGTAAGGATTGAATTGCAGCAATATCTTGCACAATGTTCCCCACCTGACCATAACCAACAGTGATGGATTTCACCCCTTGCTCCAGTGCCAGTAAACCTTCAATGATGGCGACTGCATGAGAAACAAATGGTGGGATTAGGGTGCCGGTCAATGGGCCAAATGGCTCGCGATTAATACGAATACCGTGCTCTTCATAGACCCCTATCAAACGGTCGCAGTACTGCCAGTCACGAATGGATTTCTCCAGTGTCACGCGTTTTGCATAAGGGATGTTGTAAGAGATGCCGCCACCTTCGTAGCTGGTAAACCCGCTGGCCATGGCGATTTCAGCCAGCAGGCGCGCATCTGGAGTGCCATGACGAATTTGGAGTGGCTTAGATAAAGATTCGGTGATGCGGCGACACGCTTTTACACCATGATTGACTACCGGTAATCCGTTGAGTTTGGAGGTGCCCGCTTCCATGGATTTTTGGATACCAACCGCCGCTTCTTCATAGCGATTGAGGCGGGTATAAGCATCAATCGTCGTCGGCAACAGGTCACAATCTTTTTGCAGTGTTTTCAGTAGCTCAATGTGTTCTTCGATTAACGCCACCCCTGCACGAGGTTGACTCAGCGTGATGCCTTTGCGGTCAGCTTCAAACAAGGCTCTGGCAAAGTTTTTCGACTCAGGAATGGTTTGCTGATATTTCACCCCATCTTCAAAATTTTCAACATCTTTGCCGGTGTGCCAAGTTTTCAACACTTGAAAGCGTTCGGACATAAAATCGTCTAAAGAAATCTTTTTGTTTCGAAGTTCCATCATGACTCCAATTTTTATTTGTGCAAAATTCGAACGCCAGTCTGGGCGGCCGCTTTAGGAAAGCGGCGGGCGACATTAGCGAGTAGGGGAAGCAAACCGTGGGTATCTCTGTAATACTCAAACTGGTCGGGGAGCAGCACATTCCTGTTTTTATCATCTAAATTGCGATATTTCAGCCAGTTATGAATATCGAATGAATCTGCTCTGGAGAGCCATCCTCCGGTGCCAATGACTTTCTTCACCAGTGTTAAATCGCGCCCAATTTGTAGATCAATGTTGCCAGCACAGGTGCAGACCTGGGTTTTGGTTCCCGCATGCCGTTCAGAGGCATATCCGATACAAATTCCGGCGAGTAATTGGTCGAAGACAATTTCTTCATCACTTTGGGGTAAATAGCCGGGATGTGCGGTGATGTGTTTTAGATAGCGATGAAAAGCATCAATCTTGGTTTGTTGATGGGCAAAATAATGATCAATCATCATCGTGCCGGTTTCACCGGCGTTTATCGCCGAAATGCGCATCCCCAAATCACCTTCAACCGAGCGCTTAATCAGTGGTTCAGGGATACCGTGCATGACCGTGTCAGGCTGTAAGTGATTGTTATAAGAGGAATAGACATCAGTCGTTGCGCCGCCCATATCGATCAACATGAAGGTTTCCCAGTCGGGCACGTGTTGACGAATTTGCTGTACCAGTTCAAAAACCGAATACGGGGTTGGCAGGGGTTCTTCACCAGTCTGCGCGACAATGACGTCTAAACCTTTTCCCTTAACAATTTTATGCAGGAAGATGTCACAAATAGCTTTGCGCGCGCTATAAGGGCTGGGGCTATCAAGGTTTGGCAGCACGTTATCGACGATGGTTAAATCTTTATCGCCGAGGATCTCCTGCACATCATCTTGCAGGTCACGATTTCCAGCATAAATAATGGCGCACTCAAGGTTGGATTGAGCTAGCAATTTGGCGTTTAACAAGCCGTGACCGCAATCACCACCATCAGTGCCGCCGGTAAATAGCAGGATATCTGGCGGTGAGGCTTCTAAAGCCCGCACATCTGATTTATTCAGGTTATAGGCAAAGTGCTGTGACACTTTAGCCCCGGCAGAATGCGCGGTGACTTTAGCTGACTCAAGTGTAATATTTGGCACCAAACCAATGGCGGCGACGGCAAGCCCTCCTTTAGCGGAAGAAGAGTAATCAATATTGATTTCTCCTGAGGCCAACATTGGCCGTGCATCGCTAACATTCAGGATCTTATTCAATACTGAGAAGAACCCTTCAGCTAAATGGTGTGGTGTAGTTGGGGATAATGCGCAGTTTCTCACTTTAATATGAGAGTCATCTCCTACCTCGAACACTGCCCCTTTAGTCCAGGTGGAGCCGATATCGATAGAAACGGTGATCATTGCATGCCCTCAACTGCTTCCTCTGCTTGCAGAACATGGCTAATATCGCGTTTCATCAGAGAACAGACTAATTCCAAATCTGTATCAGGTGAAAAAACACGGTTGAAGCCCATTCCTTTGAACTTCGCCTCGATTTCAGAAAAATTATGCTTACCGATAACCAGATTTCCGCCGACATAAAGCAAAATTTCGCCTATTCCGCGTTCAATACAGTTTTCACGCATCCCGATGCAATCTACCTCACCGTGCCCATAAATAGAGGAAACGACAATGGCCTGAGCGCCGGTTTCAATGGCGGCATCAATATATTCCTCTTGGCTCACCATTACTCCGAGATTAATTACGTTGAAATTGTGCATTGTAAATACCCGGTCGAGCACTTTATTACCAACAGCATGGCAATCAGCACCAATGACGCCAATAACAATTGTTGGGTTTTGCATGTTTTGCCCTCTATGTAGATTACGTTCCATATATTTACTTGGTAGGTGGAAAGCTAAGCTGAGCATTGAACTGTCCACGAGAAATTAAATTATTTTATTTAGTGACGACAGATTTTATTCCCTTGGTTTATAAAATCTGATGGTAATTTATTGGGGTTTCATTGGTTTGTAATGTGCTTCTCCGATAAGTCAAATACAATTGATTTATTATCAGAACATCTTGAAAAAAATGGTCAGTAAAAATACAGTTTTAATTTATCTTTATAAAAATCAATATGATGTGTTTTGTTGTATATTTTTTGTTAATAAGGAAATATAAACATGGTATGAATTGAATAGATATTTAAAGCAAAACCGTGATCTGTGCATGATTATTTTTTCACACTAATAATGTGATGGCTGTCATATTTCAAAAGAAATTGCATGAATTCACAGTTCAAAATTTTCTAATTTACATTGAGACATAAAATTTCGCCGTCAAAATTCATTTTTTTGTGAGACTTAACATATCTTAAAATATGTCTGCCACCATGCTAGATAACATTAATTATCTGTAGTTATAACGATGAGAAATCATTTATTAACGTACTCCGCCAGTCACCATTTTGACTAAATGTGTCTGCGGGTAATATTGTATTAATGACTTGTGATGCAAAGTATGAAGAAGACGATCCAGATCATGTTGATGGCGGTTAAATAGCAGCCCAATAACGCTACCACTGTGGGCCACATTCAAACCATAAATACCACTGTGCTCGACGATATCTAGCAATTGATGAAACTGGGGCTTAGGCAGTGTTGCCTCACTGGCGATGGCACTCAATGTCGTGGCCTCTCCAAGCCGATAACAGCAGCGCCTCTCATTCGCCAGACAAAACTGCTGCATCGCCTTTGCCAAATTGGGGGCTTGTTTCAACAGAAATGAATGGCGATTTCTTTGATGGAATTCTGCGGTTATCAACGTTTGCGAGCTTTCAAGTAGCACAATGTCAATGTCAGGTAACCATGAGAATGGCCGCCGGGTTTGCGCCGTCTGATGATCAAATAGGGTGAGATCTTTAAATATGGTGCTGTCGGTAGGTTCGAGCGCGACACACAGCCGTGCCAATGCCTCGTCATTCAGTGATTTCCCGAGCAATCGAGCGGCGGCAGTCGCTGTTGCTGCAATATCTGCGGTGCTACTGGCCAGACCTTTTGCTACTGGAATGGTCGATTCGAACTCGATACAGATTTTCTCCGCCAGTAATGGTGGCTCGCCAAAGTGCGCTAAGACTTGCCTCAGCATTTGACGCATCCGTGGCCGCTCATTTTGTCCCGGTTTTCCGAGGGTAACCGAGACTCTGCTATACCAATTTATTGGGCAAGAGATCAGTTTTTCCCCGCCGAAGATCCATCCTTGGAGCAATTCACCACAAGAGGCGGGGCAGTACGCTTCAGCCATATGATAAGCCCCCATCGCCAAAATCATTTTGCAGATCACACATTATATTAACTGCATCAGTGACTTATGATTGATATCGGTTTGATGGGCCGTAAAGGCTAAAACATCACTCAGATTGACGACGTTTCCAATAACCAGCAGCGCTGGCGCGTGTAGATTTTTACGTGTGATTTCATCTTTTAGTGTGCTGAGTGTTCCTTTGGCTATTTTCTGCTGTTGATGACTGGCATACATCACGGCGGCAGCGGGGGTATCAGGTGACTTTCCTCCCTGGATTAACAATTGGCAAATCTCTTCTTGCCGGGTCATGCCCATCAGCACGATCAGCGTGCCGTCTAGTTGTGCCAGTGCATTCCAATTCTGCGGCTCATTTCCCTGACACATGTGTCCGGTGACCACATGAAAGCTGGAAGCATAATGACGATGGGTCACGGGGATACCCGCATAAGCCAGCCCGCCAATAGAAGAGCTGATACCGGGAACCACTTCAAAGGGAATTTGATAGTGTGAAAGAGCTTCAGCTTCCTCACCGCCACGACCAAACACGTAAGGGTCACCACCTTTGAGGCGCACCACATTTTTGCCCGCTAAAGCATAATCAATTAGGATTTTATTAATTTGTTCTTGGGGAACCGGGTGGTGGTTAGAGGTTTTTCCGACGTTAATAATCTGGCAATTTGGTGGCGCTTGAGAAATTAACTCTAAATTCACTAAGCGGTCATGAACAAGAACTTGAGCTTCACGAATAGCAAATAATCCTTTTACAGTGATTAATGATGCATCCCCTGGCCCCGCGCCAACTAACAATACTTTCCCTATTTTCATTAGAACAACCTTTATAGCAGATGCGGCGTAAGATTTCTTAGCGTTAATTACCTAAAATATATTATATAAATAGCGAATAACTTAAAAATACCGCGCCATTATCCATCAATAGATGCATACGATACTTGACCCCGCTCCCATTATTTAATCATTTTACGGAATGAACTCTTCAGAATATATGATGTTTAATTTTCCTTGGGAATTTATTATTGCATTGTCATTAGTTATGTTTTTATTATTTATTTTTGTTTTTAACTTTAACCTTGCATTTATTATTTATAATTATGAAGACTATCACAAAAACGACCGAGAGCTATGTCCATATAAATAAAACTGTGTATGTTAAAAAACCAATAAAGCACGATATTAATTTCTAATATAACTATCTCGGTAAATTCGACGGTTTAGTTAATTATTTTATGAAATAATGGGTGAGTTACCATGCGGTACAAAATTCCAAAAACAGACTTATTAGTGACGTTTGAAGCGGTCGCTCAATATGAAAGCTACACGAGAGCTGCAGAGAAACTAGCGTTGACGCAAAGTGCCGTTTTCCGCCAAATTACGGCCCTGGAAGAATTCCTTAACGTGTCATTATTCCACCATGTCCGTAAGCGGATTTTTCTTAATGACGCCGGGCGTTATTACCTTGGTTTGGTCAGAGATACACTAGAACAACTGGAAAAAGATACGCAAAGTATTATGTCTTACCAGTCGACGCAACAAGTTCTGGAATTAGCAGTAACTCCCACATTTAGTACACATTGGCTTATTCCTAATCTCAGTAGCTTTCATGAAAATCATCCGGAAATTGTGCTCAATTTAACTGCGCTCACCACAGCAGCTGATTTTTTGAACTTGAAATATGATGCAGCAATTATGCGTGAAGATTTTAGTAGCCCCTGGGCAGAAAATGAGCATTTATTTGAAGAAGAACTGGTGCCAGTTTGCAGCCGTATGTTGTGGCGTGACGACAAAAAGGTGATGCGCGCGGAGCAATTGATGGAAGAATTAACATTACTTCATCAAACAACACGTTTGGATGCTTGGTATGACTGGTTTGCATTGTCAGGTGTTAATAGTCCAAAAGTCAGGATGGGGCCACGTTTTGATCTCTTATCAATGCTGATTTCTGCTGTTCGTTCTAACCTTGGCGTCGCTTTATTGCCCCGTTTTGCTATTCATAAAGATTTAGAAAATGGTGATATGGTTATTCCTTGTGATCTACCGATGAGCACGGGAAACCATTTCGTTCTGACTTATAAGGACGGAAAAAGAGGGCTACGGAGTTTGCAAAAATTCAGCCGCTGGATTCACGATAAATCGAAAGAAGAAGAATTGAAGAGAACGTGGGTGGACTGATTTTTATAACGTACTCGTGCGTAAAGTGATTACCTATAAAATGCGAGTTAAGAACATAATGTGTTTGTATGCAATTAAGTTTCATCAGAAACTTATTAACCAATAAGCATTATGTATTGCAGATAGAACAATTGCTTTTTATTTTATCCCATCAATAATGGCTGGGTAATGCATCGGATGTATTAATTATTTTTTTACTAAAATCTTTCCAGGGTAATTAATGGAAAGTGCCGCTTGCTATTTATCATTTAGCTAATTGAGTGAAAATAATGTATCAAAATGACTTTTTTTATCAAGATCCATTCCCTCTTTCTGAGGATGAAACAGAATATTACTTATTAACAGATAAGTATGTTTCTACTATTAAAGTTGAAGGTAAAGATATATTAAAAGTTAAACCTGAAGCTCTAACATTGTTGTCTCAGCAAGCTTTTCATGATGCTTCATTTTTTCTTCGCCCTGCTCATCAACAGCAAGTTGCTGCTATTTTGCATGATCCCTTGGCGAGCGAAAATGACCAATATGTGGCGCTTCAGCTATTACGTAATGCAGAAATCTCAGCCAAAGGAATCCTACCTAATTGTCAGGATACCGGCACATCCACTATTGTGGCAAAAAAAGGCCAGCGAGTTTGGACAGATAGTGATGATGCACAAGCTTTATCCCGCGGTATCTATAACACCTTTCGCCACGATAATCTGCGCCATTCGCAAAATGCGGCGTTAGATATGTATACCGAAGTGAATACTGGAACCAATCTCCCCGGCCAAATTGATATTTTTGCTACCCCCGGCGCGCAATATACTTTTCTATTTGTGAATAAAGGAGGCGGCTCTGCGAATAAAGCTGCGTTATATCAGGAAACCAAAGCTGTTCTGGAACCGAAAAAGCTCAAAGCTTTTTTAATCGACAAAATGAAAGGGCTAGGAACCGCTGCCTGTCCTCCTTATCACATTGCGTTTGTGGTTGGTGGAACATCCGCTGAATTAACACTGAAGACGGCAAAGTTGGCGTCAACCAAATATTATGACAATTTGCCGACTGAAGGTAATGAATATGGTCAGGCGTTTCGTGATACCGCACTCGAACAAGAGTTGCTACAGGCATCGCGTGAGTTTGGCTTAGGTGCTCAGTTCGGTGGCAAGTATTTTGCTCACGATGTACGTGTTATTCGCTTGCCGCGCCACGGTGGCTCTTGTCCGATAGGCATGGCTATTTCATGTTCCTCTGACCGCAATATCAAAGCCAAAATTAGCAAAGAGGGTATTTGGCTCGAAAAATTGGAGCGCCATCCTGAACGTTATATTCCTGAGCACTTGCGCGTGAATAATGAAGGGACGGTAGTGAATATCGATCTTAATCAGTCGATGGATGACATTCGTCAGCAACTTTCCCGCTATCCGGTATCTACTCGAGTGTCACTTAATGGCCCGCTAATTGTGGCGCGCGATATTGTTCACGCCAAACTAAAAGATCTTTTAGATCAAGGGGGCGAATTACCGCAGTACATGAAAGATCATCCTGTCTATTATGCGGGGCCAGCGAAAAAGCCAGACGAATTTGTTTCAGGTTCGATGGGGCCAACAACGGGCGGGCGCATGGACCCTTATGTGGATCTTTTTCAATCTCATGGTGGCAGCTTGGTCATGTTGGCAAAAGGTAATCGTAGCCATCAAGTCACTGAAGCTTGTCAGAAACACCGTGGATTCTATCTGGGTAGCATCGGCGGTTCTGCGGCTATTTTGGCACAGGAATATATCAAAAGTCTGGAATGTATTGAGTATCCAGAATTGGGGATGGAAGCTGTGTGGAAAATGGAGGTTAGAAACTTTCCCGCTTTTATTCTCCTGGATGACAAAGGTAACTCTTTCTTTGACCAGATCCAGATGAAGGCATGTGCTGGCTGTCAGCAATAGTTTCTATGCGAGGGTATCACTGTGAGTGAAGAACGGTATCAACAGCGGCAGCAACATCTTAAAGATCACATTGAGGCCCGTGTTGCGCACGCGACCCAAACCGGTGGCATTATTATGGTATTTACCGGTAATGGCAAAGGGAAAACTACTGCCGCTTTTGGTACCGCAACCCGGGCTGTTGGTCATGGTATGCGGGTAGGCGCACTCCAGTTTATCAAGGGAACGTGGGAAAATGGTGAACGCAACCTGCTGGAACGCAATGGTGTTGAGTTTCATATTATGGCGACGGGTTTTACCTGGGATACACAAGATAAAGTAGCCGATACTCTGGCGGCAAAAGAGGTGTGGCAACAGGGCTGCCGGATGTTGTCTGATCCCAGTTACGAGCTTGTGGTGCTGGATGAATTGACTTACATGGTCACCTACGGCTATTTATCGTTGGATGAGGTGATGGCTGTGCTGATAAATCGGCCTAAGAACCAAGGTGTTATTATCACTGGGCGAGCTTGTCATCGTGATATTATAGAGCTTGCAGATACCGTCAGTGAGTTACGGCCAGTTAAACACGCGTTTGATAGTGGAATTAAGGCGCAAAAAGGTATTGATTGGTGAGGGTGACCATTATTATCCCGACACGGCAGTAAGTTAGAAAATAATAAAGTAGGGCAGTCAGGGTTGGATTTATTTAGATAAACAGCAAGGCAGAGTTGCAAATACTTAAATCGATAAGTTCAGATAAATCTCTCTGCACATGCTGTGCCCTGACCTCCCTAATAAACCCGGTAGGCTAATTGAGTTTATTATCTTACTGAAGTGTCAGCATTCTTTGGATCGTTAACATAACGGCACTCTCTGTATTTCTGCCCGTAATGAAATTTGCAGCAGATTTAGTTTCTTCGAAAGCATTACGCATGGCAAAACTGAATGTAGATCTTTCCATCAATTCAATATCATTCAGTCCATCGCCAAATACCATGGTTTCATCTTTATTAACACCCAATAAATTTTGCAGTATTTCAACGGTATGCCCTTTATGCACACCGACATCGGCAATATCAATCCAGGCATCTTCAGATACAACAATATAGGCTTTATCGAAGAACTCGTGTAGATGAGGCTTAAAATCAGGGCAGCGACCCTTTTCGTCATAAACAGATATTTTGACAAAATCATAAATTACTTGAGAAAAATCATCAACTTTTGTCACTTTAGCATATGATTTTTTAATTTTGTTTTCCATGTCGCTAGATACCGAACTCTTAATAAATGCACCTTCTGATGTACAAGCAATAATGACGGGCTCTTTATTAATAGCTTCTAAAGTAGAAATTATTTTCAATCCAAGTTTATTTTTAATAAGTGACTGATAAATATATTCATTTTTGTATTTTATTCTGGTGGCACTATCACCCAAAATCCAAAATTGCTCGGCATCATCATTGAAAAGCTCTTCTACACGCTCACATTGCTTACCCGTGCATATCGCAAAATGGACGCCTTTCTGAGCCATGATTTTTTTGACATTCTGAAACATTTCTCGATTATAATCCCCATTGTCATCGAGAAAAGTCCCATCCAGATCTGTAATTATTAATTTTATCATTGTAGGACACTCATTTTATTAAGATACCAATGAATATTACAAAAGATTATATTATTGTCACGTAAAAATACGTTTCTTTTTTGTAATATGTACCGTGAATAAAACAATATGTTTTTAAATTTAGTTGCCATAGAAATCTAATAATACTAATTATGTTGCTGTTGATATAGAGATTCATGTTTTAATCGCGGTTGGATAAATAAATATGACATTGTTACTGTTATTTATCTCTGCTTTTTTTGGTGGGGCGCTGTGTTCCTGCCAAGCTTGCCATGGCTTGGCGCATAATATCCAGAAATGCCCGCAATCTGGCTGGGTAATAGCTGGCATGAGGGTAAACCAAATATATCGGTAAGGGTAATCCCTGCCAATCAGGTGTTAGATGGACGAGTCGGCCTTTTATGAGGTCATCACTTATTACCCATGTTGATGCAATCCCAGCACCTAATCCGGCTAATGCGGCGTTACGTAAAGCATACAGGCTGTCAGTACTCAATTGTGGCTGGATGGAAAGACGATAGATTTCGCCATTCTTTTTATGACTCAAAACGGCTTCATTACGGTAAAACGAATTTAATGCCAGCCAGTGAAAGTCCTGTAATTGTTCGGGGTGAGTTGGTACCGGCCTATTATTCAGTAATTCAGGGGCAGCAATCACGATACGTGGTACTTCAGCCAGTAAGACCGCCACGACGGAGGGGTCGGTCACGGCACCAACTTGAATAGCGCAATCAATACCTTCCGCAATAAAGTCTGGCCGACGATCATTTAACATCCATTCAACGGACATTTTCGGGTATTGGTATAAATAGTCTTTTAGTGGTTTGATTAATTGGTCTTGCCCGAAAGCATGTGGAACCAAAACACGCAGTAATCCTCTGGGCTCATCTGACGCGCTACGAAGGTCATCTTCCATCGCATTCCAGCTTTCAACCAGTTCTTTAGCATGGGAATAACAACGTTCACCATCGTCAGTCAACTTCATGATATGAGTCGTGCGCTGCAATAATTTCAGGCCAAGCAAGCGCTCTAAAGTCTGCAAACGGCGGCTGATAGTCGGTTGACTGGTGCCCATGCGTGCAGCCGCTCCGGATAAACTCCCGGCTTCGACGATACGAATGAATGTTTGCATCAACTCTATACGGTCAATGCCCGCTAAATTAGATTCTGTCATACGCTAAGCGTATAACAGTTTTACTCTTCAGGCGACTACCAATATATGTCCACACCCGTAAAAATACAGGCTAAATATCATTACAGGTAGCCATCATGTCAGTCATTCAAACCGTAGTGCCCCACACAGAAAAAGCGAAGAAAACCCTATCCAGCCGGACAGTTCTGATGTTGGCGACAGGTGCAGGTCTTAGCGTCGCATCTATTTATTACAGCCAGCCGCTACTGGGCGTTATGGGCGCTGATTTACACGCCAGTGTCGGTATGCTGGGTATGGTTCCGACACTGACACAGATTGGTTATGCTTTAGGCATACTGCTGCTTGCCCCGCTGGGGGATCGTCATGACCGCCGGATTATCATTTTATTAAAAGGTATTTTGCTTGCGGCGGCATTATTATTCTGTGGTTTTGTTCCTGGAATCAGTGGGTTGCTGGTGACCAGTTTTGTTGTCGGGATTGCTGCTACCATGGCTCAGGATATCGTCCCAGCATCTGCCTCATTGGTTTCGGCAGCGCAACGGGGTAGAACGGTCGGTACAGTCATGACTGGCCTGCTATTGGGGATTTTATTATCACGGGTGTTGAGTGGTTTTGTCGCAGAATACTTCGGTTGGCGGTCACTTTATGTGGGCGCAGCGCTATCAGTTATTCTGATAACATTGGTGATATGGCGCTGCTTGCCGCGAGTGTCGGCGACTTCAACTCTGAGTTATCCCGCATTATTCGCCTCAATGAGTCACTTATGGCTTCAGTTTAAAGATTTACGCCGGGCGACCATATCACAAGGATTACTGTCTGTAGGGTTCAGCGCTTTCTGGTCAACTCTGGCGGTGATGCTACAGAATACTTATCATCTCGGTAGTGCTGTTGCGGGGGCGTTTGGCCTTGCCGGAGCCGCAGGGGCATTGGCCGCACCATTAGCAGGGGCATTGGCAGACCGTCGCGGCCCGCAAGTGGTTACTTTGATTGGCGCGAGTTTGGCCACACTGTCCTTTGTTGCTCTTTTCCTTTTGCCGCTGTTGTCATTTCAATTTCAAATAGGGCTTATTGTCATCAGTGCCATTGGGTTTGACTTTGGTATTCAGGCCACGCTGGTAGCGCATCAAACTATTATTTATGGCCTGGAACCCGCCGCTCGTAGCCGACTTAATGCACTGTTATTCACAGGTATGTTTGTCGGGATGGCTATTGGTTCTGCCTTGGGGAGCTTGATCCTGGAAAAAATGGGATGGACTTACGTTGTCGTCCTCATTACTTTCGCAGGAGCCGCGAGCCTGGTTGTACGATGGGGAGGCAGAAGAGCCAAATAGATGGGGTGAGGACAAAAATAAAGCAGATATAAACCTTATAAGCTGTATTCGGGATATCCAAGTAAGTAGATATCCCGATGATATATTTTAAATTCTGATACAAACCGGCTAAGTTTGGTTATCTTCATCAGCCCTCAGTATTTGCTTGGTATATTAGGGTTGTAAATACGCAATACTTTGGTGAATCTCCCTTTCAATATCGGCTTCTGACCAAGTATTCAATTGTGATGAAAACGGTTCAAAAGCATATATTCCCTGATACCCCAACCGCTCAAGATTAGCGACTTGCTGTTTACTGTTCAGTTTGTCCCGTTCGCTCAACATAATGCGATCTTCATCTGTCAGTGTTGATTTCAAACGTATCTCTTCGACACCGGAAATATGCACCAGCCCGATGGCATTGACGTCGATATGAGCGTCGAACTCGGTCTGAGCGATATCACTCAGGTAGTAATGGAAGGTATCTAATACCATTTTATACGGGGCTGTTGATTTGCGGATAATAGATTGGGTTAGTAGATGAGAACGTAATGAACTGATGGTAAAACCTAAAGGCTCCACCAGCCCGGTCACTTGGTATTTTTTAAATAGTGGGGCTAGCAGCATTAAAGCATCCAGTGTGTCTTGCTCTTTTTGCTCAGATGAACGCCGGTCATTGGCGTTACAATTGGGGCATAAAATAATTCCGTGGCAACGAATTTCTTTGGCTTGCTTTAGCATACTTTCCGCCTCTTTCAGTAGCGCGGAACGGTGCTCTGGCAGATTGAAATATTGTAATGCATTGATAGTAATAATTTCGATTTCATATTTATCGGTTAGTGCATTGAGTTGTGCTGTGCTCAACTCATCTGCGATTTTTCCGCTTGGCATGTCATTGCGTAACTCAACTTTATTTAACCCGCATTTCTTCACCAGACGGAAAAAACTTTCGATATTTAAATTAGGGGCAATTTTGCGATTAATACAGAAACGATCTTGTGGGATAGGCATGGTTTTTGCTCCTGCTCCTGCAATTATAGGTGCTGAGATATATTGACTTGCCTATTGGGCAACCCGAAAAGTGGCTGCCCAATAGGCAAGTGTGTCTGTTAAAAGAATTATTTACTCCCATTGGAAGTCGTTGATACAACTGCTGATATAGTAGTTTTAACCCTTTTGGCCAGCATGGCTTCTTCCATGTGTTCCAGTGCCACACCTTTAGTTTCAGGTACAAAGCGGCAGATAAACCAATAGCTGAACAAACAACAGAGAGCGAAAATCCACATTGGGAAGGCTCCGTGGAACTGAGAGGAAAGGTAAGGTTGTTCATTCATCATCGGGAAGCTTTGTGAGACGGCAAAATTGGCAACCCACATGCAACCGACCGCAATACTCATACCTTGTGCTCGCATACGGTTGGGGAATATTTCAGAAATTAGCACCCAAGTTCCCACCCCCCATGACAGTGCGTAGAAAATCATAAAGAACAACATGCCGAACAGCGCCAGATAACCAGTTGATTGGTTGTAAAGGGCAAAAGAGGTGATAAGTAACCCGAGGATAGTGCCGATAGTACCAAAGCGCATCAGCGGTAAGCGCCCCATACGATCCATCAACATTGCGCCTATAATGGAGCCGATCAATTGGAGCACACCAAGCCAGATAGTCTGGAAAAGCGCTTCTTGCATATTACCGGTGACAACTTTTAGTACGACAGGAGCGTAATACATCATTACGTTAACGCCAGTAACTTGTTGTAGCATCGCCAGCATGCAGCCGACAAAAATAATGAAACGCACTCTGTAATCACCGTAGTTCAACCGGCTTTTATGTTGTTGCCTATCTTCCGCGAGTGATATTTTTATTTCGCTCAGCACGTTCTGGGCATGGCTGGCATTGGATACCTTAGTTAGCATGGCTAATGCTTGCTCATCTCGCCCGACCATAACATTCCAACGTGGGGACTCCGGAATAAAGAACACAAAGATACAAAACAGTGCGCAGGGAATAACAGCAGAGCCGATCATCCAACGCCAACCATATTCAATTAACCATAGCTCGGTAGCTTGGCTGGCTATTTTATAATTAACGTAAAAAATCACTATCTGCCCAAATACAATGGCAAACTGCTGCATGCTTAGTGCGCGTCCGCGCATATTTTTGGGCGAGACTTCAGACATATACATCGGGGAAACGGTTGAAGCCAGGCCAACTGCTAAGCCGCCGATAATTCGGTAGATGACAAATATGGTGAAGGTTGTCGCCAGTGAAGCGCCAATAGCGGAGATAGTAAATAGGGCCGCGGCCAGTATCAGGGCTTTTTTACGCCCCCATCGACCCGCAATGGGCCCGGAAATAAATGCGCCGATAACACAACCGATAACGACATTAGATACTGCCCAGCCAGTTTCCGCAGGGCTAAGATTGAAGTAGCTTTTCAGTGAATCTATCGCACCCGAGATAACTGCAGTGTCGTAGCCGAATAAAATGCCACCGAGAGCGGCAATGCCGCAGATCCGCAACACATAGCCGGTATTCCTTTTTTGTTGATATGCCATAAAAACTCCGTTTTGTGTCCTTTGTCGCCAACCTGCTGTTTTAACCTGTTGAGTGAATAACTTGGAGCAGGAGTTGGATTGAAGTAACGTGCATACTGATTTTATAAGAACATTCATTTCATTTTAATTAAATAACGAAATATTAATTTTTAGATCTAGTTCAAATATCAAGTTGAAAAAAGCCTTGTTAAAATCACTTATGCGGCAAAGAACTCAATAATAACGTGTGTTTTTTTTCACTTTACGGGTGTAATTATAATAAAAAAACGAGAAATTGCAGCCATGTGAAAGAATTGCGTAGCTACTCTGGAGATTTTGACAGTTGCGCGTATCTCTTGCAGGAACTTGCGATGTGTCGCACAAAATAAAATTTCTAAAGAAAGTTATTTGAAACTTTTTTTTCAATAGCATAGAGTCTGCATATCGGCTGGTATTTTGCTTTTCGGGCGGCTGGTCGCCTTGCGGGTTATCTTGGCTCTACCCCAAGATAACCTTTACTGATTGAGCGCATGGTTCGTTAGGTGTCTGGCATATAGCCATTTTCAATGACCCTTGCGATAGCCGCTATTAAGAAGAGGGTGAGACATGAAAATCGTGAGTAACTTTATCGGTGGGAAGAATTCTCTGAGCTCTAGCAATCTAACTGCCGATATTCATAATCCAGCCACCGGTAAAGTTGAAAGCCAAGTGACGCAAAGTACTGCTGAAGAGGTTCATCAGGCTATCGGCATTGCTCATCAGGCATTTTCCCGTTGGTCACAAACCACTCCTCTGCGCCGCGCCCGCATTATGTTCAACTTTAAAACATTGATTGAACAACATCGTGATGAACTGGCGGAGTTGATTGTCCGTGAGCACGGTAAGGTCTATTCCGATGCGTTAGGTGAAATTACTCGCGGCCTGGAAGTCGTCGAATTCGCCTGTGGTATCCCACACTTATTGAAAGGGGAATACTCAGCAGATGTAGGTACCGGAGTTGATTGCTTCTCAATGATGCAACCTTTGGGGGTAGTTGTTGGAATCACACCATTTAACTTTCCTGCGATGGTGCCGATGTGGATGTTTCCCATCGCATTAACGTGCGGTAATACTTTTATTCTGAAACCGCCTGCACTGGACCCTTCTGCGTCGGTTCGTTTGGCTGAGTTGTTGACGGAGGCGGGCTTACCTGATGGCGTCTTCAATGTTATTCACTGCTCAAATGAAAGTGCGGCACAACTCTGTACAGATCCGCGAATTCAAGCCGTAAGCTTTGTGGGTTCTTCTACTGTTGCCGAACATATTTACACCACTGCCAGTGCGCACGGTAAACGTGTTCAGGCCTTTGGTGCTGCGAAAAACCAAGCGATTATCATGCCTGATGCTGATTTAGATGCGACAGTTAATGCCTTGATGGGAGGGGCATTTGGGTCAGCCGGTGAACGTTGTATGGCATTGCCTATTGCTGTTGTTGTTGGTGAGAGTACGGCAGATAAGCTAATTGAGAAATTAAAACCACTCATTGCCAACTTGCGTGTTGGCCCCGGCATAAAGCAAGGCGGGGAAGAAAATGAAATGGGGCCGTTAATTTCAGCAGTCCATCAGAAAAAAGTCCTTGGTTACATTGATGAAGGAGTCAAAGAAGGTGCGACGCTAGTCACCGATGGTCGAAATTATAAGGTCGCTGGTTATGAGCAAGGGTTCTATGTCGGCGGCACATTATTTGACCATGTCACTCCGGATATGAAGATTTATCGGGAAGAAATATTTGGCCCGGTATTAGGAATAGTTAGAGTTCCTGACTACCAAACTGCAATTAATACTGTGAATAGTCATGAGTTTGGTAATGGGAGCGCTATTTTTACCAGTAATGGCCACTATGCGCGGCAGTTTGTACATGAAGTTCAGGCAGGGATGGTCGGTGTGAATGTGCCTGTTCCAGTACCAATGGCGTTTCACAGTTTTGGTGGTTGGAAACGTTCTGTATTCGGAGCATTAAATGTCCATGGTACTGATGGCGTACGTTTTTACACACGAATGAAAACAACGACAGCCCGTTGGCCAACTGGCCAGCAAACTGTCTCAGAATATAGTATGCCAACACTGGGTTAATACTACCTGAGGGTATTCATTAGAATAATTCCATGTTGTTAACAGGAGAATTACCATGTCGTCACTGCTTGCCAAATGTCAGCCATCGGATGCGGACGGGCGCATTCAGCATATTTCACCGGAGAACGCAGGATGGCGTTTTGTTGGGTTTGATGTTTACCACCTGATAGCTGGAAAAACGTTGGTTCTGGACAGTGCTGATAATGAACTTTGTCTTGTCTTGATAGCTGGAGTTGGCTCGGTATCAACACGGCGTGCTGAATATCCGCACATTGGCAAACGTATGAGCCCTTTCGAACGAATACCTCCTTATTCTGTTTATGTTCCACATCATGATCATGTGAAAGTTGTGGCAGAGACCGATTTAGAATTAGCCGTCTGCCGAGCCCCTAGCCGTGGCCATTTACCTTCCCGCCTGATAACACCGGCAGATGTGGGGGTGGAGCGGAGAGGTAAAGGGCGTAACCAGCGGTTAGTTCATAACATTTTACCTGACAATAAGCCCGCAGACAGTTTGCTGGTGGTTGAAGTTTATACCGATGAGGGGAACACCAGTTCTTACCCAAGTCATAAACATGATCAGGAAAATGCTACAGATGAAACTTATCTGGAAGAAACCTACTATCACCGATTAAATCCAGAACAAGGTTTTTGCATACAGCGGGTTTATACCGACGATCGCTCACTGGATGAATGTATGCCAGTTTACAATCGCGATGTTGTGAAGGTACCAAAGGGGTACCACCCAGTGGCAACATTGGCAGGCTATGACAGCTATTATTTAAATGTTATGGCGGGGCCTGTACGGTTATGGAAATTCACTTGGGAAAAAGATCATGCTTGGATCAATAGTGATCAATATCCGATAGAAAAAAACTAAGCCGCTGCTTGAAGAATTAATTGAATGGGTAGGCGGGCTGCTACCCATATTATTGATCCCCGAAGATGATATTTGGCTCTGACGAGCCTGATGACCTTACCCGAAGACTTACTCTTTTGCGTTATTGAGCGCCAATGAAACCGCCAATGTTTGCGCCAAACACATAGAGGCCACTTGGGAACGGAACCCATCAACTTGTGCTTCTCTCACCACAAAACAGACATCGCTGAAAGCCGCTAATGGGCTTACCTGACTATCAGTAATGGCGATCTGCTGGGCACCACTTTTCGCACCCAATTCAACCAGTTCTAATGCTTCTTGTGCATAGGGTGAATAACTGATGGCAATAACCACGTCTTTGGGTTTTACCATACTCAATTGTTCCGCGAACATTCCACCTAGCCCATCAATCAGAAAGGCTCTGCGTTCTAAATGACGCAATGCATAGGTCAGGTAAGAAGCAACGCTGAAAGAGCGCCGCAAACCAATCACGTAGATATTTTCAGCGTTATTCAACAACTCAACTGCTTTATCCAATTGTTCTGCATTGGTTTGCACCGCCAGTTGTTGCAGAGCTTGCGCATTTACCATTGTGAATACATTCAGTATTTCAGCAGGTTTCTCTGGTGCAGTGTTGCCGTCGGTTGAGGTTTGACGGAATAACCGTGCACGTTCGGTATAGTTAACCGTTTCCTCCATCAAGTGTTGGCGAAATACCTGTTTCATTTCGTTAAAACCACTGAAACCGAAGGCATTTGCAAACCGAATTAATGTTGATGGTGGCACACTAGCTTGAGCCGCAATGGAGGCAACTGTATCAAATGCAATGCTATTACTGTTATCCAATATATAACGGGCAACTTGTTTTAAGCGTTTGCTTAATGTCTCATAACGATGACGAATCTGGTCTTGTAACAATGATAGTTGAGTAGGGTTATTCATCCATTCGGCCCACGGCAGAGGAAAATTCAAGGGTTATTCACGTCGTACTTGATGTTGCAGAGTGGTTAGCTACATATACTCAGCTGAATCACTTATTTACGTAAGTTCATCGGGATTTGCCCGCTTTACCAGGCCGCAACTGCAAGTTTTGGGTATATCTGTCTGGTATTCTAACAGATGGTTGGAAAATTTCATTTATTGATGTTTGCATTTGTTTTTATTTCATTGCGAATTCAAATTATTCACTAAACCATAATAAAGGAAATGGTTGTAAGCAAAAGGTATTACTTTATTAAGTTTGACAAAAATCAGGATTTTTTCAGGCTGATAAGGATGAAACAATGCAGATGGCAGCATAATGGCGCTGACGGGTTTCCACGGCAGCGCTAATAAAGTGGTATTTAACTCAGTCTACTGGGCGGTAGTCTCGCCAATAACCTATTAGTGTTTGATAATTTTGTTTCACTTGTTTGATTAATTCCGCATCACTCAGTTCACCTTGCAACCAATGCCGAGATGCCTGGCCGAAGATTGTGCGGCCGACAGCAAAACCTTTAACCCATGGAGCTTTTGCTGCCGCAGCAAAACCTACTTTTAATGTAGCTTCTGGAGAATCTAATCCAAGAATTAATACGCCTCTGCAATAGGGATCTTGGGTTTCAATCAGTTTACCCACTTGCTGCCAGTTTTCTGCACTAAGGGGGGGCAGTTTCCACCAATCTGGCTGAATACCTAGCTCATAAAAATGAGCCATAGTTTCGATGTAATAACGCTCATCTTTATCTTTATTGTCTTCAGGTAAAATGACTTCTAACAGTAATTCATGCCCCGATTTACAGCATCCGCGGTAAACATCAACAATCACTTCATCCTGCTGCTGGCGTAGCTCCTCACTGTCTTTAGGATGATAAAAGACTAAACATTTCACAACATGTTCCAGCGGCCAATCAATGAGTTGGGAACCAATATTGCCATGCTCAAGGCGTAATGGCCTTGAACTAGGCAACTCAATTGGGCGGCCAATCCACCACCCTTGGCCAGTAATGGTATTGAGTGCTTCCTGCCCGTAAGTCGTGTCTGCCAGAATGCCACTTTTATGCTCCAGCCCAGATTCTTGAGCTGCTTGTTGTGCAGCCTGCAATAATAAAGTTTTGAGTTTAGGGATACGGCCTTCACTCACTCCCGCCTCACGGGCCATGTCGGCCAGCTGTTTGCGGTGGTCAAAAGCAAAAACACACAGTTCTGGCCACTGCTGTTTACGGGTTGTCACCCGATGCAAATGATTAAGGTGGGCATCACGATCAGGGTACGGTACGGAGTGCTCGTGGCTAAGGTAATCGTCTAATTCTATTTTGGTCGGCATGGCAGGTGCGCAGCCATGACGTGAAACAACAAGTGCGCCACAGGCATTAGCATAGCGACAAGCTTGATCCCAGCTTTCATCATTAAGATAACCGCGCAGCAAGCCAGACATGAAGGCGTCACCGGCCCCCAATACATTGAGCACTTCTACGCGAACGCCAGAATGGAGTTTGACGAACTCCCAACTGAGGGGAATTTCTCCTTCGAACACTGAACAACCCTGTGCTCCGCGCTTACAGACCAGTGTCGCTTGTGTTGCTTTACGTACATTTTGTAGGGCTACCAGGGTATCCGTGCTACCTCCGGCAATATGGAATTCTTCTTCGGTGCCGACAATTAAATTGAAATGGTGTAGGACTTCTTGCAATTGTTGAGTCACTTTTTCCGATTCAATAAAACGTGTTTCACCGTCACCCAGTGAAGTTAGCCCCCATAATACCGGGCGATAATCAATATCCAGGGCTGTTCGTAGCCCATTCTTATGCGCATAATCTAATGCTCTCAATACAGCTGCGCGTGTATTAGGGTGCGAAAGGTGTGTACCCGTGATAGCGAGTGCTCGTGATGAAGCGATATAAGACTCGTCAATATCATCCGGTGTTAGCGCCATATCTGCGCAGTTTTCACGGTAAAAAATAAGTGGAAAAGTCTCTTTATCTTTAATGCCCAAAATAACTAAAGCGGTTAGTCGTTGCTTATCAGTAATAAGGAAACGGGTATCGGCCCCAACACGTTGTAATTCCTCACGTAGAAATCGGCCCATATGCTCATCGCCGACACGTGCCAACATACCTGACTTCAAGCCTTGAATTGCCGTACCATAGGCGACATTACCTGATGACCCTCCTAAGTATTTGGCAAATGTACTGGTATCTTCCAGCCGGGAACCAATCTGTTGCCCATAAAAATCGACGGCGATTCGCCCGATACATATGACATCCAGCACTTTGTGTTGTGTACCCATCCCCATTTCCTTCTGTATTAAATCAAACCCCGACAATGACCGATGAAATAAACCTGTATTAACGTTTCTGAAACCAGTATGAGGAATAAAAATTTCAACTTCAAGATTAAATGAAATTTATTCCCCGGTTATGTGACACGGATAAAAGCCTTATTTAACGCTCAAGAATAGGGTTTACACCAAAGAATAGTGCAAGTTATTGGTGGTTTTCTTATGGGAAATACAAGGTATCAAATATATTAATAACTTAATAATATCAATTAATTAATTATATGCTTGGTGAGGGCTGCGTGCTGCTATTTCTAATGAGTAGACGAAGGTTGCGCTGTTTCAGTGTTTCTCAGATTATTTGATCTTCATCGCATAATGAAATATTTTTTCTGTAATGTGATTTTATGAAAAAAATATTTGTTTATAATCTCTGCTATGTTTCACCTTATTGTTGTCAACATAGAGAAAGTTACCAAAGTCTGCTTCTTCTCTCCGGCAAACGTATCCTCAGGGGCTGAAAATACTCGGCCACCATGGTATCGCGCAAACAGAGCAAAGGATGGGTAAATGAATAAGATTCGGCTAACCACAGCACAGGCATTAGTCCGGTTTTTGGACAATCAATACCTGCAAGTTGATGGTCAGGAAATCAAATTTATCAAAGGGATTTTTGCTATTTTTGGCCATGGCAATGTACTGGGGGTCGGGCAGGCGCTAGAACAAGATTGCGGCGAGTTAGTGGTTCATCAAGGGCGAAATGAACAAGGAATGGCACATGCTGCTACTGGGTTTGCAAAACAAAAATTACGTCAGCAAATTTATGCTTGTACATCATCTGTCGGGCCAGGTAGTGCCAACATGGTTACTGCTGCCGCTACTGCAACGGCTAATCGGATCCCATTGCTATTGCTTCCTGGTGATGTGTTCGCATCGCGTCAACCTGATCCCGTACTACAGCAGATTGAACAATCGCATGATCTGAGTATCAGTACCAATGATGCCTTTAAGCCCGTCAGTAAATATTGGGATCGCATTACACGGCCAGAACAGTTGATGAGCGCGTGTCTTAATGCCATGCGAGTCCTAACTGACCCAGCAGAAACGGGGGCTGTAACACTTTGTCTACCGCAGGATGTTCAGGCGGAAGCTTATGATTATCCTGACTATTTCTTCCAAAGGCGCATTCATCGCCTTGACCGGCGGCCAGCCAGCGCTGCTATGTTGGCTGATGCTATTGCTTTGCTGACCTCAAAACGTAAACCGATTTTGGTATGTGGCGGGGGGGTTAAATATTCACAAGCCGGTCAGGCATTGCAACGATTTGCGGAATGTTTTGGTTTGCCATGGGTAGAAACACAAGCCGGTAAAGGCACAATCAGCTCCGAACATGAACTGAATCTCGGCGGCATAGGTGAAACCGGCTGTCTTGCGGCTAACACATTGGCAAAACAAGCTGATCTCGTGATTGGTATTGGCACTCGCTATACCGACTTTACGACCTCATCTAAGTGGTTGTTCCAGAATCCGGATGTTTCATTCCTCAATATTAACGTTAGTGCGTTCGATGCTGGAAAACTGGATGGTTTGCAATTATTAGCGGATGCGCGAGAAGCATTATCAGCATTGCATCAACAACTCGGTAGTACTGGTTATCTGGCGAATTGGGGCGGTGAAATTGCGCGGATGCGTGCTGAACAATTAGCGGAGACGAAGCGGGTCTACCAGGTGGAATACAGCGCCGATGATTTCACTCCTGAAATTAATGACCATTTAGATCGTGAACAGGTATTTGCTGAATTCATCAATAAAACCGGCTCGTCTCTAACACAAAGCCAGGTTATCGGGATACTAAATAACCAATTACCTCAAGATGCCATCATTGTTGCCGCCGCCGGCAGCTTACCCGGTGATTTGCAGCGAGTGTGGCGCACAAAAGGGAGTAATGGATATCACGTCGAATATGGTTACTCCTGTATGGGTTATGAAGTCAGTGCTGCATTAGGTGTGAAGCTGGCCGAACCCGATCGCGAAGTTTATTCGTTAGTCGGCGATGGTGCTTTCATGATGCTGCATTCTGAGTTGGTCACATCCATCCAAGAGCGCTGCAAAATTAACGTGGTGTTGTTCGATAACATGACAAACGGCTGCATCAATAATCTCCAGATGGAACATGGGATGGACAGCTACGCCACTGAGTTCCGTTTCCGTAATCAGGAAACTGGCCAACTCGATGGTGATTTTGTTCCGGTAGATTTTGCCATGCTGGCTGCGGCTTATGGTTGTAAGACATACCGTGTTTCTACTGAACAACAACTGATCGATGCATTGGCAGATGCCCGTATGCAAACGGTTTCAACTTTGATCGACATAAAAGTTCTGCCAAAAACCATGGTGCATAAGTATTTGAGTTGGTGGCGAGTCGGGGTTGCTCAGGTTTCTGATAGTGAAAGGACGGACGCCATAGTGCGGGTATTAGAGCAAAATATCGCTAAAGCTCGTGATTATTAGTGCTTGCGCTGGCCCGTAGGATGAGCCTCTGATGAGA
Organism: Yersinia canariae; assembly: GCF_009831415.1. Lineage (NCBI taxonomy): Bacteria > Pseudomonadati > Pseudomonadota > Gammaproteobacteria > Enterobacterales > Yersiniaceae > Yersinia > Yersinia canariae. Next base: position 4,485,723 of record NZ_CP043727.1, on the reverse strand, counting down.
CTCATAATCCCCATGAATCTACACAATTAAGTTATTTGCGTGAACACATCTTCAACTTGAAAGATGGTGGGGACGTTTGATCTGGATGTGAAGTCGTACAACTAGCAGGTATCACCTGCAAACCGAAACTTCATGAGGGAAATGATATGTCGTTAAATATTGGTGTGATTGGAACAGGGGCTATTGGCCAGGATCATATTCGCCGTTGTAGCAAGGTTTTGCAGGGTGGTCGCGTAGTCGCTGTAACAGATATTAATCGTGAGCATGCCACTAATGTTATTCGTGACTTGGGTATTGAAGCGAATATATATGCTGATGGCTATGAAGTGATTAATGCAAAAGAAGTGGATGCGGTGTTAGTTACCTCTTGGGGGCCAAGTCACGAAGAGTTCGTGTTGGCGGCGGTTGCTGCGGGTAAGTACGTTTTCTGTGAAAAACCCTTAGCGATTACCGCTGAAGGATGTAAGCGAATTGTAGAAGCGGAAACTGCACAAGGTAAACGATTGGTTCAAGTCGGGTTTATGCGACCTTATGACCAGGGTTATCGTGCACTGAAAGAGGTCATTACCAGTGGCAAGATTGGCGAGCCATTAATGTTACATTGCGCTCACCGTAACCCGCGAGTGGGTGAAAACTACACCACGAACATGGCTATCACTGATACATTAATTCATGAAATTGATGTACTGCGCTGGCTATTAGATGATGATTATATCTCTGTTCAGGTTGTTTTTCCGCGTAAAGCCAAGTATGCCAAAGCACATCTGAAAGACCCGCAAGTCGTGCTGTTTGAAACGGCTAAAGGGACTCGTATTGATGTTGAGATTTTTGTGAACTGCCAGTATGGCTATGATATTCAATGTGAAGTTGTGGGCGATAATGGTATTGCAAAATTACCTGAACCCTCTTCAGTATTGTTGCGTAGCGAAGCTCGCTTATCACATGAAATTCTCACTGACTGGAAAGATCGTTTCATCGATGCCTACGATGTCGAGTTACAAGCCTTTATCAACGATGTGTTAGCGGAAAAACTCACCGGGCCTTCTGCTTGGGATGGCTTTGCAGCTGCAGTTACCGCAGATGCCTGTATTGCTGCGCAGGATAATGGCGAGATTGTGCCGATAAGTTTGCCGCCACGGCCCACTTTTTATAATAAATAATATCAATATCAGCTGACTATGCGTCAGCAAACAAACTGTCGCATAGCCAGGTTTTTATTGGCGAACGGGCCTATCTCAAGCTTGCATATATCTCACGTGAAACTGGGAGTGCGATGAAGATTTGGAGTGTCGCCAGTATGCTGAAATATGCTGGTGATAACCTTTCTCATGCATTGATTGCCGTCACCATGAAGCATTGCCGCTATATTGTGAATCCGCTAGGTGTTAATGCCGTGATTCTTCAACACATAAGTATTAGTGAAAGGGAAGTTGATTTCTCTTTTTGGTTATCCGGAAAAAATGGTGCATCAGGCTGTTGCTACCCGCGAACGTATTGAACGCGAATTGTTGGGTAAATAAAACCCTATAGTAGCCTGAGTATTAGGCACTATTTAAAATTTCAATAAAGACTATTTTTTGCATTAAAGGACGGGCAATTAATTACCTTTTAATTGTATTCATCTGTATAAATTAGATGTATCGCAGAGGTTCATTATGAATAAAGATCGTGTGAAGTTGGCAATCGCTCCTATTGGTTGGACGAATGACGATATGCCAGATTTAGGCAAAGAAAATACTTTCCAACAATGTATCAGTGAAATGGCACTGGCTGGGTTTACCGGTAGTGAAGTTGGCAGTAAATATCCACGAGATCCTAACGTATTGAAACCTATGCTTGAACTACGTGGTATACAGATTTGCAATGCATGGTTCAGCACTTTCTTTGCTGATGATCAACGTGCCAAAACTATTGACGAATTCACTAACCACATGAATTTTCTTTATGCCATGGGAGCAAAAGTGATTGGTTGCTCGGAACAAAGCAAAAGTATTCAGGGAACCACAAAAGCTGTTTTTGAAGAGAAGCCTTACTTTACTGATATTGAATGGCAACGTATCGCGGATGGATATAACGAGTTAGCCAAAATTGCTGCCACGAAAGGGATGCAGGTGTGTTTACATCACCATATGGGGACAGGTATTCAAACTAGTGAAGAAATAGATCGTTATATGAGTATGGTTAACGACGATGTTTATCTGCTATTTGATACTGGTCATGCCTATTATTCCGAGGGCAGTCAGGAAGCGATGTTAGCTATTTTAGAGAAGTACTTACCGCGTATTAATCATGTTCATCTAAAAGATGTTCGTGATGAAGTTGTTGCGGAAGTTAAAGCGAAAAAACTCAGCTTCCTTGATGGTGTGAAAAAAGGCTCTTTCACAGTTCCCGGTGATGGTGTTATTGATTTCCGCCCAGTATTTAGCTTGCTGGACAAAAAAGGCTATCAAGGATGGATGGTGGTAGAAGCAGAACAAGACCCAGCTCTTGCTAACCCATTTGAGTATGCGGTGAAAGCCCGTCGTTATATCAAAGAAACCGCGGGTATTTAGAGACAACTATTATCTTTTAAATTGCAGATTTATTGATGATCTTGCGTGTTGCCAGCTGGCAAACAGTTATCGCAGGGGATAGGCATAAACCTTATCCCCTGGTGGTTATCCTGATATCTTAATTCGGCCCATATGATAGGCATCAACAAACTGGCCATCACGGAAAGCATAGCGTGGGCTGGTACCTTCAATTTCAAATCCAAATTTACGGTAAAGGGCGATTGCTGCTTGGTTATCGACAAAAACTGTTAGCTCAATACGCTGTATATTCAGCCAGTTATCGCATAAGTCAATCATGGCTGACATCAATGCACTGCCTACCCCCTTCCTGTAAAAACCAGAATTAACAGCAATGCCAAAAGTAGCAACATGACGGCGGCGTGCTCGTTGGTTTGCTTCAACAGTCAGTTGGCCAACAATATTCTCATCAATACATGCCACCAAATTATGTACCCCTGGTGGTATCTCTTTGATTTTTTTCGCCCACATATCTAGAGATGGTAGAGGAAGCTGTAATGTGTCGCGATAAACCTGTGGATGAGCAAATAGCTGTTGCAAGGCCGAATAATCGGTGGGTTCCACATGGCGTATCTGCACATTTTTCATGAATATATCCCTACTCTTTCTGTTTGAATTAACTAGTAAAATAGTGTTTTATTTACCGGAGTCAATAATATTGTCAGTGGCTAAAAAAAACACTTTACAAGTGAGAGTGATAATGATTATCATTGTCGTGCTTTCAGATGAGACCATCAAAGTTTAGGTGTTCACATTACGAAGGCACGACATTGCTCACATTGCTTCCAGTGTTTACTTAGCCAGCCGGGTGCTGGCTTTTTTTTTGCCTATTCTCATCATCCGCTTTCGTTAACTTCCGGTCTAACACACTCATATACCCAGAAATTGGTCTGTTCTCGTTCTCTAATTATTTCAAATTCAAATGATTTGTCTTTTAACTTATTAATCAGTCGAATTTTTTGAACAGAGGAGTGAGTTTTTTGCGCTTTCATATTTTCCAGCGGCATCTAGACTAAAGAAAACGTTGAGGAGAACTGAACATGATTTATTTACGCAAAGCAGAAGAACGTGGCCATGCTAATCACGGTTGGCTGGACAGCTGGCATACCTTCTCATTCGCCGATTATTACGATCCAGAATTTATGGGTTTTTCAGCACTACGTGTGATTAATGAGGATGTTATCGATGCAGGTCAGGGTTTTGGTACCCATCCACATAAGGACATGGAGATCCTGACTTATGTGTTGTCCGGTACTGTTGAACACCAAGACAGTATGGGTAACAAAGAGCAAATTCATGCCGGTGAGTTTCAAATTATGAGTGCCGGCACCGGTATCCGCCATTCGGAATATAATGGTCGCGATGATCAACCGCTGCATTTATACCAAATTTGGATTATTCCAAATAAGACAGGTTTGGCCCCACGTTATGAGCAGCAGATGTTTGATATCCCGCAAGGGCGGCAGCTTGTGCTATCACCGGATGCCCGTGATGGGTCTTTGAAAGTCTTCCAAGACATGACTCTGTGGCGCTGGGCATTGAAACGTGAAGAGCAGTCGATATATCAGATTCAGGCTGAGCGCCGCATCTGGATACAAGTCGTACGTGGTAATGTGTCTATCAATGGTCACCGTGCTGGGGCTAGCGATGCATTGGCTATTTGGGATGAAGCGGCACTTTCTATTCATGCCGATGAAGATAGTGAAATCTTGCTGTTTGATTTACCACCAGTTTAACGTTTGTCATTCTATACCCTAATAATTCGAGTTGCAGGAAAGCGGCAATTGAATGAGTTCCTATGAGCTTACTGAGGTAAGTGGCCCGGATGAACGAAAAATGCCAACACACATGCAGCTTGAAGTATGATGGGAATACGTAAAAAAGGGTATGCGCATCGCGTCATACCCTTTTCTTTGCTAGAATGGCACCCCATTTACTCTGCCTCAGTTCATTGATAATGAAGAAAAAAAGGCCAGTGCTACAAGATGTTGCCAATATGGTTGGAGTCACTAAAATGACAGTCAGCCGTTATTTGCGCAATCCAGAACAAGTTTCTGCGGTGTTGCAGGAAAAAATTGCATTGGCGCTAGATGAACTTGGCTATATCCCTAATCGCGCGCCCGATATCCTCTCCAATGCTACCAGCCATGCTATTGGTGTGTTACTGCCGTCATTAACTAACCAAGTTTTTGCTGAGGTGCTGCGAGGGATTGAAAGCGTAACGGATGCCCATGGCTATCAAACCATGTTGGCACATTATGGTTATCAGAAAGAACGTGAAGAGCAGCGGCTGACCTCTTTGCTTTCCTACAATATTGACGGGCTGATCCTCTCTGAGCGCCATCACACGGTGCGTACACTGAAAATGATTGAGGTCGCAGGCATTCCTGTTATTGAGCTAATGGATTGTTCCTCACCTTGCATTGATTTGGCTGTGGGTTTTAATAACTTTGAAGCCGCAAGGCAGATGACGCAGCAGATTATTGCCAAAGGCCACCGTTATGTGGTGTATTTTGGCGCGCGTCAGGATGAGCGGACGGTTATTAAGCAGCAAGGTTATGAGCAGGCGATGCGTGAGTCAGGTTTAGAGCCGAGGAGTGTGATGACCAGTCGGTCTTCATCATATTCTGCTGGAGCCGAGTTACTGCGCGAAGCACAGGCGAATTACCCGCAAATCGACAGTATTTTCTGTACCAATGATGATTTGGCAATTGGTGCTGTATTTGAGTGTCAGCGGCAGGGGCTTTCTATTCCCCATGATATGGCAATAGCCGGTTTCCATGGTCATGATATTGGCCAGTCGATGGTACCGAAGCTGGCCAGTGTGCTGACCCCACGCGAAAGAATGGGGCAAATCGGCGCTGAGCGTTTGTTAGCTCGGTTACGCGGGGAGGTGGTCACACCCAAGATGGTTGATGTCGGTTTCACCATCCTCCCCGGCGGCAGTATTTAACATGCTGATTCTGTTATGTTGCTGTTATATAAGTATTAAATTTATATAACCATTGCTAGCAACAGGCAACCGACCAATCCGCAGACGGAGATAATGGTTTCCAGCACGGACCATGATTTGAAGGTCTCGACGATAGTCAGGTTAAAGTATTCCTTAAATAGCCAGAAACCAGGGTCATTGACGTGAGAGAAAATCACGCTGCCTGAACCAACGGCAATAACCATCAATTCAGGGCTGGCGCCGGTGGTGGCGATTAATGGTGCCACAATGCCCCCCGCCGTAATGGCAGCTACCGTCGCTGAACCCAGTGCAATACGCAGGACGGCGGCGATTGACCATGCCATCAGAATTGGTGATAACCCGCTGCTGTTCATCATGCTGGCGATATAGTGATCAACACCGCTGTCGACTAAAACTTGTTTGAAAGCCCCGCCACCGCCAATAACCAACAGCATCATCGCAATAATTTTGATGGAGTCAGTGACGGTATCCATCACAGATTCCATTGAGCGACCACGGTTTAGGCCGAAAGTGAAAATTGCGATTAACACGGCAATCAATGTGGCGATCACTGGGTCGCCCAAAAACTCGGCATATGAGAGGACAGGGTGGCCTTTTGGCAAAATCATCTCTGCCACCGCCCGCATTGCCATCAAAATAACAGGTACCAGCGCAGTGCTCACACTGACGCCAAAACTTGGCATTTCTTCATCGGTAAAGGTTTTTGGGTTATACAGCCCTTCAGGAACTGGCTTATCAATACCTTTCAGGAAACGAGCAAATACCGGGCCGGCCAGAATAACGGTTGGAATGGCCAGCAACGTCCCGTACAACAAGGTTTTACCCATGTCGGCGTGGAAAATAGTGGCAATGGCGGTTGGGCCGGGGTGAGGGGGCAAGAAGCCGTGAGTCACAGACAACGCAGCAGCCATCGGGACACCCACATATAACAATGGAATGCGCGCTGAAGCGGCAATGCTGAATACCAGTGGCAGCAACAGTACGAACCCGACTTCATAGAACAGAGCAAAACCGACGGTGAAACCAGTCAGCACTACCGCCCACTGAATATGCTTTTTACCAAATTTATCAATTAAGGTCGTGGCAATTCGTTGAGCGCCACCGCAATCAGCCAGTAATTTACCGAGCATAGCACCGAAGCCCATAATGAGCGCCAGGCTACCGAGTGTTCCACCGACCCCTGCTTTGATTGAGCCGACGACTTTATCGACCGGCATCCCTTGCATCACACCCACTGCCAGCGCGACCAGTATCAGGGAGATAAATCCGTTGAGTTTGAAACGGATCATCAGTAACAGCAGCATGGCAACGCCAACCGCAACAATGACTAATGGCATAATATTTCTCCACTTACTTTGGGTATTTATCGCTTTTTATTATGGTTACAGTCAGCTGCGGCCAGCGTGATTGCGCGATTGAGTTCAATTACGATGTTCTATCCTTTGTGATAACAGTCACATCTCCATTTGTTACCGGTATCATGATACCGGTAACATGGTAAAATACGGAACCATAGCAAGCAGTAAAATTCCCATTCTGAGATAGAGATCAACATTATGGCTGGACGTAGCATTATCGTGATGGGTGTATCGGGTAGCGGTAAAACCACGGTGGGAGAAGCCGTAGCGCGCCGAATTCATGCCAAATTTATTGACGGTGATGACCTGCATCCCCGTGCCAATATTCAGAAAATGGGCAGTGGGCACCCTCTCAATGATGAGGACCGCATGCCGTGGCTGGAGCGCTTGAGTGATGCAGCTTATAGCCTGCACCATAAGAACGAAACCGGCATTATTGTTTGTTCGGCACTGAAACGGCGTTATCGCGACCGGCTGCGCGAAGGTAATCCGGAAATGGTGTTTTTATATCTGAAAGGCAGTTTTGAGGTGATTATGGAGCGGCTAAAAGCTCGTTCTGGTCATTTTATGCCCACTGATTTATTAAAAAGCCAGTTTGAAGCATTAGAGGAACCGGGGCCAGAAGAGCCGGATGTTATCTGTGTGGATATTGATGCGGATATTGATGAAGTTGCACAGCGGTGTGTGTTGGCGCTGGAAAAGCAAGCCCGATAGTTGCGTGATGAAAACTGCTGACAAACCTCGACGACGCGAGATCTAGAGGGAAGGACTGGCCGAAGAGTCAAGCGTCCGCGCCAGATATGGCGCGGTTCTAGCCGATATAAATGATTGTTTTAAAAAGAAGTTCGGCGTCATTACTATCAGCCTGTTCTCACCGCTGCTGGCACTTTGTCATTAACTTCATCCCTCTTTGGCCAAAGATTTACTGAGTCAGGTACGCGCGTACGCCATCTAAAAACATCTGCGTTGATAGCATCACCAGAATTAACCCCATCAGCCGTTCCAATGCGCTGACGCCTTTACTGCCCAGCAAGCGCAGGAATAGATTCGACATCAATAAAATTGCCGCCGATAGACCCCAGGCAATCATCAATGCCAGCACTAAATGACTCAGTTGATTAGGATATTGATGGGACAACAACATCAGGGTCGCCAGAATCGACGGGCCGGCTACTAATGGAATTGCCAGCGGAACCAGGAAAGGTTCCTCCCCCGCAGAAAGTCCGGTCACATTGCTTTCGGGCGAGGGAAAAATCATTTTAATAGCGATTAAAAACAGAATGATACCGCCGGATATCGATACCGTTTCAGTCCGCAGATTCAAGAATGCCAGAATTTTCTCGCCCGCAAACAGGAAAACTAGCATCAATATGAGTGCGATCAGCAATTCGCGAATCAAGACCACGCGCCGCCGCTTGGGCTCAAGATGTTTAAGCACCGACATAAAAATCGGTAAGTTTCCCAGTGGGTCCATAATCAAAAACAGTAACACTGTTGCCGCAATCATCTCAGTCATTATTACCTCAAAATAATCAAAACGGCTGGCGTTTCCCGCCAGTCAAAGTCACATATTAGGAAGATTGCTTTGAATCATTCTGGTATCGAATAATTTAACTTGCCACTTTGTCCATATTTTGTAAGGTGGTATTAGGTCTGTCCTCGTCAGTTTGCCGATTATCACCAGCAATGATGCGAGACAGACATCCATTAATCGGTGTCACCTTCCAAGGCAGGGCAGTAAACATGAAAAACGTTGGTTTTATCGGCTGGCGCGGTATGGTCGGCTCAGTACTCATGCAACGCATGATTGAAGAACGCGACTTTGACGGGATCCGCCCAGTCTTTTTCTCTACCTCTCAACACGGCCAAGCCGCACCGTCTTTCACCGGCCAGCAGGGAACGCTGCAAGACGCTTATGATATTGATGCGCTGAGTGCATTGGATATTATCATTACTTGCCAGGGAGGAGATTATACCAACGAAATTTATCCAAAGCTGCGAGAAACTGGCTGGCAAGGTTATTGGATTGACGCCGCTTCTTCTCTGCGTATGCGGGATGATGCGATTATTATTCTGGACCCAGTGAACCACGGTGTGATTCAACAGGGGCTGGACAAGGGCATCAAGACCTTCGCGGGGGGTAACTGTACTGTTAGCCTGATGCTGATGTCATTGGGCGGTTTGTTTGCTAATGATTTGGTTGAATGGGCATCTGTCGCGACCTATCAAGCAGCATCTGGCGGCGGCGCGCGCCATATGCGCGAGTTATTAACTCAAATGGGCATGTTGCACGCTGATGTGGCCAAAGAGTTGCAAGATCCCGCCTCGGCCATTTTGGATATCGAACGTAAAGTGACTGCGGCGACCCGCAGCGGCAAACTGCCGACCGATAACTTTGGCGTGCCACTGGCGGGCAGTTTGATCCCATGGATAGACAAAGCGTTGGATAACGGCCAGAGCCGTGAAGAATGGAAAGGTCAGGCTGAAACAAACAAAATCCTGAATACCAGCCATGTTATCCCGGTTGATGGCCTGTGTGTTCGTATCGGCGCACTGCGTTGCCATAGCCAAGCCTTCACGCTGAAGCTGAAAAAAGACGTGCCACTGCCAGAAATCGAGCAACTGCTGGCAACTCATAATGACTGGGTTCGTGTCATCCCGAATGACCGCGAGCTAAGTATGCGCGAACTGACACCCGCTGCGGTGACCGGTACATTAAACACTCCGGTTGGCCGCCTGCGTAAACTGAACATGGGGCCGGAATATCTCTCCGCCTTTACCGTCGGTGACCAGTTGCTATGGGGTGCGGCAGAGCCACTGCGCCGGATGTTGCGCATTTTGCTGTAATTGCGGATCTCAACATGATGATAAAGCCCTGAATTTAGACATCAGGGCTTTTTTGTTTCTGCTTATTTGCGGCATGATAAAAACCGACAGCGCTACAACAACTGACTGATATTCAGCTCTTCCATCAAACGATAATTATCCGAATAATCCACCGGAATGGCGATGACTGCGGGGCCTTGGACATCCATGGCCTGATGTAACTTTGTGGTTAGCTCATCGGCAGATTCGACGGCGAAGCCTTTTGCACCAAAGGATTCCGCGTACATTTTGAAGTCTATTGGACCAAAACGGACACCGGATGGCCGGTGGTATTTTTTCTGCTCCTGAATTTCCACCATGTTGTAACCGTTATCGACCCAAATGATATGTAACAGGTTGCTTTTTAACCTCACCGCGGTTTCTAACTCCATGCTCGATTGCATAAAACCCCCGTCGCCAGAGACAGAAACCACTTTTTGCTGCGGATTCACCAGTGCGGCCGCTATTGCCCACGGCAGGGCAACGCCCATTGTTTGCTGGCCATTTGACATCAAAATTTGCCGGGCGCGGAAGCTGTAGAGATAGCGGGCAATCCAGATATGAAAGCTCCCCATGTCGACACAGAGTGTCACGTCGCTATTGACGATATCCTGCATGGCATGCACCAGCCGCAAGGGGTGGATGGCGAAACCACTCATAGCATCCGCCCGGTTAGCCAGGTCTTGCCGTTGACGACAGCAATCTTCCAGTATGATTTGCGAATATGAGGTTAAGGCCAGTGGGCTGTGTATTTGCTGATTGAGAGCCCTTACTGTGGTGGCAATATCACCCAATAGCTCTTTTTCTGGTTGATAAGCGGCGTCTATTTCGGCAGGTAAAATATCCAGATGTATCAATGTTGCCCGGCCGTTATTCCACAACACCGGGTCATATTCGACAGGGCTGTAGCCGATTGTCATAATTAAATCAGCCTGTTGCAGTAGCTTATCGCCAGCCTGATTATTAAATAACCCCACGACTCCGGCAAAATGATCGAAATGGGCTTGGTCAACTACGCCCGCGGCCTGATAAGTACTGGTGACCGGTATTTTGCTGTTATGAAGCAAGAGCCGTATGGCTTGTGCATTCGCCGGCTGGCTGGCCATCAATCCCAACAACAAGATGGGATTTTTCGCCTGACTAAGTAACTTGGCGACCGCCATGATTTCATTGTGTGGCGCGCCGCCGTTGTGTGGACAAGCTTGGTGGCTCAGCGCCAGGCCGGTGATGGGCTTGTTGAGAATATCTTGTGGCAAACTCACGAAGGCCGCGCCCTGCCTGCCAAACTCAGCGGTTCTGAAGGCATTTCCCAGCACTTCGCTGAGTGCTGCGGAAGAGGTGACCTCGGCGCTAAATTTGGTTACTGGGCGGAAAATACTGACGGTATCCATACTTTGGTGGGTTATTTTCAAGCTATCAGAGCGCTTGACGGCCCCTCCTAACGCCACGACCGGATCTCCTTCGGAAGTTGCCGTGGCTAAGCCAGTCACTAGATTGGCACAACCCGGTCCGGAGGTGACCAGAGCAACCCCAGCTTTCCCGGTCAGTCGGCCCACTGCTGCGGCCATAAATGCGGCATTGGCTTCGTGGCGCACGATAATAGTGTTGATGTGGGAATCTTCCAGTGAATCAAAAACCCGATCAATTTTAGCACCAGGAATACCGAATACCTGTCTCACACCTTGCTGCTCTAAGTAGTTTACGACCATATCGGCACCACATTTCCAGGCGAGAATATTGGGTTCACTCATCATGATATTGAGTCCTTTTTAAGACGGAGTGAGTCATTCAGTCGTTGGATTCATTTTTACGGCTGATTAACTTTCTACGGCGCAGATAGCGCTATTGAGATTCTGAGGGGAGAGATTTGCCTTAAGAAAATCAGTCTCTTGCGGCAGGTCGATAACTAACTTGGCGACGGTGCCAAAGGTCAAAATGCCGTTCTCCAATTGGTAATCCAGTACGTGTCCGCCGCCACAGCGGTCATCCGTAATAAAATGTTCGTGATAACCCGCCACATTAATGCCTTGGGTATAGTTTGGGCTGCGAAAACCAATTATCACCCCTTGGCGATGCTCAAATTCAAAAGTAGGTTGCTCAGCAATCGCTTCGATCATGGGTTTGAAGGGGCGCTGTTGGCGCGATACTGTGCGGGTTTCAACATGGCTGAACTTGCCGTCAATACGGAGTGCGCAAAACAGATTATCGGTTTCGACAACTTCGTTAATCACATCGTGAAGTTGTTCTCGGCTTATTTTGTGTTTGAAGTGACGTTTTTCAGTCGGCTGAAAAAAGGTCATTACTGCAAAAGGCGTTTTCTGTTCTGGTCGGACTGAACGGGCGCTGCTATCCGACCGTAATTGATAAATTTTATTGTTTAATGCGACTAATTCACCATCAAGACTGTTAAATGTTCCTAATCCAAAGTCCCCGTGTTTCAGCAACTCGGCCATCGTGACCTGGCCTTCGTAAACCCCACCAATTAATGCACTCATCAGCGAGGTTTGATAAATTGCGCACTCTGGGTGCTGACTTTGATAGGCAGTAAAGTTTTCTGTGACCTCTTGAATACATGAGCAATGTGGTTCCATTGATTTAGTCATATTCTTCTTTGCCTCCTTATAACATAAATTATATTTATATAATGTTGGCGTTGAAAGAACATAAGTACCAATATAGGAACCTCACTTTTTCGATATCAAAAAAATATGGAATTACGTTATCTACGATATTTTGTTGCAGTAGCCTCGGCCCGGCACTTTACTCGGGCAGCGGAAACGTTGGGTATTTCTCAACCTCCACTCAGTCAGCAGATTCAAAAACTGGAACAAGAGATTGGAACACCGCTGTTTCGCCGGTTGACTCGCGGGGTCGAACTGACCAATGCGGGGAAAGTCTTCTATGATGATGCGTGTCATATATTGACGCTGACGGATGAAGCAATAAAACGGGCCAAGAGTATTGCGCGGGGAGAAACGGGTAAACTACGGGTGGGTTTTGCCAGCTCGACTGCTTTCCAACCCATTGTTTTACAACTGCTTCATGCTTATCGTGATAACTACCCGGAGGTGATATTGTCGCCCAGCGAAGAGATCATGCCAGTCTTAATGAATGATTTGCATAATGAACATATTGATGTGGCTTTTATCCGCCAGCCCTGTGATGCCAGTCATGAATTCACCTGCAAGGTGCTGGTGGAGGAAGACATGTTGTTGGTGTTGCCACAGAATCACCCGCTGCACCACTTGCCAAAAATCAATCTGCAAGCACTACAGAATGATAAGCTGATTATTTTCCCGCGCGAAGTCGGCCCCGGATTGTATGATGCCATTATTAGTGCTTGCTACCGCGCAGGATTCCAGCCAACTTTAGGGCAACAATCGCCACAGATGATCACGGCGATAGGGATGGTTTCTGCTGGATTTGGTTTTACCCTGGTTCCCCGGTCACTCACAACTATTCAAGCGAACAATGTCACTTATCATGAGATTGATGACAGCCAATTAAAAACCAAGATAACTTTGGCATGGCGGCGGCATGAGCGCTCAGCCGCCGTGCTTAATATGGTGAATATCATGGCTCGCAAAGTCATGCCGGCAGGTTAGTCCTCACTCGCTGTGATAAATGGCAGCTTAATAATAATTCGAGTGAATTCCTCTGCTTTATTTATGACTGTTACGCCATATTCATTGCCATAACGCACTTTAATCCGCCGATCCACCAGGTTCATGCCCAGCCCATCACCATTTGGCCGTGGTTGATACAATCCGGCGTTATCTTCCACTTCCAGCACCAGAACATTGCCCTCCAACTTACCGTGTAAGGTGATGCGCCCATTGCTGAACATCTGCGATATGCCGTGCTTAATGGCATTTTCAACCACGGGTTGCAGGGAGAATGCGGGTAAATGCGCATCCATTAACTCATTCGGTAATGAAATTTCGACACTCAGACGATCAGCAAAACGCGCTTTTTCTATTTCCAGATAAGCATTCACATGCTCAATTTCATCACTCAGCGTGACCACATCGTGGCTGCGTTTAAGGTTTTTGCGGAAAAATGTCGACAGCGAAAGCACCAGTTTTCGGGCATGGTCAGGATTGCGGCGGATCACCACTGACAAAGTATTAAGCGCATTAAACAAGAAATGGGGATTGACTTGAGCATGTAGCAGTTTGATTTCTGATTGCGCCAGCATCTGTTTTTGCTGCTCAAATTTACCGGCCAGAATTTGGGCCGACAGCAAGTGAGCAATACCTTCGCCCAATGTGCGGTTAATACTGGAGAATAATTTACTTTTTGGCTCATACAGCTTGATGCTGCCAATCACCCGATGCTCTTCACCACGTAAGGGGATAACCAAGGTGGAGCCCAGTTTACAGGTCGGCGAAATTGAACAGGTATAAGGCACGGCGTTGCCGTCTGCATAGACGACCTGATTGAGTTCTATTGCCCGATGGGTATGGTCGGAAGTAATGGCACCGCCCACTCGGTGGTGGTCAGAACCGGTGCCAATAAATGCCAACAGCTTCTCGCGGTCAGTAATAGCCACTGCGCCAACGCCTAATTCTTCATACAAAATACGCGCCACCCGCATACTGTTTTGCTGGTCAAAACCATGGCGTAACAACCCCTCAGCTCGTGCGGCAATCTGTAATGCTTTGGCTGAGAATGCGGTCGTGTATTTTTCGAAAATAGCCCGCCGGTCCAATAAGATACGCATAAACATAGCCGCGCCTATGGTGTTGGTTATCATCATTGGCAGCGCGATATTCCCAACTAATTCAACAGCTTCATGGAATGGGCGAGCAACAGCCAGAATAATCAACATTTGTATTATTTCAGCCACCAAGGTAATTCCGGCGATCACTAATGGTTGGAATAACAGATCGAGGCGATTTTTGCGGATTAAATAGCTATGGAGTAGCCCACCCAGTAACCCTTCTGTTATTGTGGATAACATGCAAGCCGTGGCGGTCATTCCTCCCATGGAGTAGCGGTGCAAACCGCCCGTCAACCCAACCAGAAAACCGACAGATGGCCCGCCCAGAACACCACCCAATACAGCGCCGATAGCACGGGTATTGGCGATGGAGTCCTCAATATGCAAACCAAAGTAAGTACCCATGATGCAAAACATGGAAAACGTGAGGTAGCACACCAGTTTGTGGGGCAACCTAATGGTAACCTGCATTAAGGGGATAAAAAGGGGGGTTTTACTCAACAGATAGGCAATGACCAGATAGACACACATCTGTTGCAAAAGGGAAAAAATCAGTTCGACTTGGCTAACGCCCATGTTGGATGGCCACTGTTATTACTACGATTATTTAATTCTGTCGCTATTGTATCCAAATTTCGCTGCGGAGAAGTTAACCCGCTCCTTTTTTTAATAAAAAAGCCCTATGGGGCTAAATTCGAGTCAGTTTGTTGTTTTCCACATTTTATCTGGCGGGTATCACGTGATCTTTGTGTTACTCATAAAGGCATTTACATCACTTATGTGCCTCTTGCACAGCTTAATCTCCTTTTTTTCACTTATTTTCGTGAGAAAGAAAATTTCATTAATCATAAGCCAATTTTTTTAGCTCTCATTGACTATGATTATGGTTTGGGCGCGAAAAGTTTGATAGTAATTCACAGTTTTCAGAAAAACAGGTTAGGGCATTAAGTCCATTTTTTGACCTTAACCCTGCCTATACATTAAATGGATTACATGACTAGTCTGACGGTTTTTGACTGTGTATCTCCAAAAAACGTCATAAAATCATGTTATTAATCATAGGAAGAAGATATGCCAGTACTTCCCGACCGTCAGGTGATTAATCAGATTATTTCCGGCCATTATGCTGATCCTTTTGCCGTCTTGGGCATGCACCAAACTGAGCAGGGGTTACAAGTGTGCGCGCTGTTGCCGGATGCCAAAGAAGTGTGGTTAGTTGAAACAGAAACTGGGCGTAATGTTGCTCAACTGACGAGTGAAGATCCGCGTGGTTTTTTCATAGCCAAACTTCCCCGCCGTAAAAAACCTTTTCGTTATCAGTTAGCTGTTACATGGCAAGAAAGTACGCAAATCCTCGACGATCCCTACCGGTTCGGCACGTTATTACAGGATATCGACACCTGGTTATTGGCCGAAGGTACGCATTTACGCCCTTATGAACGCTTAGGCGCACATTTGATGAGTTTGGACGAGGTGCCGGGTGTCAGTTTTGCGGTTTGGGCCCCAAATGCTCAACGTGTTTCTGTTGTGGGGGAATTTAACTTTTGGGATGGCCGCCGTCACCCCATGCGGAGACGGCGTGAAAACGGGATTTGGGAGCTATTCCTACCCGGAGTGCAGGCCGGGCAACTGTATAAATTTGAGATAATAGATTGCCATGGCCAGGTGCGGTTAAAGGCGGATCCCTATGCTTTTAAAGCCCAAATGCGCCCGGAAACTGCTTCACTGATTAGCCCGTTACCCGATGTGGTGGAAAATACCGCCACACGGCAAAAAGCCAATGACTTGCGCTCGCCAGTTTCTATTTATGAAGTGCATCTTGGGTCATGGCGACGCCATACCGAGAATAACTTTTGGCTCAGTTATGGGGAGTTAGCCGACCAACTGGTTGAATACGTTAAATACATGGGCTTTACCCATGTGGAATTACTGCCGATTAATGAGCACCCATTTGATGGCAGTTGGGGGTATCAGCCGCTGGGGTTGTATGCGCCGACTCGCCGATTTGGTACACCGCAGGACTTCAAAGATTTCGTCGCCAAATTCCATGATGCGGGGATTAACGTCATTCTTGACTGGGTTCCCGGCCATTTCCCCAGTGACGAGCACGGATTATCGACCTTTGACGGCACCGCCTTATATGAATATGCCGATCCGCGTGAAGGCTATCATCAGGATTGGAATACCCTGATTTATAACTATGGCCGCAATGAAGTTCGTAACTATCTGGCGGGCAATGCGTTTTATTGGATGGAGCGTTTTGGTATCGACGCATTACGCATTGATGCTGTTGCCTCGATGATTTACCGCGATTACAGCCGTGCTGAAGGGCAATGGGTACCTAACTACTACGGTGGCCGGGAAAATCTGGAAGCCATTGCTTTCCTGCGCTACACCAATCACACCATCGGTGTTGAGCGCCCCGGCGGTGTCACTATGGCCGAGGAATCTACTGATTTCCCCGGCGTGACATTACCCCCGGATGCCGGCGGATTGGGCTTTAACTACAAGTGGAATATGGGCTGGATGCATGACACGCTCAATTACATGCAATGTGACCCTGTCCACCGCAAATATCACCATAACCTTATGACTTTCGGTATGTTGTACGCCTATACCGAGAACTTTATTTTACCGATTTCTCACGATGAAGTTGTGCACGGCAAACGTTCAGTACTCGACCGGATGCCCGGAGATGCATGGCAGAAATTCGCTAATTTGCGGGCCTATTATGGGTTTATGTGGGCGCATCCGGGCAAAAAATTGCTATTTATGGGATGTGAATTCGCCCAAGGACGCGAGTGGAATTTCGATACCAGTCTGGACTGGCATCTGCTAGACGATGAAAACGGTTGGCATAAGGGAGTGCAGCGGTGGGTTCGTGATCTTAACCATTGTTATCAACAAAATGCGCCATTATATGAGTTGGATTATCAACCCGCAGGTTTTGAATGGCTGGTGGTCGATGACCATGAAAACTCGGTATTTGCTTTCCTGCGCCGTGATGCCAATGGTAACGAACTGATTGTTATTAGTAATTTCACTCCGGTCCCGCGTTATAACTACCGGGTGGGTGTCCCGCATAGTGGACATTACCGCGAAGTGCTGAATTCTGACTCTGAGTTTTATCGCGGCAGTAATTTAGGGAATCAGGGAGGCATTCATTGCCATCATGTTAGTAGCCATAATCACAGCCATTCATTGCTGCTAACCCTACCGCCGTTATCAACTCTCTATCTGGTGCGGGAGGGTTAGTATGACGAGGTTGACGAGCGGCTCCCCGACACCGGCTGGCGCTCATTTTGATGGTGTCGGGATAAATTTCACCCTATTTTCGGCCAATGCTGAACAGGTTGAACTGTGCTTGTTTGATGATAACAATCAGGAATTACGTCTGCCGCTACCGGCCCGCAGCGGGGATATTTGGCATGGTTATCTTCTCGGAGGAAAGCCGGGGCAGCGCTATGGTTACCGCGTAAGTGGGCCATTCTCCCCGCAACATGGCCACCGCTTTAATCCACATAAATTGCTGATAGACCCCTGCGCCCATGCACTGGATCGAAAAGTGGGCGACGACCCCAGCTTAAATGGCGGGGTTAACCAACCCGACGATCGCGACAGCTCGATTGCGGTGCCTAAGTGTATTGTGGTTCACGAAGAATATGATTGGCAGGGGGATCATTCACCCACCATTCCGTGGGGCAATACCGTCATTTATGAAGCCCATGTGCGCGGTTTAACCCAATTGCATCCGGATATTCCGGATGACCTGCGTGGCACTTATGCTGCGCTGGCTCACCCGGCCATGATTCATTATTTGAAAAAACTGGGTATTACGACATTGGAATTGCTGCCGGTGCAATTCCATATCGATGAGCCGCGGTTACAGAATATGGGGCTGAGTAATTATTGGGGCTATAACGTGCTCGCCCCCTATGCAGTTGATCCGGATTATGCATCGGGTCGAGAAGGTATATCTCCACTGCAAGAGTTACGCGATGCGGTTAAAGCACTGCATAAAGCTGGGATTGAAGTCATTCTGGACGTGGTGTTCAACCACAGTGCCGAGCTGGATGTGTTTGGCCCAATGCTGTGCCAGCGCGGGATTGATAATGCCAGTTACTACTGGCTCACTCCCGACGGTGAATATGACAACATGACAGGCTGCGGCAATACATTACGCCTTAGCCAACCTTATGTGATGCAGTGGGTGATTGACTGCCTGCGTTACTGGGTTGATAGCTGCCATATTGATGGTTTCCGTTTTGACTTGGGCACTGTTCTGGGCCGGACACCTGAGTTTGATCAACATGCGCCCCTTTTTGCCGCACTTGCGGCGGATGAAAAACTCAGTGGCTGCAAGATGATTGCGGAGCCTTGGGATATTGGTTGGGGCGGCTATCAACTGGGTAACTTCCCGACCGGTTTTAGCGAATGGAATGATCAATACCGTGATGCAATGCGCCGCTTCTGGTTACGCGGTGATTTACCGTTGGGGCAGTTCGCCCAGCATTTTGCGGCATCAAGCAATCTGTTCAAGCAACGGGACCGTTTACCTTCCTCTAGCATCAATCAAATTACTGCCCATGATGGCTTTACTTTGCAGGATTTACTGTGTTTTAACAAAAAACACAATGAAATCAATGGTGAAGAAAACCGTGATGGGAGTGATAACAATCTTAGCAATAATTTTGGTAGTGAAGGTTTAGTGGCGAATGATGCTATCTGGCAGCGGCGTAAAGCTTGCCAGCGGGCATTGCTTACCACTTTGTTACTCTCGCAAGGAACGCCGATGCTGCTGGCTGGAGATGAACATGGCCATAGTCAGCAAGGCAACAACAATGCGTATTGTCAAAACAACATTCTTACTTGGCTCGATTGGGGCAGTTGCGATGGTGAATTAACGGCGTTTACTGCCGAACTTATTCGGTTACGCCAGCAGATTCCGGCCCTGATTAGAGACTCATGGTGGGAAGAGGGAGATGGCAATGTGCAATGGCTGGATAGTCGGGGGCAGGCGCTGAGTGATTCGGCTTGGGAGCAGGGCGGCCAGAAACAACTACAAATCCAATTATCTCAGCGCTGGTTGGTGGTGATAAATGCCACTGAGCAAGAGTGTGAAATGCATTTACCTGTGGGGGAATGGGTAATAGTTCCTCCTTTTGAGTCGTCAGTGCATACGGAACCGTTAACCGTATGGAGCGGATCTGCGCATGCCGTTTGCGTGCTCGTACAGAAATTTTAAGGAGTCCCCATGGTTAAGTTTGAGAGCAAAGACCCGTTGATGTTAGCCAGATTATTACCCAATAAATCTGTGGCGCTTATCTTGGCGGGGGGCCGTGGCTCGCGGCTGAAAGATTTAACGGCTACCCGGGCTAAACCCGCCGTTCATTTTGGTGGCAAATTCCGCATTATTGATTTTGCCCTTTCCAATTGCCTGAACTCCGGTATTCGGCGCATCGGCGTCATAACGCAATACCAGTCTCATAGTCTGGTTCAGCATATTCAACGGGGCTGGTCATTTCTTAATGAGGAAATGAACGAGTTTGTGGACTTACTGCCAGCCCAGCAGCGGCTAAGCACTGAGCAGTGGTACAAAGGCACTGCGGATGCGGTTTATCAGAATTTAGATATTATCCGCCGCTACAAAGCGGAATATATTGTCATTCTGGCGGGTGACCATATCTACAAGATGGATTACTCCCGCATGTTGCTCGACCACGCCGAGAAAGGGGCTGAATGCACCGTCGCCTGTATTCCAGTCCCGATTAAAGAAGCCACTGAATTTGGTGTTATGGAAGTCACTGAGGATTACCAGATAACGGCGTTTTATGAAAAACCGGCCAATCCTCCCGCCATGCCGGGCCGCCCGGATATGGCGCTCGCCAGCATGGGGATTTACATTTTCAATGCTGACTATCTATTTAAATTATTAGAAGAAGATAGGAATACCCCCGGCACGAGCCATGATTTCGGTAAAGATCTCATTCCGAAATTAACGGAGCAAAGAGTTGCGTGGGCGCATCCTTTTGACCTTTCCTGTGTGACATCTAATGCCGAACTCCCCCCTTACTGGCGTGATGTCGGGACGTTGGATGCTTACTGGCGAGCCAATCTTGATTTGGCATCGGTGACCCCAGAGCTGGATATGTATGACCGCGATTGGCCGATTCGTACTCATATGGAGCCGCTGCCGCCGGCCAAGTTTGTGCAAGACCGCTCCGGTAGCCATGGTATGACCATGAATTCACTGGTTTCTGGCGGCTGTATTGTGTCTGGTTCAGTGGTGGTGCATTCGGTGTTATTCCCCCGGGTGCGGGTGAATTCGTTCTGTACCATTGATTCCACCTTATTATTACCTGATGTAAATGTCGGCCGTTCGTGCCGCTTGCGCCGTTGCATTATTGACCGCGCCTGCCAGATTCCCGAGGGCATGGTTATTGGGGAAAATGCCGAAGAGGACAGCGCCCGGTTTTACCGTTCCGAGGGCGGGATAGTGCTAGTAACGCGTGCGATGCTCGCCAAGCTTAAAAGTGAATAGGAGTCATGATGCGGGTTCTACACGTATGTTCAGAGCTATTTCCTTTGCTGAAAACCGGTGGGTTGGCTGATGTTGTTGGCGCGTTACCTGCCGCTCAGATTGCTGAGGGGGCTGATGTTAGGGTCATGCTGCCGGGTTTCCCTGACTTACGCCGTGGTATTCCAGATACCGTTCTGGTGAGGGAGATTGATACCTTTGCTGGCCGTGTTTCTTTACGTTATGGGCATTATCAGGGAATTGGTATTTATCTGATTGATGCGCCCGGTCTTTATGACCGGGCGGGTAGCCCATATCACGACCAGTCTTTGCATGCTTATGCTGATAATTATCGCCGCTTTGCATTGCTGGGGTGGATGGCTTGTGAACTGGCTTGCGGGTTGGATGGTTATTGGCGTCCAGAAGTGGTACATGCCCATGATTGGCATGCCGGGCTGGCTTGTGCTTACCTTGCGGCGCGTGGCCGTCCTGCGCGATCAGTCTTTACCGTCCATAATTTAGCTTATCAAGGCTTATTCTCAGGCCATCATTTGGCTGAGATACAGCTGCCTGCTGCATTTTTCCAAATGTATGGGCTGGAGTTTTACGGCCAAATTTCCTATCTGAAAGCCGGGTTGTTCTTTGCTGATCATGTCACAACAGTCAGCCCGACTTATGCCAAGGAAATTACCCAGCCTGCTTTTGGTTACGGTATGGAGGGGTTGCTACAAGAGCGGGCTAGCCAAGGGAGATTGACCGGGATCCTCAACGGCGTGGACAGTGCTATTTGGGACCCCCAAACGGATACTTTGCTTCATGCCCGTTATGACGCAGAAAATGTGCAAAAGAAAGCGGTCAATAAAGCCCATCTGCAAACCACGATGGGGTTGGAGGTGACTGAAAAGAAACCTATTTTTGCGGTTGTCAGCCGATTGACGGAACAAAAAGGGTTAGATTTAGTGCTGGAAGCGTTGCCCGACTTACTGAAATTGGGTGGTCAACTGGCGGTTCTGGGGGCGGGTGATGCCATTTTACAAGAGGCATTTTTGGCGGCAGCGGCGGACTATTCCGGCCAAGTTGGGGTACAAATAGGTTATCACGAGGCATTTTCACACCGAATCATTGCTGGTGCGGATGTGATTTTGGTGCCCAGCCGTTTTGAACCTTGTGGACTAACACAGCTGTATGGTTTGAAGTACGGCACATTGCCACTGGTCCGACATACGGGCGGTTTGGCAGATACCGTGGTGGATTGCGCGCTGGAAAATCTGGCGGATGGCAGCGCCTCGGGGTTTGTGTTTGATGAATGCGATGCACAGGCATTGGTACGGGCGATTCGCCGTGCTTTTGTGCTGTGGAGCCGGCCAAAACATTGGCGTCACGTTCAGCGCCACGCGATGGGGCTGGATTTTGGCTGGCAAGTAGCAGCGGCAGATTATCTGTCACTTTATCGGCGTCTCTAATTGCCGATTTGTTGTAACCACGAATTGGGAAAAACGCTATGACATCACCGTTCAGTTATACCTCACCTGTTGTCAGTGTGGATGCGCTGAAACATTCCATTGCCTATAAACTGATGTTTATTGTGGGCAAAGACCCTTCTATTGCGACTCAGCACGATTGGCTGAATGCGACCTTATTTGCCGTGCGTGACCGGATGGTCGAACGCTGGCTGCGTTCTAACCGCGCACAATTATCACAAGATGTTCGGCAGGTTTATTATTTGTCGATGGAATTTTTATTGGGACGAACGCTCTCTAATGCACTGTTATCGATGGGTATTTATGAGGATATCGAGCAGGCTTTAGATGAAATGGGCCTTAACCTGTCTGAGCTGTTGCAAGAAGAAAATGACCCCGGCTTAGGTAATGGTGGGCTAGGGCGATTGGCCGCGTGTTTCCTGGACTCACTGGCAACATTGGCACTTCCGGGCCGTGGCTACGGTATTCGCTATGAATATGGCATGTTTAGCCAGAAAATAGTTAATGGTCAACAGATGGAGTCGCCAGATAACTGGCTGGAATACGGCAACGCTTGGGAATTCCCACGACACAACACCCGTTATAAAGTGCGTTTCGGGGGGCGAATTCAGCAAGAAGGCAGTAAGATCCGTTGGCTGGAAACTGAAGAAATCCTTGCCTGTGCTTATGATCAAATCATTCCTGGTTTTGATACAGATGCGACTAATACACTGCGCTTATGGTCAGCCCAGGCCAGTAATGAAATCAATCTGGGTAAATTCAATCAGGGCGATTACTTTGCCGCAGTTGAAGATAAAAACCATTCAGAAAACGTCTCCCGCGTACTTTATCCCGATGACTCGACATACTCCGGACGAGAGCTGCGTCTGCGGCAAGAGTACTTTTTAGTCTCTGCGACGGTGCAAGATATTCTTAGCCGTCATTGGACGATGCACCAAACATTCGACAATTTGGCAGATAAGATCGCCATTCACCTGAATGATACTCACCCTGTGCTCTCTATCCCTGAAATGATGCGGCTGCTGATTGATGAGCATAAATTTAGCTGGTTGGATGCTTGGGATGTGGTGCAGCAAGTCTTTTCTTACACCAACCATACCCTTATGAGTGAAGCGCTGGAAACCTGGCCCATCGACATGATCGGTAAGATTTTGCCACGCCATTTGCAAATCATCTTTGATATCAATGACCATTTCCTCAAGCTGGTACAGGAACAATATCCGGATGAACCAGAATTGTTGCCGCGCGTATCAATTATTGATGAAAATGATGGCCGACGTGTCCGTATGGCGTGGCTTGCAGTGATTGCCAGTCATAAAGTCAACGGCGTGTCTGCCCTGCATTCAGAATTAATGGTGCAATCGCTGTTCGCTGATTTTGCCCATATTTTCCCGAATCGCTTCTGCAATAAAACCAATGGCGTTACCCCTCGACGCTGGCTGGGGCTGGCGAATCGGCCACTGGCGGCTGTACTGGATGACAGTATCGGCCATAATTGGCGCACTAATTTGAGCCAACTGAGTGAGCTGGAAAAGAACCTCGATTATCCGAGCTTCTTGCTGGCATTACAGAAAGCCAAGTTGGAGAACAAGAAGCGGCTGGCGATATATATTGCTGAAAAGCTGAATATTGTGGTCAATCCGGCGGCGCTGTTTGATGTGCAAATCAAACGTATCCATGAGTACAAACGCCAACTGCTGAATGTTTTGCATGTAATCACGCGTTATAACCGTATTCTCGAAGCTCCTGATGAGAAGTGGGTACCGCGGGTGGTGATTTTTGCGGGTAAGGCGGCATCGGCTTATTACAATGCTAAACAGATTATTCGGCTGATCAATGATGTCGCCAAGGTGATCAACAATGATCCGCGCATTAATAATCTGCTGAAAGTGGTGTTTATCCCCAATTACAGTGTCAGTTTGGCGCAGTTGATCATTCCAGCGGCGGATCTTTCTGAACAGATCTCACTGGCGGGAACCGAGGCCTCTGGCACCAGCAATATGAAGTTTGCGCTGAATGGGGCGCTGACGATTGGCACTCTGGATGGGGCCAATGTTGAGATCCGCGAACATGTGGGTGAGGATAATATCTTTATCTTCGGTAATACCACTGAGCAGGTTGAGGCATTGCGTAATAATGGTTATAACCCGCGGAAATATTACGACGAAGATCCTGAGCTGCATTTGGTGCTTACACAGATTGCTACCGGTGCTTTCAGCCCGGAAGAACCTAATCGGTATACCAGTCTGTTTGATTCACTGGTCAATCTGGGGGATCATTATCAGTTACTGGCTGATTATCGCAGTTATGTGGATACCCAAGAGCAAGTTGATACGCTATATCGTCACCCAGATGAATGGACACGTAAAACCTTACTCAATATCGCCAATATGGGCTATTTCTCCTCAGACAGAACCATTGAGGAGTATGCCGATGAAATTTGGCATATTAAGCCTATCAGGCTGTAGTGAAATCCTTTGTGCGTGAAATTACAAGGGGTTATCTGCGCGCTGCTGGCCTGTAACACCAATGACTTTGCGAGTTAATAACAAAAACCCTCTTCAACAGTGAACTGTGAAGAGGGTTTTCTAGTAGATTGATGACGGCTATTTATTATCAGGAAACCAGAGAGAGAGTCTGTTGTTTCTCAGCCTGCACTTCTGCCAACCATTCGGCAACACGCTGCTTCTGCGCATCATCCAGAGTCATACCTAACTTGGTGCGACGCCAGATAGCATCATCAAGTTCAACGACCCACTCTTTTTCAACCAGATAGCGCAATTCAGCTTCATACAAGCCATGGCCGAAATGTTCGCCCAAGTTTTCGATGCTGGTGGCATCCGCCAGTATCAGTTCGCTGTGGCTGCCGTAGGTTCGGGCATAGCGGCGTGCCAACCCTTCTGGTAGCCAGTTATAGCGATGGCGCAATTGCACAGTATAGTTGTCACGGCTGCCGCCAATATCCCCGCCCGGTAAAGAGCCGGTTTTTGTCCATGCAGGGCCGACATTCGTATAGTAACCGGACAGTTTTTCCAGCGCGTGCTCTGCCAATTTACGGTAAGTGGTCAGTTTGCCACCAAACACCGACAGCAGTGGCGCTTTGCCACCTTCATCAGCGACATCCAGTGTGTAATCGCGGGTTACTGCTTGTGGTGAATCTGATTCATCATCACATAATGGACGGACACCAGAGTAAGTCCAGACGATATCATCACGGCCCAGTTGCTTTTTAAAGTGGTCGTTATACACCTTCAGCAGGTAATCAATTTCCTGGTCGTCGATCTTCACATCTTTCGGATCGCCATGGTATTCCACATCAGTAGTGCCGATGATGGAATATTCATCCAACCATGGAATGACGAAGACAATACGGTGGTCTTCGTTTTGCAGAATATAGGCCTGCGGTTGGTTATGGACCCGTGGCACGACAATATGGCTGCCTTTGATCAAGCGGATACCATAAGGTGATTTCAGCTTCAGGCCATCATCGAAGAACTGTTTAACCCATGGGCCGGTAGCATTTACCAAGCCTTTAGCGCGCCAGGTAAAGGTCTTGCCGGTGTTTACATCTATGGCTTCCACCATCCACAGGCCCTGTTCACGCCATGCTCGGGTCACTTTGGTACGGGTACGAACTTCACCGCCGCGCTCGACCACTTCTTGCGCGTTCAACACCACCAGACGGGCATCATCGACCCAACAGTCGGAATATTCGAAACCGCGCACGAGCTCCGGCTTTAATACTGATTCTGGTCCAAAACGCAGCCCTTTGCTGGCAGGCAAGCTGGTACGTTTGCCCAAATGGTCGTACAAGAATAAACCGGTACGAATCATCCAAGCTGGGCGCAGATGGGGTTGGTGGGGCAGACGAAAGCGCATTGGGAAAGCAATATGAGGAGCCAGCTTCAGCAATACTTCACGTTCGGCCAATGCTTCACTGACCAGCCGGAACTCATAGTGTTCCAGATAGCGCAGGCCACCGTGGATCAGTTTGGAGCTGGCCGAAGATGTCGCACAGGCCAAATCTTGTGCTTCCAGCAGCAGAACGGACAGGCCACGTCCTGCAGCGTCTGCAGCGATACCGGCACCGTTAATACCGCCGCCGATCACGATCAAGTCTTTGGTTTCCATGCTTACTTCCTCCGGATGTTCGAAACAGCTCTTTAATGTTCGTTTTCGCTCATGATTGTAATCAAAAACCAACAAACAAGCCAAGACTTAACCAAAAAAAAACATTTATGCGTGATGGAAGTAACAGTTTTGTTATTGATATGTAGTGGGGGCGATAGATTTGGATTTTGTCAGGTGATCAGTTCGGTTGATATTCGAATAGTTGGTTCGCGCTGATTCGCATCCATGCTCAATGTGCTTTGAACGTCAGAACCTAAAAACCATCGTTTTGACGTTGAGCGCAATGAGGAATCTTACTGACAAAACAAGGGGGAGAGTGAGCGGGCATGGACGCCCGCGAAAAGTGCTGGCTCGTCAGGCCACTGCTTTGCAGCCCAACGCGGTTGAGGCCGAGTAGCCAACAAAGATAACTGTTCGAGTATCAAGCGAATAACTCAAACCTCAACATAACTCTAATTGAACTTCATGCTGTTCAATAATCTTCATCACACTGGCCGGTGGCATTTGATCGGTAAATAAATAATCAATCAGATTCATATTTCCCAGATTCACCATCGCGTTACGACCAAATTTGGAATGGTCGGTTACTAGCATCACACAACGGGAATTCTCAATAATCGCCCGCTTGGTGCGCACTTCATGGTAATCAAACTCCAGCAGGGAGCCGTCCATATCAATACCGCTAATACCGAGAATGCCGTAATCAAGACGGAACTGAGAAATGAAATCCAGTGTGGCCTCACCAATAATTCCACCATCACGGGTACGCACTTCACCGCCAGCTAAAATTAGCCGGAAATCCTCTTTAGCGGTCAGCAATGTGGCCACGTTGAGATTATTGGTGACCACGCGTAACCCTTTATGATTCATTAAGGCGTGTGCGACCGCTTCTGGTGTCGTGCCGATATCAATAAACAGTGTCGCGCCATCGGGGATCTGGCTGGCAACGCGTTGGGCAATGCGCGCCTTTTCTTCCGACCACATCACTTTGCGGTCATTATAAGCCGCGTTGACTGAGCTGGAGGGTAAAGCAGCGCCACCATGATGACGGTGAATCTTGTTTTGATCCGCCAAATCATTCAAATCGCGTCGGATGGTTTGCGGGCTAACGGCAAAATGTTCCACTAGCTCTTCAGTACTGACGTAGCCTTGTTGGCGTACCAATTCAATAATCGCATCATGCCGCTGCGTTTGCTTCACGATAATCCCCTAATGCGCCTGGTTGCTCCAGGCAGTTATTGTGTGGTTCTCGCGCTGTTGCGCGTATCCCAAAATGCCATCAATAGCCCGATAATAAGACCTGAAACATGCGCTGCATTGGCAATCGATAAACCTAAAATGTCGAAATATCCCGCCACCAACCAGAGAACAGAAAAAGCCATTAAGCCGCGAGGCAACGAAATGCCGCGCTCGGGTGCGCGTTCGCCAGTCAGCCAGACATAGCCCATTAAGGCGTAAACCACACCAGACAGGCCGCCAAAATTCACGCCGCTAAACAGCGATTGCCCCCAGCCACTGAATAAGGCTGAAACAACAGTTAATACCAGCAATTTGCCGGTGCCAAGCCGTTTTTCCATCTGTCCGGCCAGATACCACCACCACATCAAGTTAAACAAGATATGCAGCAGCGAAAAATGTAATACAGCATGGCTGACCCAACGCCAAATTTGCAAATACTGGCTGCTATCACGGGGCCACGCCAGCCAAGACATCACCTCGGCATCACCGACGATTTGCATCAAAATATAGATGGCGATACACAGCACCATAACACTCAGCGTCAGTGGCCCGGCCTGACTGCGTAGCGTCTGGAGGTAAGAAAAGCGCTGGTAAGGCAAATTAGAGTGCAGATTACCCGATTGCCAACTGGCGGCCTGATAGCGCGGATTGAGGGGATCGAGTAAAAACTGTTCCAGCTCATGCTGCACCAGCGGCAGTTGCTCATCATCGGCGAGCCAGATCTCAGCACCCTGAGAATCCGGCCTGACTTCCAGTACCACATTGCGAGTGGCCATATAGTCAATGAAGGCTTGCGCCAGACGTAGATTAGAAATTGCTATCACACGAATCATATTACCAATCACCGCCTAACGAGATTTCAATTAAAGTGCTTAAAAATATCACAATCTGGTCGGCCATGGCGAATGGCAGGCTACAAACGGGTAACAAAATTAGGCATTCTCACGAATGATTTCTTGCGGATAGCTTTTGGCCCAGGCTTCAAAACCACCATCAATGCTGTAAACCGCTTCAAAACCTTGCTGGAGCAGATACTGCGCGGCACTTTTGCTGCTGTTGCCGTGGTAGCACATCACCATCACAGGTTGTTCAAAATCAGTTAGTTGCATAAAAGTGTGCAAGCTGCTGTTGGTCAGATGGAACGCCTCCGGCGCATGACCCGCCTCATAGCTTTGTGGATCGCGGATATCAACTAAAACCGCCTTGTTTTCTTTCAAGTGGTTATAGGCCTGCTCAATACTTATTGTTTCAAACTGTTCCATGCTGCTGATGACCTTTAATCGCGATTGAATATTCAAGCGCGAGATTGTAATCAATTTTTCGCCAATAAAGACCAGTAAAACATAATGGTCTTTATTGGCCGCCATACCCCGGCAGAGAAATAACCTTGGGGTAAACGGCGGTCTGTTATTGATATATGGTCACTGTTGCCAATGAGTCAGATACGCAAAATTCAACTTAAAACACTGATATTTAAACATAATAATGGGGTTTTAATTAAACATATCCCATCATCTGTAATAATCTTTGGGCTTGCTGTACCGCGTCTTGCCGGTGAGCGACCCCCAACTTTTGATACAAATTACGAATATGCGTTTTAATGGTCGTCGCGGCGACTTCAAGCTCACCGGCTATTTGGTCATTGCTGTAGCCGGAGTAAATCAGCCCCAAGACCTGCCATTCGCGTTGGGTTAGTGGGCTGGTGCGTATTAGCTCGGGAACTTGTGGGTGAGTCAGCAGCTTATCGACGAAAATCTCATCGAAATGAGCAAATTTATGCCGATGGTGCTGATTAATATCTTTCAAGATCCGCTGGGCGCGGTGTTGTTCCAATTCTGGTAATGCATTGAGTTGGATTAGCTGCCGCAGCTGTTGCGCCATTGCCTCGCCCTCAATCACAAAATGGCTGATAAAGCCGGTGCGATTGGCCAATGAGAGTGATTCAATCAGGGCTTTCTGCGCCTCACTTTTCCGCTCGGTTTGCCAGTAAAGAATGTTACTTAACAATAGATTACGATTTAGATCACTGGTAAGTCGTAAGCGGCGGGCATTCTCATTGAGTTCTTCCAGCACCACTTCCGCTTCATTAAAGCGGCCCAACATAATCTGGATCCGGGCAATATTACGCCACTGCCCCTGTAAAAAGTGGTTATCAGCCATTCCCGGTTTTTCTGCCTGGCGCAGCCAATTTGCCGCCGCGACTTTATCCCCGGTCATTTGCCAGTGAATAACCCGTGGTTTATCAGCATTGGTAATCCAGTCGAGGTGATATTGGCTGCCGTGTTGCAAAGCCTCGCAACGCTGAATATACATATTGGCATTATCCAAATCCCCACGGGCCAGTGAACATTTTGCCAGCATCGCCAGGCACTGTAACTGCTGCTGTGGTTGGTAGTTGACCAGTATCTCGATACCTTTGCGCGCAGCTTCTTCGGCTTCATCCAGCCGTGACCACGACCACAAGACCTGAGAGCGAATTCGCAAAAGGAACTCATGCATTGGCAGTTGCTCAAGATGTTGTTCATGAATCAAATCAAAGGCTTTATCTTGTGTTTCATAAGCAGCTTGCAAGAACCCCTGCGCAATCAGGATTTCACTCTGCTGCAATAGCGCCCATAATGCATAGTGATAGGCTTCGCGGCGGCGCGCCATTTGCTCAGTTTGCTGCATCATAGGCAGCGCGCGGCTCAGTTCCCCTTTGCAATGGTGAACTTCTCCAGTGACCGACGTGGCGACAATACGGCTGTAAAAGTTAGCCATTGGCAGATATTTCAGCGCATCTGTGGCCAGTTTTTCAGCTTCATCCGGCTTACCGGCGTTGATGGCCACTTGAGCACGCAGCGCATCAAACTCAGCACGCAAAACCTCATCAATAGGAATTTTACGCTCTTGCATTGCTGATTCGGCGCGCTCAAGCAAGGTATTGACCTCGCCGTAACGATGCTGACTTTGCGCCAGCCAAGCTTGTAGCAATGCCAGCTCAGGATTTTGCACTAATAAAGAATAGGGCAGTGCGACCAGACATTGTTCCAGCAGGGCTAACTCACTGTGGTTAAACAGTGTCCAGGCGTGTTGTAGCAAGATATCACGTAGCATGCCGACATCACCCGCCGCCAATGCGTGGTGGATGGCTTCCGCAGGATAGCCCAGCGCCATCCAGCCTTCAGCTGCCGCATGGTGTAATTCGGGCAGCTCTAATGCCAGTTCCCACTGGCAGCGCTGGCGCAGGAAAGTGGCAAACAACGGATGGAAACAGAACCATTCGCCGCTGTCATCCATGCGATGAATAAATAGCCCCTGACGTTCCAACTCTTCCAGCCGTTGCTGGCCGTTATCTTCACCGGTCAGGCGCACAATCAGGGCATCATTCATCGAGCGCAATACCGAGCAGCGCAACAGGAAAGCCCGCGCATCACTATCAACCTGATCCAGCACTTCATCGACCAGATAATCTGACAAATGGCTGGCATTCAAACCGGCCAGCCGTTTTGCCGATTTTTGTGCTGAGGAATTGGGTTGGCGAGATGACAAAGCAATCAATTGCAGCGCGGTTGCCCAGCCTTCAACTTCATCACACAGGCGGCTGCTATCACCTTGTTCTAATGGTACCGAGAGGCGGCAATCGAAGAATTGTTGCGCTTCCTGATGATTAAATGCCAGCTGCTGCATGCCCAATTCCAACAGTTGGTCGCGTACCCGCAGGTTAGCAATCCCCAATGGCGGCAAGGTGCGAGAGAGCAGAATCAGCGTCAGATTTTCCGGCTGATGGCGCAGGAAAAAGCGCATAGCTTCATGAATGGCATCATTAGTAATCAGGTGAAAATCATCAATGACCAAATAAAGCGGGCCGTGCCAATCGGAAAGCTCGATAAATAGTTGTGCGAACAGCGCAGAAAGGCTGGCGTACTGATGCTTTTGGCTCAGCGCTTCACTTTTACTGCAATGGCCTCGGGTCGCCAATTGTATCGCGGCAATTAAATAGGTAGCAAAGCGCTCCGGCTGATTGTCACTTTCATCCAGAGAGTACCAACCAAGATCAGATTGGTCGGCTGCCCACTGAGCAATCAATGTCGTTTTACCATACCCTGCCGGGCAATTTATTAAGGTTAAACGGTAATTTGCAACACCCGATAACTTCACTAATAAGCGATCGCGTATCACGGTATTTTGCAGCCGTACCGGGCGGCTCAGTTTTGATGGGATCAGCATGCTGTATCCGGTTTTAAAGGGATCCGGTGAGAAGACGTCCTGGCGATTGATATATCCATTTGTAGTGAGTTGTTACAGGCATTCATAAGAGTAATTATTTTTAGCCTCGTAATTAATCAGCACTGCTAAGGTCTGATAACGGCCATCTTATTGCAATAGAGTTAATGTTTCCTGTGGCTGTAAGTTGCACCGGATCACAATTTTAGCTACGCCCTACGACTCATCCCCAGCTAATCCCTCGGCAGGATGATGATCTTGTCAGCTCTCATTGGCAGGATAAGGGTAAAATTACCCAACTCACAGGATAGAGACCTCCCTATGTCACAGCCTATGCTTAAAAAGGAAGATTTCCTGGCCGCACTGACCCGCCAGTGGCAGCGCTTTGGCTTAACTTCTGCTCAGCAAATGACGCAACACCAATGGTGGGAAGCTGTTAGCGCGGCATTAGCCGAACAATTATCTGCTCAGCCAGCGCCGGGTAAAACCCAAAAAGTGCAGCGCCATGTTAACTACATTTCGATGGAGTTTTTAATTGGCCGGTTAACAGCAAATAACCTGATTAACTTGGGTTGGTATGACCAAGTAGAAGCGCTGTTAGCTGAGCAGAAGATTAATCTGAGTGACTTGCTAGAGCAGGAAACTGACCCCGCATTGGGTAATGGTGGCTTGGGGCGTCTGGCGGCTTGTTTTCTTGACTCGATGGCGACTGTTGAGCAGCCCGCGACCGGTTATGGTCTGAATTATCAATACGGCCTGTTCCGTCAATCTTTCAGTGAATGTAAGCAACAGGAAGCACCGGACAATTGGCAGCGCGAAAGCTATCCATGGTTCCGCCACAATGCCGTATTGGCTGTGGATGTTGGTTTTGGTGGCAAGTTGGAGAAACAATCTGATGGCCGTCAGTTATGGCGTCCGGCCTTTACTTTACGTGGCGAAGCATGGGATTTACCGGTGCTGGGCTATCGTAATGGGGTCACTCAACCATTGCGTTTATGGCAGGCAACTCATCAGCATCCTTTTGATTTAACGAAATTTAATGACGGTAAATTCTTGCTTGCCGAGCAAAATGGCGTTGAAGCAGAAAAACTGACTAAAGTGCTGTATCCGAATGATAACCATTTGGCCGGTAAACGCCTGCGTCTGATGCAGCAATATTTCCAATGTGCTTGTTCGGTCGCCGATATCTTGCGCAAACACCATCTGGCAGGCCGCAAGTTGGCCGAGCTGCCGGACTATGAAGTTATTCAGTTAAATGATACCCACCCGACCATCGCTATCCCTGAAATGCTGCGCGTATTGCTGGATGAACATCAACTGAGCTGGGATGCGGCTTGGGCGATTACCAGTAAAACTTTCGCCTACACCAACCACACCTTGATGCCAGAAGCCCTTGAGTGCTGGGATGAAAAACTGGTGCGCAGTTTGTTGCCACGCCATTTTGTCATTATTAAGCAGATCAATGCGCAATTTAAAAAGTTGGTCGATAAACAATGGCCGGGTGATGAAGAAGTCTGGGCCAAACTGGCTGTGCACCATAATAAACAAGTGCGGATGGCCAATTTGTGTGTGGTGAGCGGCTTTGCGGTCAATGGTGTGGCGCAGTTGCACTCTGATTTGGTTATCAAAGATTTATTCCCTGAATATTATCAATTATGGCCAAATAAATTCCACAACGTTACCAATGGTATTACACCACGTCGTTGGTTGAAGCAATGTAATCCGGCACTGTCGGGTTTGATTGATGACACATTGAAAGTGGAATGGGCAAATAATCTGGATGCATTAGCCGGGCTTGAGTCTTACGCTGAAGATAAAACTTTCCGTAATAGCTATCAGCAAATCAAATATGACAACAAAGTTAAGCTAGCTGAATATGTTAAGCGCGTCATGGGGATAACCATCAACCCGGATGCCATCTTTGATGTACAGATTAAGCGCTTGCATGAATATAAACGTCAGCATTTAAATCTGTTGCATATTCTGTCGCTATATCGCCAAATCCGCGACAACCCGAATCTGGATATTGCGCCGCGTGTATTCCTGTTTGGTGCTAAAGCAGCTCCGGGTTATTATTTAGCCAAGAACATTATTTATGCTATAAATCAGGCGGCTGAGAAGATCAATAATGATCCGATCGTCAAAGATCGCCTGAAAGTTATTTTTATCCCCGACTACCGTGTTTCGGTTGCGGAGTTGATGATCCCTGCGGCAGACGTGTCCGAGCAGATTTCAACTGCCGGTAAAGAAGCTTCCGGGACAGGTAACATGAAATTGGCCCTGAATGGCGCATTGACAGTCGGCACATTGGACGGTGCGAATGTTGAAATTGCTGAGCAGGTGGGTGACGAGAATATCTTTATTTTCGGTAACACCGCCCCGCAGGTAAAAGCCATTCTGGCGAAAGGTTATAAACCACAGACTTATTTAAAAGCTGACGCACACCTGAAAAGTATTCTGGATGAGCTTGCCAGCGGTGCATTTAGCCAAGGTGATAAACACGCATTTGACATGATGTTGCATAGCCTGTTGGAAGGGGGAGACCCTTATCTGGTACTGGCTGATTTTGCTTCATATTGTCAGGCACAGAAGCAAATTGATGCCCTGTACCGCGATAAGGATGAATGGACCCGCCGTACCATTCTTAACACCGCCCGGGTAGGGATGTTCAGTTCTGACCGTTCAATTCGCGACTATCAGACGCGAATCTGGCAAGCCAAACGTTAAGGAGAAGACTGCATGGATCGTAAATCGCTCGATCAAGCAGCGACACTGGCAGGGATAGCCGCCAATTATATAAATGCTCACGGTAAGCCGCAGGCTATTTCGGCACAAACCAAGCAGCAGTTATTGGCGGCCATGGGGCGCACGAGTGTGCCCCCAGATTCTCAGGCAGAAAAAGCACCATTACCACCGGTAAAAGTATTTACTTTTGGCAGCCCAATGCAGTTGCCAATGGCGGGTTCAGGCGATTATCACTGGCAGTTGCAGACCGAAAAAGGTGATTTGCATCAGGGGCGGATCAGTGCCAAAAAAACGCTGACATTACCGGCTTCACTGCCGCAGGGTTATCACCGGTTGGTGCTAGAGCAAGGCTTACAACAGTGGCAGTGCTCGGTTATCGTCGCCCCGAAACGCTGTTATGAGCCGGATGCTTTGCTGGCAGGGAAAAAACTCTGGGGAGCTTGTGTTCAGTTATATACCCTGCGCTCTGAGAACAACTGGGGGATCGGCGATTTTGGCGATTTAAACCAGATGTTGGAGCAGGTGGGTGAGCGCGGTGGGGCCTTTATTGGCCTTAACCCGATTCATGCGCTCTATCCGGCCAATCCACAAAGTGCCAGCCCTTACAGCCCTTCTTCAAGACGCTGGCTGAATGTGATTTATATTGATGTAAATCAGGTGGATGAATTTCAGCACAGCGAAGCAGCACAGATTTGGTGGCATCAGCCCGAGACA
The DNA here is from genome assembly GCF_009831415.1 of Yersinia canariae. NCBI lineage: Bacteria > Pseudomonadati > Pseudomonadota > Gammaproteobacteria > Enterobacterales > Yersiniaceae > Yersinia > Yersinia canariae. The sequence goes on along the minus strand of NZ_CP043727.1, from coordinate 4,450,200 downwards.
CAAAGCGCGCTGGTCAAAGCACGTGCTAGCGAATGGGTTGATTATCCGCAGGTCATGCAACTCAAACTGACCGCTTTGCGTTTGGCTTTCCCACTTTTTTCCGCCCGCAAAGCAAAAGATGCGCGGGTACAGGCATTCCATCGGTTTGTTGAGCAAGGGGGAAGTAGCCTACATCAACAAGCTGCTTTCGATGCTTTGCATGCTCATTTGAGTGAAAACGACCCCATGATGTGGGGCTGGCCAGTGTGGCCGGAAAAATACCGCGAAGGGCACAGTGCAGGAGTGGCTGATTTTTGCCGTGAGCATGGCGAGGAAGTGAACTTCTATCTGTGGTTACAGTGGTTGGCTGCCAGCCAGTTTGATGACTGCTTCCGCGCCAGCCAAGCACAAAAAATGCCGCTCGGGTTGTATCGTGATTTGGCAGTAGGTGTCGCGGAAGGCGGCGCTGAAACCTGGTGTGATCGCGAGTTATACTGCCTTAAAGCTTCTGTAGGGGCTCCGCCTGATATTTTAGGGCCGCTGGGCCAGAACTGGGGCTTGCCACCCATGGACCCGCACGTCATGGTTGCCCGCGCTTATCAGCCTTTCATTGATTTGCTACGTGCCAATATGACCAGTTGTGGCGCGCTGCGCATTGACCATGTGATGGCATTATTGCGTCTATGGTGGATTCCTTATGGCCAAACGGCTGATCAAGGCGCTTATGTCAAATACCCGGTTGAAGATCTGCTGGCGATATTGGCTTTGGAGAGCCAGCGCCACCGCTGCATGGTCATTGGTGAGGATTTAGGCACGGTGCCAGTAGAGATTGTTAGCAAGCTGCGCGACAGTGGCGTGTATTCTTATAAAGTGCTCTATTTTGAGCATGATAGCGAAAATATATTCCGTGCTCCGCAGTCTTATCCAGTGCAAGCGATGGCAACCATTACGACTCATGATTTGCCGACCTTACGGGGTTATTGGCAAAGTGATGATTTGAAGTTGGGAAATGAGCTAGGGCTATATCCGGATCAACAGATATTAAAGCAGCTTTATCTTGATAGAGAACGTGCTAAGCAAGGTTTGCTGGAAGGGCTGCATCACTATGATTGTGTGCCAAAGAAAGTGGGCCATAAAGCATCGTTACTTTCAATGAACTCTGTTCTGAATCGTGGATTGCAGCGCTATGTTGCTGGCAGCGCTAGTGCGCTATTGGGGTTGCAACCAGAAGACTGGTTGGATATGGCGGCTCCGGTCAACATTCCGGGCACCAGTGATGAATATCCAAACTGGCGACGTAAGTTGACAGCAACTTTAGAAGAGATGTTTGCAGACGACCAAGTTAATCGTTTATTGAAAGACTTGGATAAGTGCCGCAAGAATGTCTCGGTGGGCTGATACCTGCGCGATTCAGGTGAAATGTATAAAAGGGGGAATAATCCCCCTTCAAGTTACTGAAAGTGCTAAAGATGAAAGCTAATTAGTAGTAAGAGTGCTCGCCGCGCTGATGCTCAGTCAAATCTCTCACCCCTTTCAATTCTGGGAATTTCTGCAATAGCTCTTTCTCGATGCCTTCTTTCAAGGTCACATCGACCATGGAGCAGCCGTTACAACCGCCACCGAATTGCAGGATAGCCAATGCATCCGGCGTGATTTCCATCAAAGTGACTCGGCCACCGTGACCGGCTAATTGCGGGTTAATCTGCGATTGCAGAACATACTCGACCCGTTCCATTAGCGGCGCATTGTCATCCACTTTGCGCATTTTGGCGTTAGGGGCTTTCAGTGTCAGCTGTGAACCTAACTGGTCAGTGACAAAATCGATTTCAGCATCTTCCAGATAAGGTTTGCTCAGTTCATCAATATAAGCTGATAACTGTTCGAATTTCAGTTCGGTATCTGTTGCTTCAACGGCATCCGGTGGGCAGTAAGACACGCCGCACTCAGCGGTAGGTGTACCGGGGTTGATAACAAATACGCGAATTTGGGTGCCTTCTTCTTGATTTGCCAACAGTTTGGCAAAATGAGATTGTGCTGCGTCTGTTATTGTGATCATGGCATCTGCTCAATAGTTGACTATTCTTGTCGGTTATAATACGCCCATTGTTAGGGTGACTACAAGGTTCGGCAAATACACCAGACCTGCAATGAGGCAATCCCCTGCGCCCATAGTAGCTTGGCAATCTCATTCACGGTACTGCCTGTTGTCACAACATCATCCAACAGAGCAATATGTTGGCCGCGAACCGACTCCATACAGTGAAATATTCCCTGCATATTTTGACGGCGTGCTGCAGCTTTTAATTGCTGTTGCGGGGGCGTCGCACGAATACGTCGCAAAGTGGTATTGCTGTAGTGGCAACCCAGCCAGTGTGCTAATGGCCGTGCTAATAAATCTGTTTGATTATATCCGCGCCGCCAACAGCGCCAGCGGTGCAGCGGCACACTGATAATTCTGTCTGGTTTGATGACGTTGCCGTGTCGCCTGGCATCAAGCCAGCGTAGCAGGAATAATCGGGCCAATACCGGTGCCAGTGACGTCGCCCCGTTAAATTTTAGCTTTTTTATTAGCCCATTCAATGGGGGAGCATAATCGCTGACAAAAATCATACGCATCCAGCGCGGCGGCTGTTTTAGACAGCGGCCGCAGGGCAAAACAGTATTACCACAAGGTAAGCCACAGTAAGAGCAGCAGGGAGGTAAGGGAGGGAAATGGCGGCGGCAATAACAACAAATACCGTGTTTAGGGTGATATAGCGGTTGCTGGCATAGCCAACATGGACTGACGATTGTTAGCATGTGTATCTTCCTTAAATATCCTCCGTTCATGAGGCCGCAGGGGGCTACGCTCACGCGCCGCCTGGCGACAACGCTAATGACTTTGGATATAGGCTTTATTTCCATTAAACAATTGAATCTGGCAAGGTGCCTGACATAGCTGTTAGCACGATTGCGATATCGGATTAGTCAGGGATACTAATGTATGAAACAACTTTATTGGAACATCTGTGGTGAAGGCGATCGTGATCTTGTGTTGCTGCACGGATGGGGGCTGAATGCCGAGGTATGGCATTGCATAATTGACAGACTCGCGCCGCATTTTCGCCTGCACTTGGTTGACCTCCCCGGGTATGGGCGCAGTCATGGTTTTGGTGCGATGTCACTGGCGGAAATGGCTGAAATAGTTTTGCAGCAAGCTCCCCAACACGCGATATGGCTGGGTTGGTCAATGGGTGGGTTGGTTGCCAGTCAGGTAGCTTTGACTCACTCCGAGCACGTCCGTGGGCTGATAACGGTTTCTTCTTCCCCATGTTTTACTGCCCATGATGAATGGCCGGGTATCCGCCCAGAAGTGCTGGCGGGTTTCCAGCAACAGCTCAGTGAGGATTTCCAGCGCACTGTTGAGCGTTTTCTGGCACTGCAAACCTTGGGGACGGAAAGTGCGCGCCAGGATGCCCGTTTATTGAAAGCCGTAGTGTTGCAGCACCAGATGCCAGCAGTGGACGTGTTGACGGGAGGGCTGGATATTCTGCGCACCGCAGATTTACGAGAAGAGTTGGCTAACAGTTCTCTCCCTTTCTTGCGCATTTACGGTTATCTGGATGGGTTGGTGCCCCGCAAAGTGGCCTCATTATTAGACAGCAAATGGCCGCATAGCCCATCCGTGGTGATGAAAGGATGCGCTCATGCGCCATTTGTTTCTCATCCTAATGAATTTTCAAAACTAATTATCGATTTCTCACAGCAGAATGATGCTTAGCATCCCATCTTTTTGGGTTTTCGGCGCGCCAATGCTGACGATAAGGACACCCTGGAAATGGGGCTTAGTAAAATTTAATCGTCGATTTAATGGCTAAATATTAAATTTAATTAATAATTGTTACTGCGTTTGTACAATATTTATAAGCCGTATTATTCATTTGCGAGGTATTCGGTATGAATTTATTGAAAAATCTGGCGGTAGCTCTGGTGGTGACTGGGGTTTCTTTTGGCGCGATGGCGGCTAAAGAAATTACGAAAGAAGAAGCGAAGAATTACGAGAAGATCGGCACTATCTCGACGTCGGGTGAAGCAACATCACCGATGGATGTGAAGCAAGAACTGTCTAAATTGGCCGATGAGAAAGGCGGTAAGTATTACGTGATTATTGCCGAGCGCGAGAAGAAGAAGTTTGATGCCGATGCAGAGGTCTACAAGTAATATTGGTAGAGATGCCCAAGCGGGCATCTCATTCACTTTAATTTTTTAACTGATAAATCACAGTGTTACATTGATTTCGCCCCTCTGGGCAGCTCTTGCAACTGCCCGTCAGGCACCCGCTATTATCTTGTTCAATTCGTTCAATCTTGCCCATTGCGGCTAACTTTTCCAGCATGGCCTCAACCAGAGGTAAAGGCATCGCCAATTGATGACTTAACTGATTTGCATCAGCACTGCCGCTGAGGGCGATTGCATCGCGCAATTGCAGTAGGCTTGCCATAGCACCTCCTCGTTAGTGACAGTCATTACCGGCGTGTTGGCAACAACTGCTGGTGGGCGTATTATTTTGTAATCTCACCGTGACCCGGCTACGTGCGCGGCGCAAACCAAACAGAATCAAAGCATTAATAATAATAACTAAAGCAATAATGCCGAGGCTCTGTTGCGGATGGTCACGCAAAGTGGCTACTTGATAGAACAAGGTGGCCAGTGAGTAAGCAACATTCAAGCCCCACAGTATTGAGAAAGTCATCCAGCCCCGGCTGGTTTCCCGCGCAATTGCCCCCATCACCGAGACACAAGGCACATACAGCAAGACGAAAATCAGGTAGCTGTAGGCAGAGATACTGGAGCCGAACTTGCTGCTCATCATCCCCATCGAACCGGCCGCCATTTCGCCGTCACCTTTACTGGCCTCAATAGGGTTGGATAACACACTGAGACTGAAAGTATCTTTTAATCCCTGCCAGGTTGTATGAACCGCTCCGCCTAATTCACTCCATAAATTAAAGCTTTCGGCATCAAAGGGCTCATTTTTAATTTGCTCGGCGGTGTAAAGGGTATTCAGTGTTCCTACCACCACTTCTTTTGCCATGGCTCCGGTCACCAACCCCACAGTGGCTTGCCAGTTATCCTCATGGATCCCCATGGGTGACAGTAAGGGGGTCAGCACTTTACTGACAGAAGCTAGCGCCGAGTCATTGATACTGTCTACTGCTTTGCCGCTGAAAGAAAAACTGTTCAGGCCACCAATAAAAATACTCGCGATAACAATGACTTTCCCCGCGCGCAAGACAAAGCCTTTGAGCCGCTGCCAGGTTTGCAATAACAAACTTTTAAGGTGTGGCACATGGTAAACCGGCAATTCCATCACAAAGGGGGATGCTTCACCGCGCATGATGGTGTATTTGAGTACCAGGCCGGTGAGGATGGCGACGGCAATACCTAACAGATAGAGAGAAAAGACAATACTGGCGCCGTCTTGTCCGAAGAATGCAGCGGCAAATACAGCAAATATAGCCAGCCGCGCACCGCAGGACATAAACGGTGCCATCATGATGGTTATCAAGCGCTCGCGTTGGGCATCCAAGGTGCGCGCGCCCATAATCGAGGGCACATTGCAGCCGAAGCCGACAATCAGTGGCACAAAAGATTTACCCGGTAACCCCAGCGCTTGCATCAGCCGGTCCATGACAAAGGCGGCGCGGGCCATATAGCCGGAGTCTTCCAAAAAGGAGAGGAATAAATACATCATGCCAATTTGTGGCACTAGCGGTAGCACGGTGTTTATCCCGCCGCCCACACCTTGAGCCAGGAAGACGGTTAGCCACTGCGGGAAATGCAGAGTATAGCCAATCCATTGTATTCCTTGAATAAAAATGGCAGCAGAGCCGATATCAAATATCGGTTGTAACGCCCCGCCGATATTAATGGCTAAGACGAACATTAAATACATAACAAACAAGAAGATAGGCACACCTAACCAGCGGTTCAGAATCACTTTATCAAGAACTTGGGTCAGGCGGTTGGGTTCGGCTTGCTGGGAGTTGCCGACGATATCGCAGATACGGGCAATGCTTTGATAGCGGGCATCGGCGATCACCAGTTCCGGGTCTTCGTGCTGGTTTTGCCGCAGATTTTCACGGGCCAGTGCCACGATAGAAGGGGAGATGCCCGCGCGAGCCAAGCTATAAATATCACCTTCTAATATTTGCAGTGCCAGCCAGCGGCGCTGCTGCACCGGCCAAGACTCCGGCATCGCCTGCACCAACTTATCCACCTCGCTCAGGAGTACCGGCGGGTAGTTAACCAGTGCTTTAAAGGGCACGGGTTGAAGCTCATCAATGCTGTTTTTTAATTCATTGATACCGCGGCCTCGCGTGGAAACCAACGGAATAACGGGACAGCCCAATTGCTGAGAAAGTGCTTCGATATCAATATCAATGTGCTGACTTTCGGCAATATCCAGCATATTGAGTGCCACGATGCAGGGGATACCTAATTCTATCAGTTGCAGTGTTAGGTAAAGGTTTCGCTCCAGGTTGACCGCATCAATCACATTAATCAGCAGGTCAGCTTCGCCGCTCAAAATATAGTGGCAGGCAATTTGCTCATCCAGTGACGTTTGCTCGGAAATGGTTGTTAGAGAGTATGTTCCGGGCAGGTCAACTAAGGTCACTTGATGCTGTGCGGTGCTGAAGTGGCCTTCTTTACGCTCAACAGTGACCCCAGCCCAGTTACCTACCCGCTGGCGGGCACCGGTTAACTGGTTGAAAAGGGTGGTTTTACCCGCATTCGGGTTGCCAATCAGGCCAATGGTGAGTGCTTTCATTTTCCAACGTGATATCAATAAATTAACGTGTGCAAGGCGGTTTTGTTACATCACACCGCAGCCAGAATAAGACGTTGACCTAAAATATTAGGGTTGCAGGTCGAGTGTCAGCAGATCCAAATCTTTTTTACGCACCACCAGACTAACCCGACGGGTTTCTATCTGAATGGGGTCACCTAAGGGCGCCAGGCGAACAACATTAAATGAAGAGCCGGGTAGCATACCCAGAGACAATAATTTCTGCCGATAAGCCGGGCTAATTTCAGGTGAGAAACCAACAATTTTGTAGGAACGCTGTGGAATAAGATGCATTGGAGCCTCTTGATTTATCGTTTTATTGGCGTACCAGAGTTCAGAGTAATATTAGTCTAAAAACTAATGGATGAAATAATGATAGTAATAATCATTTTCATATTCAACTAAGGCAAAATACTCAAAAGTAAGTATTAGTAACAATTCTATTCTTGGAATTAATGAGTCTGATTTCTATTTTGTGCCTGTTTTACCACCAAATTAGCGCGATCGCAAATGCGAATGATGAGTTAAATCAGTTGACTGAATGTTTCTATCACGGCCTGCTTGTTCTGTAAAATACTCATAAGTTACATAATTGATTCACACTGATTTGAATCAAATAACATTCGCATTTTAATGAAGTGGGCATCTGACGACGTAATTAATTATAAATTAATGGTAATTTCTAATAGATTAATGTCTTTGTTAAATAGATTGTTAAAATCAATTTATTCCTATCATGTATCGTATTTTTAATATCACCATAAAACGGATTTGTTATTTTTTGTGTCTGTAAAAATACGCTGCTCTGCCCAAAGCCATTCTTAGCATTCAATCTCTGTGTCACTAACGCATAATCCGGCGGGTCAAAACTTAATTCATCGTCGTTAAAGCACAATTCATGAAATTCTGAAAATACTCTGTCTTGGCCTGACTCATGCATCCATCAACTAATATTAATACGCAAACTCACGGAGGGTCTCTCTTGTGTCCTTTATTCGACGTGAAACCGAAATAAGCTGAGGGAGTTCTTGGATGTCATTCAGATAGTTATCTTCTCTGACAGGAAGAAATAATGAAAATTGCGATAATCGGTGCTGGGCCTGCGGGGTTGATAGCTGCACGCAATGCGCTGAAGCTCGGATTTGAAACTGTACTCTTTGAGAGGCTCGAACGGGTCGGCGGCTTATGGAACCCCGACAGCAAGGGGGTCTACAGTAATGTCAACATGCAGATCTCGCGACACACCTTCCACTACGCCAATTTCCCCAGTTACACAGGTGGGAATTTTCCAGATGTCCATCAAGTGATTGATTATTTAACACTTATGGCCACAGCGACAGGAGTTTTAGATATTACTAACCTGAATACAACGGTGACAGGTGTGGTGCATACGCAGCAAGGTTGGCGAGTCTCTACTGAACAGGCTCAACAGCATCAGCGGGCCTATTTTGATGGCGTTATTATTACTACCGGTGAGCAGTGGCAGGCGCGAAAACTGGCAGTGCCAGGGCTGAACGATTTCCGTGGAGAAATCGTTTCATCTCAAGATTATTGGCATCCAGAAATATTCACTGACAAAAACGTTTTAGTCATAGGTGATGGGCTTAGTGGTACAGATATTGCCGCAGATTTGGTGCCTTTTGCCCGTTCTGTTTCACTCTCGGCTAAAAAAATGGGGCTATTTCTACCTCGATATTTCCGGTTAGGGCCTCATGATTTGATGCACTCATATTTAGGGCGCTATTTGCTAAATCAGTTGCCTTACGATGAGTATCTGGTTTATCTGGATGAAGCGCTGCCGGAATATATGCAGCTTTATCGTGAGTCTGGGCTATTACCCGCCATGGCTAACAATACGGCAGTGTTGGTCAATGAAAAGGTGATTCCCTATATTGTGGCCGGCCGAATCACACTTAAACCCCAACTTGAGCGCATCAATGCGGATGGAAAAGCACAGTTCGCGGATAGTTCTTTGGCTGATTATGATGCCATTATTTCTTGCATCGGTTATGAGCGGCCAGATTATCGTTTTATCACCGGATTTGACCGTCGGCGGCTCTATGAACATTTCTTCTGGGCAGATAATCCGACCTTGTGCATCATCAGCCCACCGATTGGTTATGTTCCCTTTGGCGCTGCTTTCCCATACTTCGAAATTATCAGCCAATGGATACTGAGGGTAATAATTGGCAAGGTGCAGCTTCCATCATTGGAGGTTATGAGTCAGTGGTGTCAAGAGAATGAAAGCTCTCTCTATGCGAAACGGTTCTATGACAGTTGGCTGGAAACTATCCGCATTGGCATTCACGCGGGTGTTTTGCCCGATCCTGCGGTGAATTTCAGCCGCTATTGGAACCTTATCAGCAGTGTTATTAAACCTGAGTTTTTAGTCTCAGTTCCGGTGCGACCAGTGCGGGGTATGATGGATAGCTGGTTTAATTTCGATGCGGCGAAAGTGAAAATTCTGGCCAGTTTACCGATGGGGGTTCGTGATAGCCTTCTGGCTAAAGGCGATATTTCGTCGGAGGAATACAGGGATGCGGCGAAAATAGGTGCAAACGATATTATTCATCCTGAATTACGGTATTCACATACCTATTTTTAATCGCTCTATCGTTTGCTTACTTTTATAGCAAATAGTAAAACAACAGAAAATCGCAAAAAACTCCACAATATCAGATGGATATCTAATATTGGGGAGCGAATCAGTTATTTCGATAAACAGTTAATCATCCCGACAATAAGCACTAGCGCTTTTTAAACGCGGCAGCCAGCGCGTCACTCATCGCACTGTTACTACCAGAGTTGCTGTCTGCCCGCCCTTTGGCTGGTGGGCGGCTATTGGACTCATTATTGCGTGGGCGGCTAGCACCCCGGTTGTCATTATTGGTATTGGCGCGGTTCTCGCCACCATTACCCCGGCGTGAGCCACTTTCACCCGGCTGTTCATCAAGGCGCATGCTCAGAGCAATACGCTTGCGCTGCAAATCCACTTCCATGACTTTAACTTTGACGATATCCCCGGCTTTCACCACCTTATGTGGGTCATCGACAAACTTATCTGCCAGTGACGAAATATGCACCAGACCATCCTGATGGACCCCGATATCCACGAACGCGCCAAAGTTAGTCACGTTAGTCACCGACCCCTCAAGGATCATCCCCGGCGTTAGGTCATTCAGTGTTTCGACACCTTCAGCAAAGGTCGCGGTTTTAAACTCAGGACGAGGATCTCGGCCCGGTTTCTCCAGCTCGCGCAGAATATCGGTCACTGTCGGCACCCCAAATTTCTCCGTGGTAAAATCACGGGCATTGAGATTGCGCAGTGCCGTGGCATTGCCCATTAAGTCTTGTAATGCTTGCTCGGTGGCCGCCAAAATGCGCTCGACAATCGGATAGGCTTCCGGATGCACCGTTGATGCATCCAGTGGGTTATCTCCGTGATTGATACGCAAGAAACCGGCACACTGCTCGAAAGCTTTTGGCCCCAAGCGGCTGACTTTCAGCAATTGCTCGCGGTTATGGAAACGGCCATTCTCATCACGCCAGTTCACAATGTTCTGCGCCATCATGCGGGTCAGACCGGCGACTCGGGTCAGTAGTGGCACTGACGCGGTGTTCAAATCCACCCCCACGGCGTTTACGCAGTCTTCTACAACCGCATCCAGTTTTTTCGCCAGTTGGCTTTGGCTGACATCATGCTGATATTGGCCCACGCCGATGGATTTCGGATCGATTTTAACCAGTTCCGCCAATGGATCTTGTAACCGGCGAGCAATAGAAACTGCCCCACGGATGGAAACATCCAGGTCTGGGAACTCCAACGCGGCCAGTTCTGAGGCCGAATAAACGGATGCCCCAGCTTCACTGACAATCACTTTCTGCGCAGTCACGGCCGGATACTGCTGTTGCAGCTCGGCAAAAAAGCGTTCGGTTTCGCGTGATGCGGTGCCGTTACCAATTGCCACTAATTCGACCTGATGCTTGATGCACAGGGCGGCTACCACAGCCGCAGCTTTAGCAGCTTGCCCGGTATGAGGGTAGATGGTGTCGAAGGCCACCAGCTTGCCGGTAGCGTCAACGATCGCCACTTTCACCCCTGTACGCAGACCCGGATCGAGGCCCATGGTGGCGCGCATACCTGCCGGTGCCGCCATCAGCAAATCTTGCATGTTACGGGCGAAAACATTGATTGCTTCGTCTTCGGCGCGCTCACGCAGAGTGCTCATCAGTTCAGTTTCAAGATGCAACAGCACCTTAATACGCCATGTCCAGTTGACCACAGCTTTGCGCCAGTTATCCGCGGGTGCATTATTCAGACGTAAATCCAGATGATTAATAATAATCTGCTCGCCCTGGCTTTCACGCGGCGGCTCGTCAAACTGAGGGTCTGGATTCAGCGCCAGTTGCAACACGCCTTCATTACGGCCACGGAACATCGCCAGTGCGCGGTGGGAAGGGACTTGGGCGATAGGTTCGTGGTGATCAAAGTAATCGCGGAATTTAGCGCCTTCCAGCTCTTTGCCTTCCACCACTTTTGCTACCAAATGGGCGTTTTTCCACAAATATTGGCGCACTTTCGCCAGCAAAGTTGCATCTTCAGCAAAGCGCTCCATCAGGATATAGCGCGCACCATCCAGTGCAGCTTTGGTATCAGCCACGCCTTTATCGGCATCGACATAAGCAAGGGCGACTTGCTCTGGGTCTTGCTGTGGGTCATTCCATAAGCTGTCAGCCAAGGGTTCCAGACCGGCTTCAATAGCAATCTGCCCACGGGTACGGCGTTTTGGCTTATAAGGAAGATATAAGTCTTCCAGCTCGGTTTTACTCATGGTGCCGGTAATGGCACCGGCTAGTTGCTCGGTGAGCTTACCTTGATCTTCAATTGATTTAAGAATGGTTTGGCGGCGATCTTCAAGTTCGCGCAGATAGCCCAAACGGCTTTCCAACTGGCGCAGCTGGGTGTCATCCAACCCGCCGGTAACTTCCTTACGATACCGTGAAATAAAGGGCACGGTATTACCTTCATCCAGCAGGCGTATCGCGGCAATCACTTGCTCGGGTCGCGCCTGTAGTTCGCTTGCAATAATGCGGCTCAGTTGTTCATTCATAAGTCTGATATCAATTTGTGAGTAGGAAAAATGGCAGAAGATAGTTATACGGATTGCCCGGATAAATTGCCAGTAGAGCGGTCGTCGGGCTTGAGCTAACGTCAACTTATCGGTAAAAAGTTAAGGTATAGTAGTGGCATTAATGCCAAAGGAATAAGTGGATAACTTTATGGCTAAAAGTAACTACATTACCCGCGAAGGTTGGCAGGCACTCGATAGTGAGCTGCATTTCCTGTGGCGAGAAGAGCGGCCAGTGGTGACACAGGCGGTGTCTGAAGCTGCTGCAATGGGTGACCGTTCGGAAAATGCCGAATATATCTATGGTAAGAAGCGCCTGCGGGAAATAGATCGCCGGGTGCGTTTTTTGACTAAGCGCCTTGAGGTGCTGAAAGTTGTCGATCCTGACCCGCGTCAGGAAGGGAAAGTCTATTTTGGTGCTTGGGTGCGGGTCGAAAATGAATTAGGAGAGCAGCGCATCTTCCGTCTGGTGGGGCCGGATGAGTTCGATCCAGCGAAAAAATGGATTTCTATCGATTCACCGGTTGCCCGTGCCTTGATTGGTAAACAGGTAGATGATGAGGTGACGGTTCAAACGCCCAATGGTGAAGCAACCTACTGGATTTTGGATATTCGCTACCGCCCATTCGACGAAAGTGTTGATAATTAAGCCCGACAATAAGCTTTGTAACAATTTCGACTAGAATATATACCATTAATAGCTGTCTGTTAGAGTAAGTTTTTCTAACAATGTGCAGATTCGGGCAATACGGCCTTTGGGAGTAATAAAATGCAAGAGAATCACAAGATTCTGGTCGTTGATGACGATATGCGCCTGCGTGCGCTATTAGAACGTTACCTGACAGAACAAGGTTTCCAGGTGCGCAGTGTTGCCAATGCTGAACAGATGGATCGCTTGCTGACCCGTGAGTCTTTCCACCTAATGGTGCTCGACCTGATGTTACCGGGTGAAGATGGCCTGTCTATCTGTCGCCGTCTGCGTAGTCAAAGCAACCCAATGCCTATCATTATGGTGACGGCAAAGGGCGAGGAAGTTGACCGTATCGTCGGGCTGGAAATTGGGGCTGATGACTATATTCCGAAGCCATTCAACCCACGTGAACTGCTGGCTCGCATCCGCGCGGTATTGCGCCGTCAGGCCAATGAATTACCGGGCGCACCTTCACAAGAAGAAGCGGTGATTGCTTTTGGTAAGTTCAAACTGAACTTGGGGACTCGCGAGATGTTCCGCGAAGACGAACCTATGCCACTGACCAGTGGTGAGTTTGCGGTGCTGAAAGCATTGGTCAGCCACCCGCGCGAGCCATTATCCCGCGATAAACTGATGAATCTGGCCCGTGGCCGTGAATACAGTGCAATGGAACGGTCTATCGACGTACAGATTTCACGTCTGCGCCGCATGGTAGAAGAAGATCCGGCGCATCCGCGCTATATCCAGACAGTGTGGGGTTTGGGCTACGTATTTGTGCCGGACGGCAGTAAAGCATGAGGCGATGGCGCTTTTCTCCGCGTAGCTCATTTGCCCGAACCTTATTATTGATTGTGACCTTGCTGTTCGTCAGCTTGGTCACGACGTATCTGGTGGTGCTAAATTTCGCCATTTTGCCCAGTTTACAGCAGTTTAATAAAGTGTTGGCATATGAGGTTCGTATGCTGATGACTGACCGGCTGCAACTGGAAGATGGCACGCTACTTGAAGTCCCGCCAGCATTTCGGCGCGAGATTTACCGTGAATTGGGTATTTCGCTTTATACCAATGCCGCGGCAGAGGAAAGTGGCCTGCGTTGGGCACAACATTACAAATTTCTCAGTGACCAAATGGCCCAGCAATTGGGGGGGCCAACTGATGTTCGGGTTGAGGTCAATAAAAACACCCCTGTTGTCTGGCTAAAAACATGGTTGTCGCCGGATATTTGGGTGAGGGTGCCATTAACTGAGATCCATCAGGGCGATTTCTCGCCACTATTCCGTTATACCTTGGCCATTATGCTACTGGCTGTTGGTGGTGCCTGGCTGTTTATCCGTATTCAGAATCGGCCCTTGGTTGAGCTGGAACATGCGGCTTTACAGGTCGGTAAGGGCGTTATTCCCCCTCCGCTGCGCGAATATGGTGCTTCTGAGGTGCGCTCCGTAACCCGGGCATTTAACCAAATGGCGGCTGGGGTAAAGCTGTTGGCTGATGACAGAACCTTGTTAATGGCGGGGGTCAGCCATGACTTACGTACGCCATTGACCCGTATCCGTCTGGCGACGGAAATGATGAGTGAAGCCGACGGCTACCTGTCTGAATCAATCAATAAAGACATTGAAGAGTGCAATGCCATTATTGAGCAGTTTATTGATTATTTGCGCACCGGGCAGGAGATGCCGACAGAACCGAGCGATCTTAATGCGGTATTGGGTGAAGTGATTGCCGCCGAAAGTGGCTATGAGCGGGTGATTGAAACCGATTTATGTGATGGCGAAGTGATGGTGGATATTCATCCGTTATCCATTAAGCGCGCCTTGGCGAACATGGTGGTGAATGCTGCCCGTTACGGCAATGGCTGGATAAAAGTGAGCAGCGGCACAGAGTTACAACGGGCTTGGTTCCAGGTGGAAGATGATGGCCCAGGTATTAAGCCGGAAGATTTGAAGCATTTATTCCAGCCTTTTGTTCGCGGTGATAGCGCCCGTAGCACCAGTGGCACCGGCTTAGGGCTGGCCATTGTGCAGAGAATTATTGATGCCCACGCCGGTTCATTGGATATCGGTACCAGTACTCGGGGCGGGTTACGGATTCGGGCATATATCCCCTTGCCGTTGGATGTGAAGCCAAAATTACCGGTGGTCGTGGGGCATGGGGGATAGTTTGGGTGAATATGTTGAGTTAGGTTTTGCTTAATATTTGCTGGGTAATCCGGTTCAGTTGTTGCCAATCTTATGTCAACCGAATTGGATTACTCATCAATCCTGCCCTTTACCACCAAAAGACTAAACCTATTTCACCACCCAAAGGCTAAACCTGCTTCTCCAGAAAAAACAAAAGGGGCACAACTGTGCCCCTCGCAATATAACCAATCTCAATCTAACTTAGATTTTCGGCCCAGCGCTGACTAACGCAGCCCCTGCCGGGGTATCGGTATATTTATCAAAGTTGGTGGTAAAACGCTTCGCCAAATCTTCGGCCTTCTCTTGCCACTGCGCAACATCTGCGTATGTGTCTCGTGGGTCGAGGATATCTGGGTTCACGCCAGGTAAAGACGTTGGCACGGCCAGATCAAAGATTGGTAAGGTGAAGGTTTCTGCCTTATCAATTTCACCATTCAGAATGGCGTCAATAATGCCACGGGTATCCTTGATGGAAATACGTTTGCCTGTACCATTCCAGCCAGTGTTAACCAGATAGGCTTGCGCGCCCACTGCTTGCATACGTTTAACCAGCACTTCTGCATATTGTGTTGGATGCAGAGATAAGAATGCTGCACCAAAGCAAGCAGAGAAGGTGGGGGTTGGCTCGGTGACACCGCGCTCAGTACCGGCCAGTTTGGCCGTAAAGCCAGACAGGAAGTGATATTGAGTTTGATTTGCCGTCAAGCGAGATACCGGTGGCAATACACCGAAGGCATCAGCTGTCAGGAAAATAACCTTGGTGGCATGGCCCGCTTTAGACACCGGCTTGACGATATTTTCAATGTGGTAGATAGGGTAAGAAACACGCGTGTTTTCAGTTTTGGAGCCGTCATTGAAATCAACAGTGCCATCGGCCAGCACCACTACGTTTTCCAACAGAGCATCGCGTTTAATTGCATGATAAATATCGGGTTCAGCTTCTTCGGATAACTTGATGGTTTTGGCGTAGCAGCCACCTTCGAAGTTAAATACGCCGTCATCATCCCAGCCGTGCTCGTCATCGCCGATTAACTTGCGTTTCGGATCAGTAGACAGTGTGGTTTTACCGGTACCGGACAAGCCGAAGAAGATGGCAACATCGCCTTTTTCACCGACGTTAGCCGAGCAGTGCATAGAAGCAATGCCTTTCAGTGGCAACAGGTAGTTCATCATTGAGAACATACCTTTCTTCATTTCACCGCCATACCATGTGCCGCCAATCAGCTGCATACGTTCTGTCAGATTAAAGGCCACAAAGTTCTCTGAATTCAGACCTTGTTCTTTCCAGTTCGGGTTAGTGCACTTAGCGCCATTCATGACGATAAAATCAGGCTCAAAATGGGCCAGTTCTTCATCTGTTGGGCGGATAAACATGTTTTTGACGAAATGCGCTTGCCAGGCTACTTCTGTGACAAAGCGAACTTGTAGACGGGTATCAGCATTTGCGCCGCAGAATGTATCAACCACAAATAAGCGTTTGCCGGACAGTTGTTGGGTAACCAACCCTTTCAGGTGGGCCCAGGTTTCTTGGCTCAGTGGTTTATTGTCATTCTTGCCTTTGCCCTGATCAGCCCACCACACGGTATCCTGAGTGATAGCATCACGGACAATATATTTATCTTTTGGTGAGCGGCCGGTAAAGATACCGGTATCTACCGCAATTGCTCCTGTGGTGGTGAGGGTTCCGCGCTCGTATCCTTCGAGTGTGGGTTTAGTCTCTTCCTGGAACAGTAAATCATAGCTTGGGTTGTAAACAATCTCGCTGACGTTATGGATGCCATAGGCGGCGAGCTCCTGCGGGGTAATTCCTTTAACACTCATGTCATAACTCCTGGATCGTCAATTTTCTACCAGCGATTGTAATTACTCACCTCTGATTAACAGCGATAGCGTTCAAATATTTTAATATATGGCCTATTTTTCGCTAGGTTATGAGAGATAGGACACGGATTGTCGCAAGTATGAAACGGCAGAAGAAATGGCTGGGCACGAGTCAGCACCCAACCAAGTATTACGAGAATTAATGAATTTGTTCTGGTGACGGGCTATTTCCACTTTTTAATGCCGCAATATCGACCGCATCAAACAGGTAGTGAGTGCCGCAATACTCACAGTTCATATCAATATTACCATCCTGCTCAAGCATCTCTTTAACGTCATCTTCAGATAGCGTGACTAATGCATCGGCACAACGTTCACGAGAACAGGTACAGCGGAAACTGACATTTTGTGGTTCATAAAGTGTCACTTCTTCCTGATGATATAAACGATACAGCACCTCATTGGCCGGCAGGGTAAATAACTCCTCGGCTTTAATGGTGGTCGTCAGTTGTGCCAGATGATTAAACTCATCTTCGTTGCGCTCTTGTGCGGGCAGAACT
Source organism: Yersinia canariae (assembly GCF_009831415.1). Taxonomy (NCBI): domain Bacteria; kingdom Pseudomonadati; phylum Pseudomonadota; class Gammaproteobacteria; order Enterobacterales; family Yersiniaceae; genus Yersinia; species Yersinia canariae. Next base: position 4,433,011 of record NZ_CP043727.1, on the reverse strand, counting down.
TGCAGCAGCATACCGCCCGCCGCCGGTTTACCTTCCACATTACCGGTGCGGATAAACAGGCGGGTAGGGAGCTGTTCAGACTGCATAAAGTAATTTTCCAGGCAGGCGGCGATGGTCTCACCTTCCAATGCCACAACGCCTTGATAGCGTTCACCCTGCGCAGGTGTGATGGTTATCACCAGATAACCACTGTTGCCCATCATTTCTTTCAGTGTGCTTTCATCACCGATTTCGCCGGTTAAGCGGGCGACACCGCGCATTTCTTGTTGGTTATTACCATTAATGACCGCCAGTGATAGCGGGCCTTCGCCGCCCTGCAATTGCACAGTGATATCACCATCAAATTTGAGGGTAGCGGTCAGTAGACTGGTCGCGACCAACATTTCGCCCAACAGCTTTTGCACCGCAGGTGGGTAGTCATGATTGGCCAGTACCTGCTGATAGGTTTCATTGACTGAAACCAGTTCGCCGCGCACAGCATGGTTAGCGAACAGATAGCGGTGTAATTGGTCGTGATTAGACATAGGTTTCTCTCATATGGGCAGCCTCCAAACCCGTCATATTTCATGTTGCAGGTGTGCTGGCTGATTTCGTTCATCCCAGTGACTTACCTCTGTAAGCTCCAAGGGATTCGCGCTGTTGCCACCTTCCTACACGTTGAAATTGATAGGTTTTACTCAGACTCGCCTTGTTTAAATTTAATCAGGTTGCGACGCTCTTTTTTATCCGGCCGCCGATCCGGATGTGGCATGGTCAGGGCATTTAGCTTGCGGGCTTGGGCTACTTTCTCGCGGTTAGCCATGCTAGCTTCGGTCTCTTCATACAATGCTTGTGCTTCACTTGCCCCTCGGCGCTGATGGTGTAGCGCCAAAACCCGCACCGTGCGTTCGTCGTTACCTTGGCGCAGACGGATTTCCGCATTGATTTCAACTAGCTTGCTCGGTTTACCTCGCTGCCCGTTGTAATGGACTTTGCCGCCATCCACCATTTCCCGTGCTATTGCTCTGGTCTTGTAAAACCGGGCAGCCCAAAGCCATTTATCCAGCCGAACCGATTCGTCCGAGACTGTTTTATCCTTCATGGAACCTCCTGCCATTCGGCTGATTTATTCCCATGCCATGTGACTTACTTACGTAATTTCAATGCAGGCAATAGCTTACGGTAGTCATTAATTGCAGGGTGGCTGTGAAATACCTTATTAGCACAGCTGGAGTCCGGGTTTTCTATCCCCAAACAGTAGCGGATACCAAAGGTGCGCGCGGCATCCAGAATCTTTTCGCTGTCATCGACAAATAAGGTTCTGGCAGGATTCAGTCCGGTATGCTGCGTGACAGCTTGCCACAGTCGTTGATCTTCCTTGGGATAACCAAATGTATGGGTGGAAAGTAATAAATCAAGGTGTTGGTCGAGAGTGGTATGCTCAATTTTTACCGTCAGGCTGTGCGGGTGGGCGTTGGTAAGCAAAATAGTGTGCAAGCCGCGCTCACGCAAACCGGCTAAAAAGGGCTTGGTATCCTGGCGTAACCGCACCCGATGGCCAGCTTGCGTGGTCATCGCGTAGATATCTAAATCTAGCCGTTCGCTCCAGTAATCGAAGCAATACCAATTCAATGTGTGCTGTACTGCCAGATACTCATCATGGATAATTTTATGCGCTTGATCCAGTGAGATCCCCCGGCGTTGGCTGAGCATTTCTGGCACCTGTTTTAGCCAGAAATGGCTATCGAACTCTAAATCCAGCAAGGTGCCATCCATATCCAGCAGCACAGTATCAATGTCTTGCCAATTAAACTCAGGGGGCATAGTGACTCCACAATCACAATAGTGGTGATAACCCGTCATACGTAGCGCGAATTATTTAGGGTATAAACAATAGTTATAATAAACGAAAAAGGGCTAGCGTAGGAAAGGTGCTGGAGTGAGGGGTTGGTTGAAGCAATTATCATAATAGCGCTGAATGTTATCCATACGGCTACGGTTTTTCAGTATCCGCCGAATTAATAAGGTCGTATTCACCACTAAACACACAATCAGAATCAGCAGTAACAGGCTGGTACCCAAATAGCGCCCGAGCGTCACGATATCCGGCTCACTGTGCAATGCAATGTGGCGAGTACCATTGGCGTCGGTGGTGATATTGGTAATGATCCCTTCCGCCTTAAATGGGGTGTTGAGTAGCAACCCAGAGAGGCGTTGCAATTCTCGCCACTGCTCAAGCGCGCTGTAATCAAACAGAGGGGCTGATGGCGCGGGGTGATTGACCAACTGCTTGCCTTCATCACTGGTTATCAGGAACCCACCTGGTGGCGGGCTGTTTAAAGCTTCTGTCGCCAGATGTGTTTCACGGTAAACAAATGATGACGTTGCCGTTTTAACCAAATTTTCCAGCGTATCGGCACTGACAGGGCGTAGCAACACATTCATGCCTTTCAATGTGCCCGATTGCGCCCGTTTGACCAACCCCGGCCAATTCTTGGCATTACCCAAATTAACCAAGGCATTCTTCAGACGGATACAATCGGCATCACCACCACATAATGCCTGAGTCTTTAGGACTATATCAGCGAAATTATCCAGCAAAATCATGCCCGACTTTTCAATAGCCGTTGCCAACTGTGGGTTAACGTTGGTGTCCGCGCCCTGTGGGTGTAGCTGCTGGTTGACAGTAGCAACCAGGGCGGCGGCTTTTTCAATGGTTTCAGATTCCGGCTGTGGCAAGGGAGCCGCATTATTCCAATAGATTCCGGAGCAATCAAAAGGCGTAAAAACAAAACTGTGTGGCGTTTGGGTATTCGGCGGCACGTAGCACATTCCCATTCCCTGTGCTTTCAGAATATCGCCAATACGCAGGGGCATTTTTTCTAATGCCTCGACACTGGTCACCTGCTGGCTTTGCACACCTTGTAACCACGCGACACTCAGTTTCAGTGGCAACCCCAGTGGGACATAAATCAGTAATAACGCCATCACCAACAGTGAGCCGGCCATTAGCGTCAGGTTTTTCCCCCAGCGCTGTAGAGGAAAGTGCTTCATTTCATCGTGTAATGATAAGAAAGCGCCCTGACGAACAACCTGACGATTGAGGTAGATATCGATATTGGTTTTCTTGCCCAAGTCATGGGCAAAATAAGGCCCCCAATGCGCTGGATAAATCAGATCGACAATTCCGAGCGAAATATTGTTCATTTGCCCCTGATTTGACTCCCCAAACAGGCCCCAGCGTTTTGGTGTGCCACTCAAGCAATGAACTTCCCGCAAATCTTTTTCAGATAGCGGGCGGAATATATTCCAACAGGCCCAGCCGGTTAATACAGCCGCTACAATAACGAGCCAAGGCAGTGTTACCGCAGGGCCTGTCAGGGCGAAGAACAGTAATAATAATGCCAAACAAATAGCCCCAGCTTCTTTTAAGCCATTGGCACCATGCAGAGCATATTCCTCCGGTGTTTCTTTCCGGATATTCAGTAGTTCAATATGTTCACTATCTGCTTTGCGAATTGACGCATTCTGCGCCGCAGAGGGCAAAATCGGCTGGTATGTGTTCTCAGGCTGATGATTTTTAAGCGAATGTCCGTTAAGAGAGATAACCAAGGGCATTGTCTGAGTTTGGATAAGTTCGACATCATTATCCTGAGCAATATATTGCTCCCATGAAGCGGGCAGGTGAACTTCAATGGAATCAAGATAATAGCGCCACTTGTTGGGTTCGTCAGTTGCTACCCCGTAGCGGGTTATCGCGCGGGTAACTGAATAAACATTGTCGCTTTGAGGTACTAGAATAAGCTTCGTTGGTGAAGGGGCACTGTTTGTCAGGGTACGGGTGTCAAAAGTCGACTGGGATTTGAACCCAATTTTATCTTGTTGGTTTAGCAGGTAGTTTTCAATACTGACACGTTCTTCTGGTGTCAGTTTGCGATGAGTTGGTTTCGCGAACGGCAGTGTTGCAGTTACGGGGGCAGAGCGGCGGAATCGGAACCACCACAAGCCGACTGCGATCAGACTGGTCAACAGTAAGGCCAATATTAAGACTATTGTGCTCATCCCATCCCCATCCGAGCGCCCCTGACTTACGCCAACTCTATGAAATAATGCATCATACCCGTAATACTTCAAGCTGCATGTGCGTTGACTGCTTTGATTATTCGGCCATTCCTGAGCCTCGCCTCTACGAGGCCGCTGTCAGCAGTGTTCAAATCTGCTCCCAGCCCATTTGTCACTCCAGTCACTTACTGATGTAAGCTCTTGGGGACTCACTCAATTGCCGCCTTCCTGCAACTCGAGTTATTTTGGGTATATTACGCATAAATACAGTACAGAGGCATATAACAGAGTTATTCATCAAATAACCTAATACAAGTGCTCTTAAGCTACCCGCAGACTGATAAGGATAGCAAGGCTAAAACATCGGTAATATCAGCATAATCCTATTTTCAAACACAAGTTTTTACGTGCATTGCGCTAGGGTAGGGTGAAAATTAACCGGTTGAATCTTGACTAAACTCGCCGCCATGTTAAAAACAGGTAAATTATATCTAACTGACATTGCGATAAAGGTTCTCATTAACGCACAATGTGATCAAGTTCTAATAAATTACACTATAAAGAGTCGGGTTAATCCGCGCGGGTAAAAATTGGCTTATTAAGTAACCATAATATGGGCCTGACTACCCTGATGCGCGTCCGACAAGCGGCGAGTTTTAATTTGGGGCCATTATGAAACACCTGCAAAAACCTAAAATACTTAAAATAGATACAATAGCCCGCTCCCGTTTATTTACTGTTGAAGCTGTGAGCTTGGAGTTCAGCAATGGCGTGCAGCGAGTCTATGAGCGGATGCGGCCATCTAATCGCGAAGCGGTGATGATTGTGCCAATTATTGGCAATGATTTATTGCTGATCCGCGAATATGCCGTGGGCATCGAAGAGTATGAATTGGGCTTTCCTAAAGGGCTGATTGATCCCGGCGAAGGTGTGTTGGACGCGGCGAATCGCGAATTGATGGAAGAAGTTGGATTCGGTGCTGAGCGCTTCGATTACCTCAATAAGCTGACGATGGCACCGTCCTATTTCTCTAGCAAAATGAATATTGTTGTCGCGCAAAATCTTTATCCGCAAAGCCTGGAAGGCGATGAGCCGGAACCGCTACCTCAAGTGCGTTGGCCGATTGCCAATATGATGGCTTTGCTTGATGAGCCGGGTTTTCGCGAAGCCCGGAATGTCAGTGCTCTGTTTTTGGCGCAGGCATTTCTGTCTAAAGCAGGCCTCTATTAATATTGAGTGACTCCATTAAAAAGCCGGGACAATCTTGCGATTTCCCGGCTTTTACTTGGGTTCTGATGCGCTATTGCTTTGCTGCCATCAGTGCTCACTTAACCCACAATCAGAACAACTCGTGCGTCTGACCATTATCCATCAATGTCGTACCCGCCTCATGTACTGAATACTCCGTGGGTTGTGTCCCCTCGATAAAGTATTCTGTGCGGCTGCCAGGCCCACCAGTAGAGAGTTTGCCAGTTTGTTTATCAATCACAACACTGACGATACCTGGTGGCGGTGACACTTGTTTTTCCGGCAAGCCTTCCAGGGCGACTTTCATAAAGTCATCCCAGGCGGGTTGTGCGCTTTTTGCCCCACCCTCAGCGCCAGAGATCTGATCAGGAATGGCGCCTGATGCGGTGCTACGGCCTAAGTCGCGGCGATGATCATCAAAGCCAATCCAGACTGATGTCACGGTATCCGAGCCATAACCGGAGAACCAGGCATCTTTTGAGTTGTTAGTTGTACCGGTTTTGCCGCCGATATCTTTACGTTTCAAGTCGCGCCCTGCTCGCCAGCCTGTCCCCATCCAGCCCGGTTCGCCGAAGATATTGGAGTTCAATGCATCACGAATCAGAAACGCCAGCGGTGTGCTTATCACATGGGGGGCATATTGCTCATCGCTATTGAGCTTCGCCTGGGCTGGCGTGACTTGTTCCAGTTCCGGCATTGGCACATTGCTGGCATTGTTCGTTTGTGATGTCGCGACGTTTTCAGTGTTATCGTCGGACAATACAACAGAACGCTGGGTATCGCCGTAAATGACCGGTAAGTTACATTCTTCACAGACAATCTTCGGCTTCGCTTCAAACAGCACATTGCCGACATCATCGGTAATTTTGGTGATGAAATACGGATCAACCAAATAGCCGCCGTTTGCCAACACGGCATAGCCACGAACCAACTGCAATGGTGTGAATGACGCAGAGCCCAACGCCAGTGATTCCGAATGCACAATGTTTTGTGCCGGGAAACCAAAGCGTTGTAAGTATTCAGCGGCATAATCCACGCCCATGGCACGCATTGCCCGCACCATAACCACGTTTTTCGACTGGCCTAAACCTTGACGTAAACGAATCGGGCCGTCATAAGTCGGTGGCGAGTTCTTTGGCCGCCAATCTGTTCCCGCACCGGCATCCCAACGGGTAATTGGCAAGTCGTTAAGGATGGTTGCCAGTGTCAGGCCTTTGTCCATCGCCGCGGTGTACAGGAATGGTTTGATATTCGAACCTACCTGACGCAGCGCTTGAGTCGCGCGGTTAAATTTACTTTGGTTAAAATCAAAACCGCCAACCAGTGCTTTAATCGCACCATTATTCGGGTCGATAGAAACCAAGGCTGAGTTGACGTCTGGCACTTGAGCCAACCACCAACTGTCATCCACTTTTCTGACCCAAATCTGCTGACCCGGCTGTACAACATCCGTGACTTTTTTAGGTGTTGGTCCCTGAGCATTATCAGATTTATACGGACGCGCCCAACGCATACCGGCCATCGGTAATGTAACGTTGCTGCCATCCGCCAACATCGCCGTCGCTTGGTCGGTATTTGCTTGCGTGACTACCGCAGGCAATAGCGGGCCATAAACAGGCAATGTTTTCAATGAATCAATGATTTTTTCATTACTCCACGCACTTTCACCCACTTTCCATAACACATTGGATGGGCCGCGATAGCCGTGGCGCATGTCATAAGCCAACACATTGGCACGTAAGGAATCAACCGCCGCTAACTGGAGCTTTCTGGTGATGGTGGTATAGACCTGATAGCCGTCGGTATAGGCATTTTCACCATAACGCTTAATCATTTCCTGACGCACCATTTCAGATAGATAAGGTGCTGAGAAAGCAATTTGCGGTGCATGGTAGTTGGCAACCAACTCTTCGCTACGCGCCTGATCGTACTGTGCTTGCGTGATGTATTTTTCATCCAGCATGCGCGTCAGCACAACATTGCGGCGAGCAACCGCCCGGTCATGTGAATAGAGCGGGTTGAAGGTTGATGGCGCTTTCGGCAAACCGGCAATCATCGCCATCTGACTGAGAGTCAACTCATTGACCTCTTTACCAAAATAAACCTGAGCGGCGGCCCCGACACCATAAGCGCGGTAACCCAGATAAATCTTGTTCAGATACAACTCAAGAATTTCATCTTTGGTCAGTAACTGTTCAATGCGAATAGCCAAAAAAGCTTCCTTGATTTTACGCATCAAGGTCCGTTCCGGGCTTAAGAAAAAGTTTCGTGCTAATTGCTGGGTGATGGTACTGGCCCCCTGAGAGGCACGGCCCGAAACCAGTGCAATAGATGCCGCACGTAGAATACCCACCGGATCCACACCGTGATGCTCATAGAATCGGCTATCTTCCGTCGCAATAAACGCATGCACCATTTCTGGTGGAATTTGTTTTAATGTCAACGGGATACGGCGTTTTTCACCGTATTGGGCGATCAATTCGCCTTCGGCGCTATACACCAACATGGGTGTTTGCAGCCGGACATCTTTCAGCGTGGCAACGTCGGGTAGCTGAGGCTCAATATATTTGTACAGGCCAAATATCGAGGCTGCTCCCAGTAAAATGCAACACACTGCAAGGATCAAAAAATACTTTACGAACTTCACCTGAGATTTCCCATTCAATGTCAATTGGGCAGTTTATAAACAACCGCGCCGTAGTATAAAGGCAAGCCCGTAACATGGATACGTTCTTTTATTCTCTCTCGACACGGAGGTCGACAAAGATGTACTCACAATATTGGCAGGTTGGGCTAGATATTCAAATGGAGGCTATACGCGCCTTGGCAGTTGTCAGGCGCCGTTATGGCTGGCAACTGCGCTATTGGTGGCATCAAACCTTACCTTCTGGGGTTTTGCGGGAGGGTATTTTACAACAGCCAGATGTTGTTAGCGACAAACTCAAATTATTACGCAAACAATTACCAAGACATATTTCATTACGTATTGCATTGCCCGCCCAGCGCATATTGCAACAGACCATTCCTGCCCCAGACCGGCGGCTACGCGAACCCGAACGTGAGGGATTTATTCACGCGGTGGCAAGCAAGGTTTTCCCGGTAAACAGTCAGGAATTGGCATTGGATTATCGGGCTGGGGCGATGTCTGGCAGTGAGTTATTAATCACTGCCGCTCGCCAGTCAGAAGTTCGTCAATGGCAAGAATGCTTACAGCAGGCTGACCTGCCAGCGCATATGATTGATATCACCCCTTGTGCCCTGCGCCAGATGGCCACGGCTGCGGGTTTATTGGGGCCTTATTGGTTAGTCCATCGACTGGCTAACGAGTGGTTATGGGTTTCCTCCAGTGATATGCCGTTTATCTTTGGTGTAGTTGCGATTGAAACTAACGATCTACAGGAGGATTGCAGCGCTAATGCACCTAATCCGTTATCTACGCTGCTAGCACAACTTCATGCCCATTATCCCGAGCAGGATGATAAGGCCGCAAAAGTGTATTACAGCAGCACGACGGAAGAGCCCCCACCGGAAGATACTACGCTCTGGTCACCCTTTACGGCGTTTGCCCAATATCAGCCACCGCTGCCCCCATTACCTTCGGCTTTCATCTTAGCCGGAGGGCTGGCATTACGACCGGCAGATTACTGATGTATCAGGTTAATTTCGCATTGTGGCGCATGGAGCGCCAGCTAACCCGTTACCGATTTTGGCGCAACTTAGGGCTATGCCAAGGGGGGGTGTTTATCATCGTTTTGATTGCTATGCAGATGCAATCACACTCAGCCCAAATCAGTCAGCAAAGCAGCCTGGCGGCACTTTTGCACCAACAGACGGTATTAAGTCAGCATCATCAACAAGTACAACAACGCATGGCCCAAAAACAGCATGTAGAGCAGCGAGTGAAAATATATCGGCAAATGCACCAATCCGCCCGTCGCTACGCAACATTATTGCAGTTATTAGCGCAACAAATTCCTGATAATTTCTGGTTAATCAGTTTGATACCTCAAGACGATAAGCTGGTTTTTGAGGCTGTCAGTCAGGACTACGCTGCCATTCATGACTTTTTGGCAAGATTGGGCCAACAGCCTCTGCTGACAGATGTGCGCTTACAAAAAATTGCTCAGCGAGATGATGGCCATTTTCGGTTTATGGTGCAGGCGAATTGGCAGGAAGAAAATATTAATGATGAATAAACAGCTTCAACGTTGGATGGACAGGCCCGGTTGGCAGCTTTGCTTATATCAATGGGGGCTACTGGCGCTGGTTGGTGCCAGTTTTTATAGCATGGTATTGCGGCCCATATGGCAGCAACAACAGCTAGCTGCTCAGGAGATTATTCAACATCAACAACAAATTGAACGCCAACAATTAGCTCTGGCACAGTTGCCATCGCTGCTTTCTCTTCAGCAGCAAATTGTTGTGTTGAGAGCCACAGAGGCATCATGGCAGCAGCCCGATGGCTCAATGGCACATTTAGTCGGCAAATGGATCACGCCGTTTGGTGGGCAGGTTATCAGCTGGCAGCGGCAATCAGGACAGCCAGTGGAGGCCGGAGCGCACTCATTCACATCGCAACAATGGAATGCAACCTTGCGAGTCAATTTTTATGGATTGCTCCATTTACTTCGTCAGTTAGCGGTCACCTCATCACCTGTCCAAATCCAGATAGTTGATATTGCGCGAGATAGTTCTGCGCTGGCAGTAAAACTAAATCTAAAAGAATATCTCGTGGAAGGTGAGCATGAGTAGTCATTGTCGCCATAGAGAATGGATTATCGGAGGGCTGTTGATAACAATATCACTGACTTCGGCCGTCAGCGCAGAACCTGTATGGGCGGTGATTGAGCGCAATCCTTTCCAGCGAATATCAACAGAGTCTTGTGATGATGACCGGAGAGAACTTACTAATTGGCAATTACAGGGCATTGTCCGTGGTGCTGATTACCATTCCGGTTGGGTACAGCGGCCAGAGGGTGAGTGGCGAAAACTGGTCATAGAAACACGCTTATTGCCCCATTGGCAGGTGACCCACATCAGTGAGCGGCAGGTCAGCCTACAGCATGTCAATCCTGACAAACCATGCTCAGGTTTGTCGGGATCGGTAGTGTTATCAATGCGCTAGCGATGAATAATCAGCATTAAAAGGAATTAGTCTGATGGTAATTTATACAATTAAAATGAAAAACAGGTTTTCTTCTGTCTGCCGCGCGACACGAGAGTCATTATATATTCTCTTGTTGTTCAGCATGTTACTGGCCAATCCCTTTTCAGCGAGTGCAAAAGGTGGCGTTCCAGTGACTCTGGAATTTCAAGATGCCCCTGTCTCCATTGTGCTACAAGCATTGGCGGATTATCAGCAATTGAATTTAGTGATTGCAACAGAAGTCAGCGGCAATCTTAGTTTAAAGTTGGTTGATGTCCCTTGGGAGCAAGCGCTTGCTATTGTTTTGCGCATGAGTCGCCTGAAAGTTGAACGTGAAGGTGTGGTGATGATGGTCTTCACTGAGCAGGATATCGAAGACCGGCGACAGCGGGCCGAACAAAAAGCAGCACCGGAATCTCTGAGTAATTTGAGCCTTGCCATGCAATATGCGGATGCTGAACAAGTCGCGGAGAGTTTGAATTTGGCTGAGGGGGGGCTGCTTTCCCCACTGGGCAGTGTTGTGGTAGATAAACGTACAAATACATTATTAATTCGCGATACTCCCGCATCATTAGCATTATTGAAAAGCTGGCTGACAGAGATGGATTTACCTTTACAGCAAGTACAAATTGCTGCGCATATTGTGACCATCAGTCGTGAAAATTTGCAGGAACTTGGCGTGCGTTGGGGAATGGGGGATGCGAAACAAGAGCCATCACTTCGAATGAGTGATTTTAATGTTAACTTGCCGCTGCCCAATAGCGCCGTCAATGTAGGATTTAATGTTGCCCGCATCGGAGGGCGTCTGCTAGAACTGGAGTTGAGCGCACTGGAACAAGAAAATCAGGTCGATATTATTGCCAGCCCGCGTTTAGTGACTTCACATCAGCAAACTGCCAGCATAAAGCAAGGTTCTGATATTCCTTATACCGTTTCGCAGGGTAAAAAAGGGGTTACGACGATTGAGTTCAAAGAGGCAGTATTAGGGATGGAAGTTACCCCCAAAATACTGCGTAATGGCAAAATTACTTTAAACTTAAAAATCAGCCAAAATATGCCAGGAATGGCGATGAAACGTGGCGATAGTGAAACTTTACTAATAGATAAGCAGGAAATAAAAACCCAAATAACCGTAAATGATGGTGAAACTATTGTGTTAGGTGGGATTTTTCAGCAAAAAAGCAGTCAGGGCATTAATAAAGTGCCCATACTGGCCGATATTCCTTGGCTGGGCGGGCTATTTAAACAGGATGCCCAGCAACAAAGTCGTCGGGAGTTAGTTATTTTCATCACACCAAGGTTAATCAGCGCATGAGTCTTATGAGGTGCTGATTTATGAAAACGGGTCAATCTTGGTGACTTTCTGCAACTTTTTGTGTGATAGGAGGCTTCTAAATTTGACGCTGCCTCCGATTTAGCTTACAAGGGTTACCGAATTGAGCTCCGAGGTTTTTAATAACGTTGATACGCCGATAAAAACGTATGGTTTCCCTCCCACGACGTGTACAACGATTTATTCGGTTGCCAAACTACCAGAAGTGCTGAGATAATTTTCCGTCTGATCTCGCACTATCGCTCATGAGGTTTCAGTTTAGGTCCCGTTGCTAATTTGATTGGCGGGGCGGGTTATCATTAACGAATAGTCTTAGTAATACCAAAAACATGGCAGAGAAACGCAATATCTTTCTGGTTGGGCCTATGGGTGCCGGCAAAAGCACTATTGGTCGTCAGTTAGCTCAGCAACTCAATATGGAGTTTTTCGACTCTGATCAAGAAATTGAGCGACGCACCGGAGCTGACGTGGGCTGGGTATTCGACGTGGAAGGCGAAGAAGGTTTCCGCGATCGTGAAGAAAAAGTTATTAATGAACTGACGGAAAAACAAGGCATTGTTCTGGCAACCGGTGGTGGCTCTGTTAAATCCAGAGAAACCCGTAACCGTTTGTCAGCCCGTGGCGTTGTGGTGTACTTGGAAACCACGATCGAAAAGCAGTTGGCCCGTACTCAGCGCGACAAAAAACGTCCGTTGTTGCAGGTTGATTCGCCTCCGCGTGAAGTGTTAGAAGCACTGGCAAAAGAACGTAATCCGTTATACGAAGAAATTGCAGATGTCACCATCCGCACTGACGATCAAAGCGCGAAAGTTGTTGCTAACCAGATTATCAACATGCTGGAAAGTAACTGATTTTAGCATTTTACTAATGCCCACGGGCGTAAGTTAAGAAGGTTACTGGGCGCGACATGGAGCAGATTACTGTCACGTTAGGGGAGCGTAGCTACCCGATTACGATTGCTGCTGGATTGTTCAATGATCCGGCCTCTTTTAAGCCGCTAAAGGCGGGTGACCAGGTTATGTTGGTCACTAACCAAACGCTAGCGCCGCTCTATCTGGATTCGCTCCGGGCAGTGCTGGAGCAAAGCGGCATTAAAGTCGATCAGGTGATTTTACCTGATGGTGAACAGTATAAATCTCTGAGTGTTCTGGAGCAGGTGTTTTCTGCCCTTCTGGAAAAACCGCACGGTCGTGATACTACGCTCGTCGCCTTAGGCGGCGGTGTAGTAGGCGACCTGACCGGTTTTGCCGCTGCTTGCTATCAGCGTGGCGTTCGCTTTATTCAAGTTCCTACCACCTTACTTTCTCAAGTGGATTCCTCTGTTGGTGGTAAAACCGCAGTGAATCACCCCTTGGGTAAAAACATGATTGGTGCTTTCTACCAGCCTGCATCGGTGGTGGTTGACCTTAATTGTCTCAAAACCCTCCCTCCACGTGAGCTTGCTTCCGGGCTGGCTGAAGTTATCAAATACGGCATTATTCTTGACGCCGCTTTCTTTGAGTGGCTGGAAGCTAATATCGACTCACTTCTCGCACTGGATATGTCAGCATTAGCTTACTGCATCCGCTGTTGCTGTGAATTGAAAGCTGATGTTGTTGCCGCCGATGAACGTGAAGAGAACGGGATGCGCGCTTTACTCAATTTGGGTCATACTTATGGCCATGCCATTGAGGCCGAAATGGGTTATGGCGTCTGGCTACATGGGGAAGCAGTTGCCGCCGGTATGGTGATGGCAGCACATACCTCCCGGCGATTGGGCCAGTTCTCCGACAAAGATGTTGAGCGTATTAAGGCACTACTCTTACGTGCTGGTCTGCCAGTTTGCGGGCCGCAGGAAATGACGCCAGAGTCTTATCTGCCGCACATGATGCGAGATAAAAAAGTGCTGGCCGGGGAGCTTCGTCTGGTGCTACCCACTGCGATAGGTAAATCAGAAGTCCGTGGTGGTATTGCACATGATATGGTGCTGGCTTCTATCGCTGATTGCCAGTCATCGAAAATAGCATAAAAGTGATATTTTATGCTTGATACTCAACGTCATTGGCGTTGCTGGTAGGTAGCAAGTGAAGGAAAAATGGGGCTGTAAACCTTTTTGATCAACACTTGTGTTAGCCCGCAGTCTGAGCTTCTGATGGGGCTTATTTCCTAGCTGAACTGATATAATTCAGTGAGTTGAGAGGCAAATCTGGCGGGAGCTGATTTGAACGCTGCTTGCAGCGGCTTTGTCGAGGTAAGGCCCAGGAATGACCGAGTAACAAGAGCGGCTAACTTCCCACAGTTTCAAGTTCGAAGAGTATGCTCATAAGTTCTATGATGTTGTATCATAGAAACATCATATTCCTTTGCTGCGGGCGGTTTAGCCTGTTAGCAGTCAGTAAAATCAATCAGCCGGATCGCAGTGATAAATGTGGTTGGCTTTTGCCTCTAGTTGGAGGGTTTAGATGGATGATTTAAAGCCGGAAGACGATCTGAAACCAGATAGCAGTGACCGTCGTCCTACACGTGCCCGCAAGTCCTCAACTGGGCCTAAGCTGGCTGTTTCACGCCAACATATGATGATTGGTATTGGCATTTTAGTGCTGCTGCTCATTATTATTGCCATCGGTTCAGCTCTCAAAGCCCCGACAGAGCATGAAGCATCACAGCAGAATCCTAATGTGGATGCTGCGAGAAACATTAATCTGTCTGATTCATCTTCATTGACCAGCGGTAATAATACTCAACCCGCCGTGGCGAATAACGCCACTGATGGTCATGATGCTAATGGCGTGAAAAACACGGCTCAGCCACAAGATATTAATGTTCCGCCGATTTCTCCGACACCGACTGAGGCCGCTGTGCAGCCTTCTGCAAACAGCCCAACTCAACGTGTTGAATTACCGGGCAATATGTCTGACGCGCTGTCTCAGACACAAGGCCAGGTCGATACGCTGTCTCAGAATATGAATGACGGCCAGACATCCACTTTACCGACAGCACCTGCTACCGTTTCAACCTCGAAAGGGGCGAAAGCGCCAGTGGCTCGGGAATCAATGACTCACCCGGCTCAGAAGCAGGCCACCGCAGCAACTAAACAACCTGCTGTTAGTCATAAAAATCCGACTACGGCAGTCTCTCCAGCCGCCTCTGCGGTAGTGAAATCAGGTTCGGCTGGCAGCAGCAGTGCATTGAAAAATGCCCCTGGTAGCCACTTCACGTTGCAACTGAGCAGTGCTTCGCGCTCAGATACCTTGAATGCCTATGCTAAGCAGCAAAAATTATCTGACTATCATGTTTATGAAACCAAACGTGATGGTCGGCCTTGGTACATCTTAGTGAGTGGCAACTACGCCTCTTCTGCTGATGCAAAAAGGGCTATAGCAACTTTACCCGCCGATGTTCAGGCGAAAAAACCGTGGGTTAAACCTGTACAACAAGTGCAGCAAGACCTTAAAAAATAAATCATTCTTATTTGTGCGCTGATGTGCTGTCTGAAACAGAGTACAATCTGCGGCTCTGAATTATTAAGTAGCTAACTGACGGCATGAAGAAAAACCGCGCTTTTTTAAAATGGGCTGGTGGGAAATACCCGCTGGTTGATGACATTCGACGCCATCTTCCAGCGGGAGACTGCTTGATAGAGCCATTCGTCGGTGCGGGTTCGGTGTTTCTTAACACTGAGTATGAGTCTTACATACTGGCCGATATCAACAGCGATCTTATCAACCTCTACAATATCGTGAAGGACCGCACTGATGATTTCGTGCGGGATGCTCGCGTTTTATTCACGGGTGATTTCAATAATTCCGAGCATTTTTACCAACTGCGTCAAGAATTTAACTCCAGTACCAATGCTTATCGCCGTGCATTATTGTTTCTCTATTTGAATCGCCATTGTTATAACGGTCTGTGTCGTTATAATTTGAGCGGTGAATTCAATGTGCCTTTTGGTCGTTACAAAAAGCCTTACTTCCCGGAAAATGAGCTGTATTGGTTTGCTGAAAAATCACAAAATGCAGTTTTTGTTTGTGAGCATTATCAGGAAACTTTGCTAAAAGCGGTGCACGGGGCGGTGGTTTACTGCGATCCTCCGTATGCGCCATTGTCAGCGACGGCTAATTTTACGGCATATCACACCAGTAACTTTGGTCTGGCGGATCAACAGAATCTGGCTCGCCTGGCTTATCAGTTGTCAGCAGAAAACCAGATCCCGGTTCTGATTTCTAATCACGACACAGAGCTGACGCGCGATTGGTATTACCAGGCGTCACTGCATGTGGTAAAAGCGCGCCGTACTATCAGCCGTAATATCCTTGGCCGTAGTAAAGTGAATGAGCTTTTGGCGCTGTATAGCTGAGCGGGAATTGCCGCTCGGTAAAGATTCAAACCCAGTGATTTATGAGATAGACAGTTTTCAACAAGGCTGATATCCCATAAAACAAAGAGATACGTTTGGAGAAGCGGATGAAAAAGTTTTTAATTGCCCCGTCTATTCTGTCAGCCGATTTTGCCCGTTTGGGTGAAGATACTGCTAAGGTGCTCGCCGCCGGTGCTGATGTTGTGCATTTTGATGTGATGGACAATCATTACGTTCCTAATCTGACTATCGGGCCGATGGTATGCAAGGCTCTGCGCGATTACGGTATCACTGCCCCTATTGATGTCCATCTGATGGTGAAACCGGTTGACCGCATTGTCCCGGACTTCGCCAAAGCGGGTGCCACCTATATTTCATTCCATCCTGAAGCTTCCGAGCATGTTGACCGCACTTTGCAACTCATTAAAGAAAGTGGTTGTAAAGCGGGCTTGGTGTTCAACCCCGCCACCCCTCTTAGCTACCTTGACTATGTGATGGATAAGCTGGATGTCATTTTGTTGATGTCGGTGAATCCAGGGTTCGGTGGGCAGTCTTTCATTCCCGAAACACTCAATAAATTGCGTCAGGTACGCAAACTGATTGATGACAGCGGCTATGATATTCGTCTGGAAGTGGATGGTGGCGTTAAAGTGGATAATATCCGCGCTATAGCCGCCGCAGGTGCTGATATGTTTGTGGCGGGGTCGGCTATTTTTAATCAGCCGGATTATGCCAAAGTCATTGATGCCATGCGCAGTGAATTGGCGATGTCTGCCAATGACTAAATTTGATTCTATCCGCGGTGTGGCTTTCGATCTCGACGGCACATTAGTTGATAGCGCTCCGGGGCTTGCCAGCGCGATTGATATGGCGTTACAGCATCAAAATTTACCCGCTGCGGGCCAAGATTTGGTGTCAACCTGGATTGGTAATGGTGCGGATGTGCTCGTCGAGCGCGCACTGCGCTGGGCAGGCCGTGAGGCTGATGCCCAATCTGTGGCGCATACCCGCGAACTATTTGACCACTATTATGCCCAGACGGTTGAACAGGGAAGCCAGTTATTCCCGCAAGTAAAAGTGACATTGGCGCAACTGGCCGCCAGTGGTTTGCCGATGGGGCTGATTACCAATAAGCCCACGCCATTTGTTGCCCCGCTGCTGGCGTCACTGGGTATTGCCGATTATTTCTCCGTCATCATTGGCGGTGATGATGTCGTGGTGAAGAAACCGCATCCAGCTCCATTGTATTTATTGTTGGCCAAACTTGGCTTACATGCCCATGAAATGCTGTTTGTTGGTGATTCACGCAATGACATTATGGCCGCGCAGGCGGCGGGTTGCCCCTGTGTTGGGCTGACCTATGGATATAACTACGGCGAAGCTATTGCCACCAGTCATCCCGACTGTGTGCTGGAGCACTTTGCCTGTCTGTTGCCCGCCATCGGGCTACCATCTTTAAAAGATCAGGAAGCATAAAATGAGTAAACCCACTGAATTAACGGCTGTATCCGATAAACCAATAAAACCTATCGTATTTAGCGGCGCGCAGCCGTCCGGCGAATTGACTATTGGCAATTACATGGGTGCGCTGCGTCAGTGGGTACAGATGCAAGATGACTATGATTGCATCTATTGCATTGTTGACCTGCACGCGATTACGGCTCGTCAGGATCCGGCGCTGTTACGTAAAAGAACTCTGGATACCTTAGCGCTGTATCTGGCTTGCGGGATTGATCCGAAGAAAAGCACCATTTTCGTCCAATCCCATGTACCAGAGCACTCTCAACTGGGCTGGGCGCTGAACTGTTACACCTATTTCGGCGAACTGAGCCGAATGACTCAGTTCAAAGACAAATCCGCCCGTTATGCTGAAAATATTAACGCCGGTTTGTTCGATTACCCGGTATTGATGGCAGCAGATATTTTGCTGTATCAGACCAATCAGGTGCCAGTGGGCGAAGATCAGAAGCAACATCTGGAACTGAGTCGCGATATTGCGAGCCGATTCAATAACTTGTATGGCGATATCTTCAAAATCCCTGAGCCGTTTATTCCTAAAGCCGGTGCGCGGGTCATGTCTTTGCAGGACCCGACCAAAAAGATGTCAAAATCGGATGACAATCGTAATAACGTCATTGAGCTGCTGGAAGACCCTAAATCGGTGGTTAAAAAGATTAAGCGCGCAATGACTGACTCTGATGAGCCAGCAGTGATCCGCTATGACACCGAAAAGAAAGCCGGTGTGTCAAACCTGCTGGATATTCTCTCTGGTGTGACAGGCAAATCAGTTCCTGAGCTGGAAGCGCAGTTTGAAGGCCAAATGTATGGCCATCTGAAAGGTGCTGTTGCTGATGCGGTTTCTGGCATGCTGAGTGAGCTGCAAGCGCGTTATCATAAATATCGTGAAGACGAAGCTTTCTTGCAGGAAGTGATGCGTGAGGGCGCGGCTAAAGCGCGTGGCCGCGCGCAAGAGACACTGGCCAAAGTGTATGAAGCAATTGGTTTTGTTGCTCATCCATAAGTGAATCAATAAGTTAGCCGAAGGGGGATTTCTCCCCCTTCAGAGCCAATTCAGTTTAACTCACTCGTTCAATTTGTTCCTTTACCCCAGCCTTGCCATGCTCAGCGCTGGAAAACCAATTCAGTTTTTCGCGCAAACTAACCACACTGCCGACGATGATCAAACTCGGGCTGCTGACCTGCTGGGAAAGTAGCGCCAACTGGCTCAGTTCGCCACTCACCACCTGTTGATGCCGCGAGGTGCCGTTCTCGACCAGAGCCACTGGTGTTGTGGCTGGCATGCCGTGCCGAATCAGTTGCTGTTGAATTTCACCGGCCTGCGATAGCCCCATATAGAATACCAGCGTCTGTTTTTCGGCTGCCAGATTGGCCCAATCTAACTGACTGTCTTGCTTGGCGTGGCCGGTAATCAGCCGTACACTTTGGGCGTGATCGCGGTGAGTCAGCGGAATTCCGCTGTAGGCTGAGCAGCCAGAAGCCGCTGTTATCCCCGGAACGACGGAAAACGGAATGTTGTAGTCTGCCAGTGTTTCCAATTCTTCGCCGCCACGGCCGAAAATAAATGGATCGCCACCTTTCAGACGCACGACACGTTTTCCCTGCCGCGCCTGCTGCAATAGAATCTGATTAATTTGTTCTTGCGGTACTGTGTGGCGGCCAGACTCTTTACCGACAAAAATTCGCTCGGCATCGCGGCGCACCAAATTCATGACTTCATCCGATACTAAGCGGTCATAAACCACTACGTCAGCTTGCTGAATTTGCTGCAAACCTTTCAATGTCAGTAAGCCGGCATCACCTGGCCCTGCGCCCACTAGCACCACTTCACCGCGATCAGCAAGTGGCGCATTGAACAGTTGCTCGACGTGCCGCTCGACTTGTACTCGGTCTTCATTAGCCAGCGATTGCGCCAGACGGTCGTGGGTCAGCAGTTTTTCCCAGAAGCGGCGGCGGTCAGTCATGGCGGCAAAATGCTGTTTCACCCGCTGGCGTAAATCACCCGCCAACTGTGCCAACTGCCCCAAATGCTGTGGCAGCATGGCCTCGAGTTTTTCGCGCAGCAATCGGGCCAAGACCGGGGCTTTACCGCCAGAAGAGATGGCAATCATGATAGGAGAGCGGTCGATGATTGATGGCATGATAAAACTAGTGCGTTTTGGGTCATCAACCACATTGCAAAATACCCGTTGTTGGTTGGCGCTTTGATAGACTAAAGCATTGACGGCCACCTGATCAGTTGCTGCAATCACCAGCCATTTTTCTGCTAACAGTTCCGGTGCGAATTCGCCGCTGACCAATGAAAGTTGCCCCTGTTCCGCCCAATCGTGAAACTGCGGCGTAAATTCACACGCATTGACGGTGACGAGTGCGCCAGCATCGAGCAATAAACGGGCTTTGCGTTCGGCCACTTCACCACCACCGACCAGCAGGCAGGCTTTGTTTTGCAGTTGGCAGAAAATCGGGAAGTAGTCCATGGGGCAATCCTTCAGGTTGAGGCCGCTAGGGGGTAAACCCTTTTGCCATTAATCTTGCAAAAATCACTCTTTTACGGCTTGGGGCGCATTGACTGGCGCAGGCTGTGGGCGTTGCTCCCGTGGCGTGGCATACCAGTAGCCCAGCCCCATAAATACTGCGCCTGACAAGGTATTCCCCAGTGTGACCCACAATAAATTGTGGCCGATGCCACTCAGGGTGTAAGCCTCGCTGTGATGACCAAACCAGGACAAAGCAAACAGCGTCATATTGGCCACGGAGTGCTCATAACCAGAGGCAATAAAGGCCAGTAAACACCACCAGATGGCGATAAACTTCGCCGCACCTTCAACACGAATTGCCATCCAGATCGCCAGACAAACCAGCCAGTTACATAATACACCCTTAAAGAATAAGGTCATAGCGGGCGCAGAGGTTTTTGCCAGCGCGGCGGTGTGTACCAAACTGGTGTCTACGGACAGCAAATTACCGCCGCCATAGTAATAGAGTAGGGCGACAAAAACAGAGCCCAGCAGATTCCCCAGCCAGGTTTGTGGTAATACCGCCCACATTTGACTGGATTTGATAGTGCCGGCTTTGACACCGAAGGTCAGGAACATGGTGTGGCCGGTAAACAGCTCAGAACCGGCGATAATCACCAAGGTCAGTGCCAGGCCAAAGGTGGCTCCCATGACTAATGGACGATATGCCGGGTCAATCAGATTACCCAGAGTAAAAATCAGAATAATGCCAAGGCCGACATAGGCACCGGCCATGGCTGAACCAATCCAAAAACCCAGTGGGCTTTCTTTGGCCAACTTGACGATGCGGGCGGCATTGGCAGCGCATTTGTTAATTGTGTCTGTATACATACTCATACCTGTGATCGAGAGTTATTTTATGGTCATCCGGCGCTGACCGGATAACTGTTATTTATTACGCTTTGACTTGCACAATACCGTCACGTACCCGCACGTCATAATGGGTAACCGAGCGTGTTTCATCTTCCAGGCAGAAGCCATCATGTAGGCGGAAATGTTGTTTCTTCAGGGGGCTAGCCACCCACAAATCACCTTGATGTTCTGCAATTAACCCGCGCGACAGCACACTGGCCTGAGCAAAAGGGTCAATGTTGCTGATGGCAAAAACCTGGTCGTCAGCATAAGGCCGAAAGACCGCGATTTGATGCTCACCAATCAGACCGCATACACCGCTACCGGGCAAAATATCGTTTAATGGGCAAAGTGGGATCCACTGGCTCATAGGTTTTCCTCCAGCACCCGGACAAGAATGCGTTCTTCCGGACGAGCCGGACGATGTTGTTCGCGTTCACGCACCACCTGTACATTCGGGTCGCGCAGCGGGCTGTTAATAAAGTGGGCGAAACGGACTTGTGCCGCCGGGTTCTCAACAGTGGCTTTCCATTCGCAGGTGACTTTGTCGCGCAGACGGGCAATATCTGTTTCGAGTTGGTCATTGATGCCCAACTTGTCGTCGAGAATGACGGCGCGCAGGTAGTTAATGCCACCGTCCAGACTCTCCAGCCACACCGAGGTGCGTTGCAACTTATCGGCAGTGCGGATGTAGAACATCATAAAGCGATCGAGGTAGCGCATCAGGGTGTCTTCATCCAGATCTGCTGCCAGTAAATCTGCATGACGTGGTTTCATCCCGCCGTTACCGCAGACATACAGGTTCCAGCCGTTTTCGGTGGCGATTATCCCGACATCTTTACCCTGTGCTTCAGAACATTCACGGGTGCAGCCGGAGACACCAAATTTCATTTTATGTGGTGTGCGGATGCCCTTGTAACGATGCTCCAGCGCAACACCAAACCCGACACTATCGCCTACCCCAAAGCGGCACCAGGTGCTACCGACACAGGTTTTCGCCATGCGCAGTGCTTTGGCATAGGCATGCCCGGTCTCAAAACCTGCTTCAATCAATTGCGCCCAGATAGCCGGCAAGTCGTCTTTTTGCGCGCCAAACATCCCGACGCGCTGTGAGCCAGTCAGTTTGGTGTAGAGATTATATTGCTTGGCGATCCGGCCAATGGTCAGCAGGCCATCAGGGGTGATTTCACCGCCCGGTGAGCGCGGGATAACCGAGTAAGTGCCGTCTTTTTGAATGTTGCCGAGGAAGTTGTCATTGGTATCCTGCAACGGCGTATGTTGCGGCTCCAATATATATTCATTCCAGCACGAGGCCAGCAGCGAACCGACAGTCGGTTTACACACTTCACAGCCGTAACCTTTGCCATATTTCTCCAGCAAAGCGTCGAAGGTTTTAATCTGTTCAACACGAATCAGGTGGTACAGCTCTTGGCGGGAATAAGCAAAGTGTTCGCACAAATGATGATTAACTTCAATGCCTTGCTTGCTGAGTTCGGCATTCAATACTTGAGTTACCAGCGGAATGCAGCCGCCACAGCCGGTGCCGGCTTTAGTGGCCGATTTCAGCGCTGCTACGGTATGGCAGCCCTGGCTAATCGCCTGAATAATATCGCCCTTGGTGACATCAAAACAGGAGCAGATTTGAGCCGTATCGGGCAGTGAATCCACCCCAATTGCCGGTTTACTGCCTGCATGAGCAGGTAAAATCAGGCTATCGGGGTTTTCCGGTAACTCAATATTGTTCAGCGCCAGTTGCAGTAGATTGCCGTAATCACTGGTATCCCCTACCAGCACTGCTCCGAGCAGGGTTTTGTTATCGGCACTGACCACCAAGCGCTTGTAAATCTCTTTATTTTCATCGAGATAGACATAGCTGCGCGCGCCTTCGGTGCGGCAATGGGCATCACCAATCCCACCCACGTCCACACCCAGCAGCTTGAGTTTGGCACTCATATCCGCGCCCCGGAAGGTGTTTTCGCGGCCTAATAAATGGTCGGCGGTGACCTGCGCCATTTTGTAACCCGGTGCGACCAACCCGAAAGTCCGCTCCTGCCATGACGCACATTCGCCAATAGCGTACACATCGGGATCAGAGGTCTGGCAATAATCATTGATAGCAATACCACCACGGCGAGCTGTGGCTAAACCGCATTGATGGGCCAGTTTGTCTTGCGGGCGGATACCGGTTGAGAACACAATAAAATCGACTTCCAACTGCGTGCCATCGGCAAACAGCATAGTTTTGCGGTTTTTTTGTCCAGTATGAACAATCTCTTGGGTATTTTTGCCGGTGTGAACTTTGACGCCCATGCGCTCAATCTTTTGGCGCAGTTGGTCACCGCCCATCGGATCGAGCTGCTCAGCCATTAATACCGGAGCAAATTCAATAACATGGGTTTCAACGCCAAGGTTTTTCAGTGCGCCCGCCGCTTCCAACCCTAATAATCCGCCGCCAATCACTGCCCCGCGTTTGCTGCGGCGGGTACAGGCTTCGATGGCATTCAAGTCTTCAATGGTGCGGTAAACAAAGCAGTCTTGCCCTTCGCTGCCTTTAATGGGCGGGATCCATGGATAAGATCCTGTCGCCATAATCAGCTTGTCGTAATACAGGGTACGGCCGCTGTTGGAGTGAATGACTTTCTCTTTGCGATTGATGGTAATGGCGCGTTCACCGACCAACACGTTAACGCCGTGCTTTTCATAGAAACCTTCACGAACCAGTGAGAGTTCTTCCGCAGTGTGGTGAGAGAAGTAAGAAGAAAGATGGACCCGGTCATAAGCGATGCGCGGCTCTTCGCAAAATACGGTTATCTCAAATTGGTCTTTATCTGCTTTATCCAGTAAGTCTTCAATAAAGCGGTGGCCGACCATACCGTTGCCGATGATGGCAAGTTTGACTTTGCTCATTTTTGCCTCAATTTTTAATTTTCTACCCTCACCTTAATCTTCCGCACCGCGTACTTATTGATGTAAATCAATTTGCTCTCCATATACCTCTAAGGTGGTAGATGGCTGATTTTTAACGTTTTTTATAAGTTGTGGATTTCATTCATGTTTAGCTGAATGGTTTCAGTTTCGCTTTTTTTATTCATTAAATTAAAACAGTGTTTTATTAAAAGAAAATCGGGCGAGTGGCAGCGGGTCGGGTAAGCTAAAGCGTAATAACCAAAAGCAATCATGGGGTATTTATGGCGGGCCAATCTTTACCGAATCATTTATTAACCACTATCAATAATGTCCGTCTGGCCGGGCAGACCGGGTTGTGGCAGATAGCAATTGCGGATGGCAAAATCACGACGATTTTAGCTCAACCGGAGCAGACTGCCAGCGGTTCTGGGGGATTGGATGCGCAAGGTGGGTTGGCATTGCCGCCATTTGTTGAGCCGCATATTCATCTGGATACCACTCAAACCGCCGGTCAGCCCAGTTGGAATCAGTCAGGCACCTTGTTTGAGGGGATTGAGCGCTGGGCTGAACGCAAAGCGCTACTGACTCGTGAGGATGTTAAACAGCGCGCCTGGCAAACTCTGAAATGGCAAATAGCCAATGGAATTCAGCATGTTCGCACCCATGTGGATGTTTCTGACCCCAGCTTGACGGCATTGAGTGCCATGCTGGAGGTCAAAGAAGAAGTCAGCCCGTGGGTGGATATGCAGATTGTGGCCTTCCCGCAAGAGGGAATTCTCTCCTACCCGGAGGGGGCCGCACTTCTGGAAGAGGCGCTGCGGCTAGGGGCTGATGTGGTCGGTGCCATTCCTCATTTTGAATTTACTCGCGAATATGGCGTTGAATCGCTGCATATTGCTTTTGCATTGGCGCAGAAATATCAACGGCTGGTGGATGTGCATTGTGATGAAATTGATGATGAACAGTCGCGCTTTGTCGAAACCGTGGCGGCATTGGCACACCGGGAAAACATGGGTGCGCGCGTGACTGCGAGTCATACCACGGCGATGCACTCCTATAATGGCGCTTATGCTTCGCGGCTATTTCGCCTGCTAAAAATGTCCGGTATTAACTTTGTAGCTAATCCACTGGTGAATATTCATCTGCAAGGCCGCTTTGACACCTATCCAAAGCGGCGGGGCATTACGCGGGTAAAAGAGATGCTAGCGGCAGAGATTAATGTCTGTTTCGGTCATGACGATGTGTTCGATCCGTGGTATCCGCTGGGCACTGCCAATATGTTGCAGGTATTGCATATGGGATTACATATTTGCCAACTGATGGGATACGGTCAAATCAATGATGGGCTGAATTTGATAACCACTCACAGTGCCAGAACCCTGAATTTATCGGATTATGGTTTGCAGCCGGGTAATAGCGCCAATCTGGTTATTCTACCCGCTGACAATGGTTTTGATGCGGTACGGCGGCAGGTACCAGTACATTATTCTATTCGCCATGGTGTGGTGATAGCGAAGACGCAGCCAGCAGAGAGCCGGATATATTTAGGGCAGGAAGAAGTGGTGAGTTTTAAATAGAAAGTGCCCGCCATCTTCACGTTGCAGATGTGTTGGCTGCGCTGGGGCATAGAAATGGTATTGCCCTGCCACCGTGAGGGTGGCAGGGGAAACAGCAGCTAAATCAATGGGTCACGTGACCATGACTGCGGTGCTTGGTGAAAAAGCCCAGAATCAGACACATCACAAACACTGTTAGGTACAAGCCGTTGGCCGTTGCCAGCGCCGCATGAACACCACTGTTTGCCACAATCGGCCCTGTTACCACGAAAGTTAGCATGGTGCCAACGGTGCCACAGGTCAGAATGAAGTTCACCAGTTTTGGCGAGGACACTTTGGTTTGCAGTGAGCCCAATGTAATCAGAGTGGTGTAAATGGCACTGGAGACAAAACCCAAGGCCAGAATGTAGTAACTCAGGTGCTCTGCGTTATCAGTGCTGACAAACATATACATCGACAAAGTTGCCAGCGCTGCTAACACCGTGACGATGCGTTGCAAGTCAAAGAAGCGCAGGATAAAGCTGAATACCCACATCCCAATCATGTAAGAAATCCAGAAGTTACTGACCAATTGACCTGCCTGGCTGATATTCATATTGAAGGTTTTGGTCGCGTATTCCGGTACCCATTGGATGAAACCGAGTTGGCCGAGGATGTAGCACAGCGCGGCAATCGCCAGGAACAAAACACCGACGCCCCATTTCTCTTTGGCTACGGGCTTGCTCTGGTCAGTGGCTTTATGGCCCAGAACCGGGAATTCAGAGCATAATGTCAGTACGAAAATCCCGACATACAACAGGCCGATGCAAGCATAAACCCAGTACCATTCAATATGGCGCGCCAGCAGCATTGCCGCGGCGACGGGGAAAATCATCCCGGCCATGCTGAAGAAGGAGTCGGTGAACAGCAGGCGTGAACCGCGCTGACGCCCTTCATACATATGGGTAATCAGGAAAGTCCCAATTGACATGGTTATCCCGCTAACGACCCCGAGGATGAACATGCTGATGGAGAAGACCATCAAGTTATGCCCGACCATTAGTCCGGCAATCGCAATCAACATCAGAATAAAGCCAAATACCAACTGGCGTTTTAACGGAATGATTTCCATCAACCAAGCATTCAAGAAGATAGAGATCAAGATACCGGCGTTAAGGAAAGTAAATGTGTTACTCATACTGGCAATGGGCAGATTGAAATACTCTGCGATATTTCCCATCACCATCCCGGTGACAATAACTAACGCACCGGTCAGCGCGTATGAAAAGTAACTGATCCAAGTGAGTCGAAGGCGATTGCTGTTATTCATAGATGGGCCTGTGTCAGCATAATATTTAAACAATAATAGTAAGAACATTTATAAAAAGCGTTCAAACCAGTTTCACTACTGAGGCCGCGGATCCTAGCACAGGCATGGCTATTTTTTGTGATATACATTCAATTTCATATGCAATTAAGGTGGCCTTATTGCAAATAACAGTGATCTATCACAAATCCAAACTCAGATAAAATAAGAAATAACCTTAATTTAAGGATGTTTAATGCCGTTTTAACGCGGGTTTAGATATGATCTTCCCCACTCATTCGGCCGGTCAGAGCCAATGAAAACAATTAATAAAATAGGGAATTATCACTCGTATTTTTGGTTATTGAGATAAAGGAACTATCGTAATGAACAGTGGGATGGTCACAGCAATATTATTCGCGCCGGTGGGCGAATGCCATTAGGCCAAATTCTTTATCGTAGAAGGCGCTATACCGCCTGGCTGGGGATAGTTGCGATTCTAATGCTCTTTATCGCGCCGGTGATCTCCGCCTCACTTGCGCTTTCGTATGAGCAAAATACCTTATCTATGACGATGGCCGACGATGTCATGGATATGGCCCATCATGACATCCAAACCGCTCATGTCGGGCAGCCTACCGCCAATCATAATGACATGGCGATGGAGCATGCTGCTTGTGGATATTGTGTATTACTGACTCACCTGCCGGTGCTCAATACGGCTTTTAAAGCCGATATACACTCTGTATTACAGCGAGTTGAAATATCACCCACGCTATTTATCTATTCAACAATCATTGACGATACTTATTCCGAAAACCACCCGCGCGCGCCGCCACCGACACTCTTTTATTCCTGATAACCCGATAAAAAAACACTTTTTTGGCGTGGATAAATCCCCGCTGGAGCGATTTGTATTGCCCTAGGAATAGTTATGTCTGGTAAGAATAAAACCTTTAGAAGAACATTATTAGCATGCGCGGTAACCTCGACCCTGTCTGTATTGGCCTTAAATGTGGTGGCGGCAGAACAGGAGCATTTGGTGACTCCTCATTCAGCAAATCACGCAATGAGTGATGGTATAGATCAAAAAACCCATGATGCGGATGTCATTACGGTGACAGCTCCGCTGTATTCACCGCTGATTGTCGTCACATCCCCTAAAACACCGCGCCAGCCGGTGCCAGCCAGTGACGGCGCGGACTATCTCAAGACCATCCCCGGTTTCTCACAAATTCGCAATGGGGGAACTAATGGTGACGTGGTATTCCGCGGCATGTTTGGTTCGCGCATGAAAATTCTGACTGATGATGCGGAAATTTTGGGGACTTGCGGGTCGCGCATGGATGCGCCGACCTCGTATATTTCACCGGAGAGTTTTGACCTGCTGACTCTGGTAAAAGGGCCGCAATCAGTATTGTGGGGGGCGGGAGCCTCTGCCGGTACCATTTTGTTTGAACGCGAGCCGCCCCAGTTTACCGAGGCGGGCATCAAAGGAAATGCCAGCTTGTTGGTCGGCTCTAATGGCCGCTGGGATAAAAATATGGATACCAGCTTGGGCAATGAGCAAGGCTATTTGCGAATGATGGGTAATCAGTCTCAGGCCGGTGATTATAAGGACGGTAATGGGGATCGGGTGCCATCACAGTGGGATAAATGGAATGCTGATATTGCCCTGGGCTGGACACCGGATGCGGAGACTTTGCTTGAGCTGACGGCGGGCAAAGGTGACGGCGAAGCACGCTATGCTGGGCGCGGCATGGACGGTTCTCAGTTCCTGCGGGAAAGTCTGGGGGCGCGCTTTGAAAAAACCAATATTGGTGACGTGCTGGATAAAATCGAAGCTAAAGTCTATTACAGCTACGTCAATCATATTATGGATAACCACACGTTACGTACCCCGCCAATGATGGCAATGAGCAGTAATCTGGACCGGCTCACCATCGGCGGCAGAGCTATGGGCACTTGGTTATGGCAAGATTTCAAGCTGGAGGCGGGTACTGACCTGCAAACCAATACCCATCGTAAAAATAAACAAGGCAATTGGAGTAAAAATGCCCGTTTTGCAAACTATGGGGTGTTTAGTGAACTGACTTGGGACGCCAGCGAGCAAGATAAGGTGATTACCGGCGTGCGTATTGACCATCACCACGTGACAAATTATACCCGTGCGGATGAACTGACACGTTCTGCTGTGCTGCCCGCCGGTTTCATGCGCTTTGAACATAATCTGGCTGACCTCCCGGTCATGTGGTATGCCGGCTTAGGCCACACTGAGCGTTTCCCTGATTATTGGGAGCTATTTTCACCGAAGCTCGGGCCTGCGGGTTCCTCCAGTGCTTTTGAGGGGGTGAAAAGTGAGAAAACTACCCAGCTTGATATCGGTGCGCAATATAATGGTAAGCAGCTAAACGGTTGGATGTCTGCGTATTTAGGGCGGGTTAATGATTTCATCTTGTTCAAATATGATCCGAACAATCTGCGTATCAGTCAGGCGGATAATATCAACGCGACTATCATGGGTGGCGAGATGGGGGCTGGATATGCCTTCAATGACAACTGGAAAGCGGATGCCAGTTTGGCTTACTCATGGGGAGAAAACACCAGTAATCATCGCCCATTGCCGCAAATGCCCCCACTCGAAGCGCGGCTGGGATTGACGTTTGAGACAGGTGACTGGAGCAGCACTGCATTATGGCGTCTGGTCAGTAGTCAGCATCGAATTGCCATGAACGAAGGGAATGTGGTGGGTAAAGATTTCGCTGACAGTGCGGGCTTCGGCGTGCTGTCTGCGAATGTGGCCTACAAAGTGACGCCGCAGGTGAAAATCAGCAGTGGTGTCGATAATCTGCTGAATAAAGCATATAGCGAGCACCTCAATATGGCCGGTAACAGTGGATTCGGCTACTCCGCCAATACGCAGTTGAATGAGCCGGGTCGGACTCTTTGGGCAAAACTGAATGTGACATTCTAAGCGTCATTTTCAAGTGAAATAATAAGTGTGGCAGGCATTTGCTTGCCACCTTGTTTGTGATTAATCATTGCGTTTTAAAGGTGCTTTTTAGGCGGCATAACCGATTCGCGCATGATAATCGCAGGGGGGAAACTGGCATTTGGGATCAGTGGGTTAATCAATAACTGAGTCGCATAGCGCGCCATATCTACAATGGGGAAATGCAAGCTGGTTAATGCCGGGCTAACAAAAGGTGCGCGTTCGCCACTGTCATAACACAACAATGAAATATCCTGAGGGACTTGCAAGTGATGCTTATTGATAGCTAGCAGCGCACCAATGGCCATTTCTTCGTTACAACAATAAATAGCCGTGGGTAACTGAGGGCGGTTGAGGATCTCATCCGCGCGTTGATAGCCACTTTCCAGGTCATAAACCCCTTCCACACAGGCAACCGGTTCTAAATCAGCTAATTGCATTGCATCGATAAATCCCTGACGGCGCAATTCGCTGGACTGGCGCTGTGCAGAACCACTGATGCATGCAATACGGCGATGGCCGGCATCAATAAGTACCTGAGTTGCTATTTGGCTGGCGCGGCGGTGATCAAAAGTGACACAGCGGGCTTCCAGACCGGGAACCAGTCTATCCAATAGCACGAATGAGCGGCCTGCCGCCGCCAACTGATGCAGCCTTTCATCACTGAGAAAACGGACATGCAGGATTAGGCCGTCACAGCGTAAATTATACAGGCGCTGAATTGCCTGCCATTCTTTATCTGCATTATCTCGGCCCTGAGTGACTAAAAGCTGTTTACCTTGAGATTCAGCTTCAGTTTGTATGAAATCCATCAATGCACCAAAAAAGCCCCCGCGATAAGAGGTGGTCACTAGCCCCAGTGTATTGCTTTGGCTGGAGGCCAGTGCCCGCGCAGCAGGATTTGGGGTATAGCCCAATACCGCTACCGCTTGCTCTACTTTTTCGCGAGTTTGTGCTTTGACATTGGTATCACCGTTGACCACGCGGGATACCGTAGCGCGGGAAACCCCGGCTAATACCGCGACGTCTTCCAGTGTGACCATTATCTGCTCCAATCCCCTGAGTACTTGAAGCTGCAGAGGGGAGCTGCAACTCCAATTACCGTGAGTATAAAATAAATGAATATTACAAATCTGCGAACTGCGGCAAGTAAAGTTTATTTACCTGTAGAACATCTTCCAGCAGTGGCTGGGCGATACTGGCGTTCCCAATCAATGGGTTAGTTACTAATGCCAATAAGGCACTGCGCCGGTCACCATGCACGGCAGCTTCAATAGTCAGGCGCTCGTAAGCTTTGACCTGCTGGGTTAGCCCATGCATTGAAACCGGCAAAGGACCAAAAGTGAGTGGGTGAGCGCCTTGCGCATCAACAATACAGTTGGTTTCTACCACTGAGCCATCAGACAAACCGCGAATCGCGCCGCGGTTGGTTGTATTCACAACTAGTTGCGTACCTAAATTATTATGAATTGCACGAATAAGTTCCAGTGCTACTTCAGAATAAAATGATCCGCCCCGGAAACTGAGTTGCTCCGGTTTGCTATCCAGATGGGGGTCAGCGTACAGATCAAACAGCTCTTTTTCTACCTGCATGACTTGCTCTGCGCGGGTGCCACGTTCAGCCGCGGCGGCCATTTCTTCTGCCAGCATATCTTGTGTCTGGTAGAAATAGCGATGATATGGGCAAGGAATTGCACCCATTGCTCGCAGGAATTCTGGCGGCCATGGTGCTTCTTTAATGTTGTTCATGGTCAGTGAAGCACCGTCACACAACATGTTCAGCACATCTGCGGTAACATTTTTACCTTGCTGGAGAACCTCATGCACCCAAACCATATGATTTAGACCCGCAAAGCGCAGCTGGATATCTTCATATGGCGCATCCAATAATTTCGCAATCATATGGTGCATGCTGATTGGAACATTACACAGGCCAATAATTTTCGCTTTGCTATAACGGGTAACGGCCTCAGTGACGATACCGGCTGGGTTGGTAAAGTTAATTATCCAAGCATCCGGTGCCAGTTTCTCAACTTTAGCCGCAATATCCAGCATCACGGGAATGGTGCGTAGCGCTTTAGCAAAACCACCAACGCCAGTCGTTTCCTGCCCGAGCAAGTTATATTTCAGACCCAAGCGCTCGTCCGCCGCCCGGGCTGGCAGTTGGCCGACACGGAATTGTGTTAGAACAAAATTGGCACCCTCGATAGCGGTGTCCAGTGAGAAGTGAACACTAACTTTCACGTGTTCCAGCCCATGGCGGTCCAGCATTCTGCGGGTCAGCGCGGCAATAATCTCCACTTTTTGACGGCCTAACTCGACATCAGCCAGCGCCAGTTCAGTGACGGGTAACTGGTCAATACGCTGAATTAATCCGTCAACTAGCTCAGGGGTATAGCTACTGCCGCCACCAATAATGGCAATTTTAAAGGTTTTCATCTTTGGCCTCCAAATGGGTAAATTAGAAATGAGAGCGCTCTCATTTGAGTGAGAAGACTAACGATTAACCAAAAACAAAATGGG
Source organism: Yersinia canariae (assembly GCF_009831415.1). Lineage (NCBI taxonomy): Bacteria > Pseudomonadati > Pseudomonadota > Gammaproteobacteria > Enterobacterales > Yersiniaceae > Yersinia > Yersinia canariae. The sequence continues at coordinate 4,400,758 of NZ_CP043727.1, read as the reverse complement.
ATAGTGCTCACAAGAATGGCAGTTTGGGGTCAAGAAAATAGGCAAGACGTGATCCCGGTTGCAGAATTTCACTGTTGCCTGAGATCTGGTAGATGGTTTAGTTTGGCTAATTAATCTCTATTGCGCTGTTTCTCTGCCGCTGCGGCGAGTTTTCAGCGAAAATGCGCATTCTGTTACGTAAATAACCGTAAATGGGTGGCATTGCGCGGGTCAGCTCTCTAGAATCAAAGCGCTTTTCCGTTGTTCGCATCCTACAGAAAGGAACCGTTAATGTTCAAACGTACTTTAGTGACTTTCATCGCACTTTGCTCCCTAAGCGCCGTCACGCCCGCGGCTTTAGCTGCCGGTGAACCTCATGTGTTGTTAACAACGTCGGCTGGGAATATTGAGTTAGAACTCAATAGCCAGAAGGCACCGGTTTCAACACAGAATTTCGTTGATTATGTCAACAACGGCTATTACAACAACACCATCTTCCACCGCGTTATCCCCGGTTTTATGATTCAGGGCGGGGGTTTTACTGCCGATTTTAAACAGAAAACGGCTAAAACACCGATCAAGAATGAAGCGGATAACGGCTTGCGTAACCTGCGTGGCACCATCTCTATGGCCCGCACCGCAGATAAAGACAGCGCCACCAGCCAATTTTTCCTCAACGTAGCAGACAATGCTTTCCTCGATCATGGCCAGCGTGACTTTGGCTATGCTGTGTTCGGCAAAGTGGTTAAGGGTATGGATGTGGTAGAAAAAATCTCCCAGGTTCAGACAGAAAACGTTGGCCCGTATCAGAATGTGCCGGTTAAACCGATTACAATTCTGTCAGCAAAAGTTCTACCTTAATCATCTCGCCATCAGCCTTCTTCCCGGAAGGCTGATTAACCCGCCTAAAATCCCATTTCTGCCAGAAATTAATCAACAGGTTGCATATAATCAATTATCTGTCTCAGTGTGGGGTAAAGGTTCATGAGTGAAGCATTGCTTATCGCGAAAGCGCAGCCGGCACAGGATTTAGTGATTTTATCGGCATTGGCAAACCGCCATGGGCTGATTACAGGCGCGACCGGGACCGGAAAAACGGTCACATTACAAAAAATGGCCGAGCAATTCTCCCGCATTGGTGTTCCGGTATTTCTGGCCGATGTAAAAGGCGATTTATCCGGTATTGGTGCTGAAGGTGTCGAATCGGAAAAGCTGCAAGCAAGGTTGGCGGCGATAGGGGTAACTGACTGGCAACCCCAAGCATGCCCGATTGTCCCTTGGGATATTTTTGCTGAAAAAGGTCACCCAATCCGAGCAACCATTTCTGATCTTGGCCCACTGCTGCTGGGGCGCTTGCTTGATCTCAATGACGTGCAAAGTGGTGTGCTGCAATTAGTCTTTAAAATTGCGGACGACAACAATTTGCTGCTGCTGGACATGAAAGATTTACGCGCTATCGTGCAATTCGTCGGCGATAATGCCAAACAGTTCCGCACGCAATACGGCAATATCACTCCAGCCTCGATTGGTGCCATCCAGCGCGGTTTATTGACCTTAGAAGAGCAGGGAGCTAATCAATTCTTTGGTGAGCCAATGCTGGATATTCACGATTTGATGCGAACTGGCAGCAATGGGCAAGGTGTTATCAACCTGCTGGCTGCTGACCGACTGATTAATCAACCTAAACTCTATGCCATTTTCCTGCTGTGGTTATTGGCCGAGCTTTTCGAGCAATTACCGGAAGTGGGGGATGTGGATAAACCTAAATTGGTCTTTTTCTTTGATGAAGCCCATTTATTGTTTACCGATGCTCCGACGGCGCTGGTGGATAAAGTTGAACAAGTTGTGCGCCTGATTCGTTCAAAAGGGGTGGGTATCTATTTTGTGACACAAAACCCGCTAGATATTCCGGATAAGATCCTCGGCCAATTGGGGAATCGGGTGCAACATGCATTACGCGCTTTTACCCCTCGCGATCAAAAAGCGGTTAAATCCGCCGCGCAAACTATGCGGGCGAACCCGGCATTCAGTGCCGAACAGGTGATTACCGAACTGGGCGTGGGCGAAGCACTTATTTCTTTTCTTGATGAGAAAGGGCGGCCCAATATTGTTGAGCGCGCCATGGTGATTGCTCCGCAATCCAAAATGGGGGCGCTGGATGTCGCTGCACGCAATCACGCCATCAATCATTCGCCATTGTATGGCCGCTACGAAGAGATGGTGGACCGAGAATCGGCCTATGAGAAATTGTCTGCTGATGGCTCATCCACCTTGGGGGACGCGGCGTCTGGCGGGGCGAAAGCACCTGAGCAGCCGAATGGTCACGGCGGTGGTCTGATGGATGGGCTGAATGATTTGCTGTTTGGTTCTACCGGCCCGCGTGGTGGTAAACGTGATGGTATGGTGCAAACTGCCGCCAAAAGTATGGCGCGCGATCTGGGCCGACAAATTTTGCGCGGTGTTCTGGGGTCTATTACCGGTGGGCGCAAGCGTTAACTCGATGTTTTGGATATGAAATGCTGTTATTGATCGATAATTACGATTCATTTACCTACAACCTTTACCAGTATTTTTGTGAACTGGGCGCGGAGGTGGTGGTTAAACGTAATGATGAAGTGCAACTGACTGATATTGAAAAATTATCACCGTCTCATTTGGTCATTTCTCCCGGCCCCTGCACACCGAATGAGGCCGGGATCTCTTTGGCCGCTATTCGCCACTTCGCCGGTCAGTTGCCAATCTTGGGCGTCTGTCTTGGTCATCAGGCGCTAGGGCAGGCTTTTGGCGCGCGGATTGTGCGGGCGCGGCAAGTGATGCACGGCAAAACAACCGCTATTCGCCATACTGGTGAGGGGGTTTTTCGTGGGCTTAATCAACCGCTGACCGTGACGCGTTATCACTCTTTAGTCATTGCCGCCGACTCACTGCCTGATTGTTTTGAGCTGACTGCGTGGACGGAGCAGGGCGGTGTAATGGATGAGATTATGGGTATCCGCCATCGTAGTTTGCCGCTGGAAGGCGTGCAGTTCCATCCGGAGAGTATCCTCAGTGAGCAAGGTCATCAATTATTAGATAATTTCCTTAGAAATTAATTAGTTGATTTGTATGTCGTCAATTAAATAATTTTTCATTTGCCTGATTGTGATTTTTTATGCATATTTTGTGATTATATTTTCACATATCAGTAATGGGTAGTTTAATGGTTTATCAGGGTGGGCAGCGTAATGGCAGATAAATTAGCAGTGAATCGCAGTACATTCGATCAGGTTATTTTGCCTGTTTATGCACCAGCGCAGTTTATCCCGGTAAAAGGGAAAGGTAGCCGGGTGTGGGATCAGCAAGGCACGGAATACATTGATTTTGCAGGTGGAATTGCAGTCACAGCACTGGGGCATTGCCATCCGGCATTGGTGGCGGCATTGCATCAGCAAGGTGAAATGCTATGGCATACCAGTAATGTATTCACCAATGAGCCAGCGCTACGTTTAGCGCAAAAACTGATTGCCGCGACCTTTGCTGACCGGGTGTTTTTCGCCAACTCTGGCGGCGAAGCAAATGAGGCCGCATTTAAGTTAGCCCGCCATTACGCTATTGAACGCCATAGTCCTTATAAAACTAAAATCATTGCCTTCCACAATGCATTCCATGGCCGCACCCTATTTACTGTATCAGTCGGGGGGCAGCCAAAATACTCCGATGGTTTTGGTCCGAAACCCGCTGATATTATCCATGTGCCTTTTAATGATTTGGCAGCGGTAAAAGCAGTAATGGATGACCACACTTGCGCAGTCGTGCTGGAGCCGATCCAAGGGGAAGGGGGCATTACCTCTGCGACGCCAGAGTTTCTGCAAGGGGTGCGTGCGCTCTGCTCCCAACATAAAGCGCTGTTGGTGTTTGATGAAGTTCAAAGCGGCATGGGGCGCAGCGGTAAGCTGTTTACCTATATGCATTATGGTGTCACGCCAGATATCCTCACTACGGCTAAAGCATTGGGCGGCGGGTTCCCTGTCAGTGCGATGCTGACAACAGAAGAAATTGCATCAGTGATGGCCGTCGGAACACACGGTACCACTTATGGTGGCAATCCTCTGGCCTGTGCGGTAGCAGAAGCCGCATTGGATGTGATTAACACCCCTGAGGTACTTGATGGTATTGAACAGCGTCACGGCGTGTTTGTGCAGGCTCTGCAAGAAATTAACAGCAAGTATCATGTGTTTAGTGATATTCGCGGCATGGGGTTGTTGATTGGGGCAGAATTAACACCGCAATATCATGGTCGTGCGCGGGAGTTCCTGACCGAGGCGGCAGCGCAGGGTTTGATGATTCTCAATGCGGGGCCAGACGTACTGCGGTTGGCACCTTCACTGGTGATTGAGCAAGAAGATATTCAGCTAGGTATGGCGCGTTTGGAACAAGCCATCGCCAACCTGGTAAAAGGCTAAGTGGCCTCATGGAGAGGGCTTAACCTCTCCATTTTACGCCTTACTCTGCAATCTATGGCTGCGCCAAATACCGTGGTGCGGCTGTTGTTGCCATGCTAGGGATGAAACGGTATGCATTACGCTAAGATGCGACAAGATGCGGCGTAAATTGCGTTCCAATTCAGAGATTTGGGTGTCGGGATCGATATCCGGCA